>CAYNNT010000011.1:4909-40676 GCA_964398675.1 uncultured Brevundimonas sp.
GAATGCTGGGCTTCGGCTCCTATCGCACAGCATGGTTCATGGCCCACCGCATCCGCGAGGCGATGCGCGAGGGCGAACTGGCTCCGCCGATGGGTGGAGGTGGTGGGCCGGTCGAGGTGGACGAAACCTTCATCGGTCGCGACATCACCAAGCCGCCGGCACCGGGCGTGAAGTTCGGGATCCAGAACATGAACAAGGTGCTGTCTCTGGTGGACCGCACCACGGGTGAGGCGCGCAGCTTCGTCGTCAAAGACCTGCGTCTGGCGACCCTCCTGCCCATCCTGGAAAAGAACATCGCCCGCGAAGCGTGGCTGATGACCGACGAAGCGCCGCGCTACACCTCAATCGGCTGGAACTTCTCAGCTCACGGCGTGGTGAACCATGGCAAGAGCGAGTACGTCTCGACCGACGATCGCCGCGTCCACACCAACACGGTCGAGGGGTTCTACTCGATCTTCAAGCGCGGGATGCGCGGGGTGTATCAGCACTGCGCGGCTCGCCACCTGCACCGCTACATGGCGGAGTTCGACTTCCGCTACAGCCAGCGAGCGGCCCTCGGCGTGAGCGACAGCGACCGCGCTGCGAAGGCTGTGATCGGTGCCATCGGCAAGCGCCTCACCTATCGGCGGCCTTACGGCAGACGCTCCCAAGGACTCCACCCCGCCCAGCTCTGGGCGTAAACATCACAGGTCCAGATGGAGGACGAAGGGGTGACCGGATGGATCAGAACTCGGTTTTCGAGGGACTTGCCCTCAAGCAATTGATTGTCTGGCTGGCCTCTAAAGAGGTCAGCCGCTCATCCGATCTGGATGCTGCCCTGTCCTCAATGTCGAATGAACTTCATCGTCTGGTGGATACGGCGGTCCCGCCTGATCCTGCATTTCAGCCAATGCTCGCTGAAGTCGGTGCTCAGCTCGACTTCCTGATTCAGGCAGTCGCCCACGAAGCCCGCCAGTCGCGTAGTAATCCAGAACGTCCCTGAGCACCTTTCGGTCGGTGCTTCGCTCCCGCTCCACTGGAGCGAGGAACCACGCGATGATGTGTCCGATGAGCTTTCTCATGCGCCCAGCATGGCGTCACGACGGCTAGCGGGCATCCGAAAACCGTGAGATAGTCGGCCCGCCTCTGTGAAGTTTAGCCACAGATCGGGGGTGCGCTGTTGCGCGTGAACACAGGTCCGCTCTGTCGGGCGGCCTGCTCAATAAAATACCTTCGGGGAATAGGCAGGACGCGCCTTCCCTGTGTTCGCGCGTGGCTAACCGTCCCGGCTTTCGCCGGGCTGGACACGGGGGAAGTGCATTGAATCGACTGTTTACGGGAGCCTGCGTCGCCTTGGCGCTGATGTTAGGGGCTTGCGATCAAGGGTACACACCGCGACCGGATCCGCCCAAGCCGCAGTTCACGAAGGCGGAATTTTCCAGCCACGTCTACGGCAAGACCAAAGCTGAGGTGCGGCAGGAGTTTGGGGCGCCCACAGCAGTCAACGACAAGACCGATAGCTGGTACTACGAGGACCGCGCACTCAACGTGTACGACGCCGACGCCGGTATAAGGACATTGGTCTGGATCCGGTTCTCCGGCGCTCCATCGCCTGACGATACGGTCGTCGATGTCAGCTACTAGGCCTTTTCGCAGGGCCGTCCTGACGAAGCTCTTTAGTCTTCCTCGGCTGGGGCGGGGTCGCCAGCATTCGCTTGACGATATCGTCGCGGCGCCGTGCCGTCTCCTCATCGCTGAGCGATTCGTCGGCGGGGATAGGGGGCTTCGGATCGTTTGCCATCGGGGGAAACCAGCACAGTGTCGGTGGGGGACGGTTCGTTTATAGCGTCCCGACTGAAGATTGCGCGCGCGGAAGAGCACTGGGAGGAGTTTGTCGCCGTCAGCAGTGTCTATATCGCCCGAAATCCCATCAAGCTGGTAGTCGAGGTGCCGACCGGATTTCCCAATGGCATGCACTCGTGGACCGTCCGCATCGGGGAGGCGTTACCACCCAAGCTGTCGGCGATCGCCGGCGATGCAGTCCACAATCTCAGAACCGCCCTCGATCTTTTGGCCTGTGATCTCGTCAGATCGGCCGGCGGCAGCACCAAGGGTGTCTATTTCCCGTTTGCGGAGCGCGAAGCGGATCTGCCCGAGATGATCCGCAAGAGGAACTTCCAGAGGGCGGGGGCGGGTGCGGTTCGGCTCCTTCGTGAGATAAGGCCGTTCCCTAGCGGGAACACGCTTCTGCGGGGACTGCACGATCTCGACATACTGGATAAGCACAAGTCGCTGGTTCCAGTTCTCGGCGTAGCAACCGCGCCAGCGGCGACTATTCGATTCTACGGGGGGGACCCGACGAACGTCCCATCAATCCGGTCGGCCATCAATCATGATGGTCAACACCTGATGATCATGCCCGCCGTGTCGAATATTCCGGTCGGGTCTGAACTGCCCTTTGGCTTGGAGATAAACTTCGGCGACGACGCTGGAGTTTTCGCCGGCCACGAGATCATGGCCACGCTGCGCAATCTGGCGAGCGAGGTCACACGCATCGTCCAACTGTTTTCCGCTCAGATTGAAGCCTCTCCCGTACCAGGGGAGTGAGCGGTAGCGGCGCTCGACCGCTTCCAGCATCTCGTCCGGCAGCTCTTCGTAGAGGTTCTCTTCTTCACACATCATCTAGCTCCCGGTACGCAAAGTGCATAATCGCCATCGGGGGTTGACGAGAACAAACCCGCAACATAGAACATAGGCAGAACACGCAATCTGGAGACAAGATCATGGCGCGTTGGGTGAGAGATATGCTGTCGCTGGCGTCATGCAGCGGTTTCGTCTGGGTGATGTGGCAGGCGGCGCTGCTGACCACGGCGGTCTGAGGGCGTTCACAGCGTCCATGGAGTCCAATTGGCAGGTCGCGCGATTTCAACGGTTTGCGCCCCCCGAGTGGACTCAGTGGACTCACTGGACTGTGTTTTTCCGGCCGGTCCGGTCGCCGGGCTGATCGTTCGGGCGGCTATCCACAGTCGGTCCCGGGGCAGGGCGGGCCTTGGGTCGCTTTCCGGTGTCCCGGTCGCCCGCGATGTGAGACTCGGTCCAGGACAGGCGCATCCATCGCCGAAGGAACGGGACCGGTTTGACCGAGACGCTGAACAGCCAAGGCTTCATCCACCTCAGGGTCCGCTCGGCCTATTCGCTGCTGGAAGGCGCGATCAAGGCGGGCAAGGTCGCGACCCTGGCGGCGGATGCGGGCATGCCGGCGGTGGGCGTGGCGGACCGCGCCAATCTGTTCGGGGCGCTGGAGTTTTCCGAAGCGGCCAAGGGGTCGGGCGTGCAGCCTGTCGTGGCCTGCGCCCTGCCGGTCACCGGCATCGGCGGCAAGGTCAACGAACGTTGGGCCAGGGTCCCGACCGTGGTCCTGCTGGTCCAGAATGAAGCCGGGTGGCTGAACCTGTGCGCCCTGTCGTCCTCGGCCTTTCTCGACGCCGGCTCGATGGACGAGCCGAGCGTGCCCTGGTCGATGGTGGCGGAGCGGTCCGAGGGGCTGATCCTGCTCTCAGGCGGACCCGATGGGCCGGTCGATCCCCTGTTCGTGCAGGGCAAGCCGGCCGAGGCGCACGCAGCGCTCGACGAGATGGCGCGGGTGTTCGGCGACCGCCTGTATGTCGAACTGCAGCGGCACGGCCTGGCCAGCGAGCGGCAGGCGGAACGCGGGCTGGTCGAGTGGGCCTACGCCCATGACGTCCCCCTGGTCGCCACCAATGACGTCCACTACGCCAGGGCGGCGCAGGCGAAATCGCACGACGCCCTGATGTGCATCGCCGACGGGGCCTTCACCGGACAGGAAGACCGTCGCCGCGTCACCGGCGAACACTGGTTCAAGCCTGCGGCGGCCATGCGGGAGCTGTTCAGCGACCTGCCCGAGGCCTGCGATACGACGGTGGAGATCGCCCGCCGCTGCGCCTTCCTGGTGCCGACCCGCGCGCCGATCCTGCCGCGCTTCGAGGCCGGGGCCGGGCGGACCGAGCCCGAGGAGCTGATGCATCAGGCCCGCGAGGGGCTGAAGGCCCGGCTGCAGGCCGTGACCCCGGTCGCGCCCGAGGCCGACTACTGGGCCCGCCTCGAATGGGAGGTCGGGATCATCCAGCAGATGGGCTTCCCCGGCTATTTCCTGATCGTGTCGGACTTCATCAAATGGGCGAAGAACCACGGCATCCCCGTGGGTCCGGGCCGGGGTTCGGGCGCCGGTTCGCTGGTCGCCTGGGCCCTGACCATCACCGATCTCGACCCGCTGCGGTTCGGCCTGCTGTTCGAGCGGTTCCTGAACCCCGAACGGGTCTCCATGCCCGACTTCGACATCGACTTCTGCCAGGAGCGGCGGGAAGAGGTGATCGACTACGTCCAGGACCGCTACGGCAAGGACCGGGTCGCCCAGATCATCACCTTCGGCACCCTGCAGGCGCGGGCCGTGCTGCGCGACGTCGGCCGGGTGCTGCAGATGCCCCTCGGCCAAGTGGACCGGCTGGCCAAGATGGTGCCGGCCAACCCCGCCAATCCGGTCACCCTGGCCCAGGCCATCGAGATCGAACCGCGGCTCAGGGAGGCCCGCGATGCCGAAGCCGCGGTGCGCACCCTGCTGGACACGGCGCTGGAGCTGGAGGGGCTGTACCGCAACGCCTCGACCCACGCCGCCGGCATCGTCATCGGCGACCGGCCGCTGACCGAACTGGTCCCCCTGTATCAGGACCCGCGCTCGACGATCCCGGCCAGCCAGTTCAACATGAAATGGGTCGAGGCGGCCGGGCTGGTGAAGTTCGATTTCCTCGGCCTGAAGACCCTGACCGTGCTGGACCGCGCCCGGATCTATCTGGAACGGCGCGGGGCGGCGGTCGACTGGAACGGCCTGCCGCTGGACGACCCGAAGACCTATGAGCTGATGGCCTCGGGCCAGACGGTCGGGGTGTTCCAGCTGGAATCCCAGGGCATGCGCGACACCCTCCGCAAGATGCGGTGCGGCTCCATTGAGGAAATCACCGCCCTGATCTCCCTCTACCGGCCGGGCCCGATGGAGATGATCGACACCTATATCGACCGGAAATTCGGTCGGCAGGAGGTCGATTGCCTGCACCCGTCGCTGGTCGATGTCCTGACCGAGACCTATGGCGTGATCATCTACCAGGAGCAGGTGATGAAGATCGCCCAGGTCCTGGCGGGCTATTCGCTGGGCGAGGCCGATCTTCTCCGTCGCGCGATGGGCAAGAAGAAGAAGGAGGAGATGGACTTCCAGCGGGCGCGCTTTGTTCAGGGCGCCTCCGAGAAGGGCGTGTCGGAGGAGCAGTCCGGCTACATCTTCGACCTCGTGGCCAAATTCGCCGGCTACGGCTTCAACAAGTCGCACGCCGCCGCCTATGCGCTGATCAGCTTCCAGACGGGTTGGCTGAAGGCCAATCACCCGGTCGAATTCATGGCCGCGTCCATGTCGCTCGATCTGAGCAATACCGACAAACTGGCTGTTTTCTATCAGGATTGCCGTCGCTTCGAAGTGCCGATCAAGGGCCCGGACGTCAACCGGTCCTCGGCCGATTTCGACGTGGCCTGGGACGAAGGGAAGGGGGCGGTCCTGTACGCGCTGGGCGCCATCCGCAACGTCGGACTGGAGGCGATGAAGCATCTGGTCGAGGTGCGCGAGACCGGCGGGCGGTTCACCGACATCTTCGACTTCCTCGAACGCGTCGACCCGCGCAGCGTCAACAAGCGGGCGCTGGAAAACCTCGCCCGGGCCGGGGCCTTCGACAGTTTCCACTCCAACCGCCGCCAACTCGTCGAACAGGCCGACACCCTGATGGCCTATTGCCAGAGCGTGGCCGCCGAGCGCGCCTCGTCGCAGGTGTCGCTGTTCGGCGGCGACCAGGCCGGGGCCGCGCGGCCGCGGCTGAAACCGGTCGAACCCTGGGTCGGGCCCGAGAAGCTGGACCAGGAACTGGCCGCCGTCGGCTTCTATCTGTCGGGCCACCCGCTGGAGGACATGGCCCCGGCGCTGAAGCGCAAGCGCGTGACCTTCGTCGCCGAGGCCACGGCCCTGGCCGAGAGCGGTCACGAGGCCTTCCTGATGGCCGGGGTCGTGCGCCGCCGGCAGGAGCGGGCCAGCGCCAAGTCGGGCGAGAAATTCGCCTTCGTCACCTTTTCGGACCCGACCGGCGAGTTCGAATGCCTGTTCCCGCCCGAACAGCTCCGGAAATGCCGCGAGGTGCTGGAAGTCGGGGCCTCGATCATGGTGCGGGTCCGCGCCAAGTCAGCAGACGGCGAGGTTCGGTTCTTCGGCGATGACGCGTCACGGCTCGACACCCTGATCGACGACGGGGCCATGGGGCTTCGCATCCATGTCTCGGCCCGGGGGGTCGATGCGGAGGCGCTCAGGTCGCGGCTCGAACGGGCGCGGGCGCAGGGCAAGGGCGGGGAGGTCTCCCTGATCGCCTCGCTGGACGGCCGGCGCGAGGTCGAACTGAAGTTGCCGGGCCGCTACCGGCTGGACGGCGCCCTGCGTGGGGCGCTCAAATCGGCGCCCGGCGTGGTGCTGCTGGAGGACGCTTGATGGCAGAAGCGAAGACCCATTCCGGTTCCTGCCGCTGCGGCGCCGTGGCCTATGAAGTCGAGACCGATCTCGAGGGACTGGTCGAGTGCAACTGCTCGCACTGCTACCGCAAGGGACTGGTGCTGGCCTTCGTCGCGCCGGACGCCTTCCGGGTCACCGCTGACGGGCCGCAGACGGAGTATCGGTTCAACACCCACAAGATCATCCACCGGTTCTGCGAGACCTGCGGGGTGCAGTCGTTCGCGCGGGGCACGGCCCCGAACGGTCAGCCCGTGGTGGCGGTCAACATCCGCACCCTGACCGACGTCGAGCCCTTCAGCTGGACGGCGCAACGGGTGGACGGGCGCAGTTTCTGAGCTTCATTCGGGACGTGGCCGGAAGGCTTCCCGCGGCGTGCCGTCGACCGTGTAGAGCCGCTCGGTCGGCAGTTTGATCACCATCCCGGAGTTCTCCAGCCGGTGATCGTAGATGGCCCCCAGCAGACCGGCCATCGGGGCGCCGACGACGTCCGCGCCCAGCGCATCCAGACCCACCGCCAGCCCCTCGCCCATACTGCCGGTCCAGCGGCCGACGCGGGCGGTGAGGGGGCCGTGGTGGCGTTTGCCGGGACGGGGCAGGACCTGTTCGATCCACTGGCGCGGCACGCCGGTCTCGCGCTCTTCGGCGGGCAGGTTGTGGATCTGGTAGGCGGTCGGGCCATCCACGAACCAGCCCATGATGGCCCGGGCGACCACGGTGTTGCCGCCGCTGGCGGTGTCGGTCAGGTCCAGCACGACGGGCTGGCCCGGTCGGGCGGCGGCCATGGCGGCGTCGAAGGCGGCGACCGTGGCGCTGTCGCCAAGGGAGTCGTTGAACCGGATCACCAGGGCGCCGTCCGCCTCATGCGCCGAGACGGGAGGCCGCTCGCCGGGGCCGGCGACATAGAGGTTGGGCAGGGTGAGGCGGCGCTCGGCGCCTGAGGCGTCGCGGATGGTCAGGTCGCGCGGCCGGTCGCGGCGGCCGGCGGCGAGGACGCGGGCGGCGTAGCCGGCGCGGTCGCCGGTCGGCTCAAGGCCCAGTTCCGCCCAGAAGGCCGCGACGGCTGCCGTGGTCGGCGTTCCGGCGATGGCGAGGAGCCGGTCGCCGGCCCTGATCCCGGCCGCAGCGGCGGGGGAGTTGTCGCGGACGGCGGTGATCCTCCAGGCCTCGCCCTCGGGTTCGATCCACAGGTCGGAACGGCTGGGCGCCAGCCCCCAGCTGTCATTGAACGATCCGCCGGTGATGGCGTGATGGTCCGCCAGCGCCGCCACGGCGTGTTCGGCATAACGGAGCAGGGAGCGGCGGTCGCTCACGGCCCCGGCCTCGGCGCGCAGGGCGGGGCTCATCGGCATGGCTCCCCCCGGAAGGCGGTCGAGGTAGGCGTATTGGGCGTTGACCAGGGCCTCGATCGACAGGGCGTCCGCGCGGAACGCTTCGGGAGCCGGGTCAGCCTGTTGCGCCCTGGCCGGCAGGGGGACGCAGCCAAGGACGAGCAGCAGGGTCAGGAAGGCGCGCATGGAAAGCCCCGGATGTGATCGGCCGAGGCTGGCCCGCCAAGCAGGGAGCGGCAAGTGAATCCGCCGTCATCTGCGGCCGCAATCAGGCCTTGTCGGTCACCGCATAGACCATGATCCCGGTGGCTACGGCGAGGTTGAGGCTGTCCGCCCGCCCGCGCATCGGGATTTTGACATTGACGTCGCAGGCTGCGGCCAGGGTGTCGGTCAGGCCGGCCTGTTCGTTCCCCATCAGGATCAGGGCGGGGTATTCGATGGCGGCGTCATGGTGGCCGACGGTGGCGTCCAGCCGGGTGCCGATGACGCTGCCGGGCCACATCTGACGCCAGGCGATGAACTCGGCCGGCGTGGCGCGGGCGATGGCGACGGCGAAGACTGAGCCCATGGTGGCCCGAACGGCCTCGACCGAGAAGGGATCGACGCAGTCGCCGATCAGGATGACCCCGCCGCAGCCCGCCGCGTCGGCGGTGCGGATGATGGTGCCCAGATTGCCGGGATCGCGGACCTGCTCGAGGGCCACCCAGGCGGGCGCCGTTGCGGGCGGGATGGCGGACAGGGGCGTATAGACCTGGTCGAAGACGCCCAGCACCGTCTGCGGATTGTCGCGCCGGCTGATCTTTTCGAGGATGGCGTGGGTGACGATGACGACCTCGCCCCCGGCAGCGCGGGTCGCCGCCCGGGCGCGCTCAAGAATGGGGTGGGGACGGGCGTCCTCACCAACCATCAGCAGGCGAGGCGCGCGTCGCTGATCAAGGGCTTCGCCAATGAACTTGAGGCCTTCAGCGAGGAACCGGCCGGTCGCCTCCCGCTCCTTGCGCATATGCAGGGCGCGGACGTTCTTGACCGTATCATTGGTCAGGGAGGTGATGAGGCGATCCGTCATGCGGACCAGCGGGCGAAGAAGCTGAGCCCGATGGCGCGGCCGTCGGGGCCGTCCTCGGCGAGGGCCAGTTCGCCCCAGTCGATGACGCCGCCGCGGTCGGCGGTGGCTTCGGCCATCAGATGAGCCAGCGACAGGCCCGAGACGCGGGCGGCATAGGCGTTGAGCAGCAGGAAGGAGGCGTCGTCGGACAGCAGGGTGGCGCAGTCCTTCAGCAGGGCCGGCATGTCCTCGAACAGCCGCCAGACCTCGCCCGTCGGGCCACGTCCGTATTTGGGCGGGTCGAGGATGATCCCGTCGTATCTGGAGCCGCGGCGGACCTCGCGGGCGACGTACTTGCGGGCGTCCTCGACGATCCAGCGGATCGGACGGTCGGCCATGCCTGACAGTTCGGCGTTTTCGCGCGCCCAGGCGACGGACTTCTTCGAGGCGTCGACGTGGGTGACCTCGGCGCCGGCCGCGGCGCAGGCCAGGCTGGCCACGCCGGTGTAGCCGAACAGGTTCAGGACCCGGGGCTTGTTCAGGCGCCGAACCCGCCCGTCGAGCCACTCCCAGTTGGCGGCCTGCTCCGGGAAGAAGGCGAGGTGGCGGAACGGGGTGAAACGGCTGGTGAAGCGCACGTCGCGCCAGGCCAGGGGGAAGCTGTCGATCGGGTTCCCCGCAAACCGCCAGCGACCGGTCTCGTCCTCGTCGGTCGGATCGAAGACGGCGTCGGCGGCGTCAAAGGCCGCCGGATCACGGGGCGACCAGAAGCACTGCGGCTCCGGTCGGACCACGGTATGGCGGCCATAGCGCTCGAGCTTGCGCCCGCCGCCGCTGTCCAGCAGGGCGTAGTCCGCCCAGGCGCGGGTGACGAGGGTCTCAGGCGACGGGTTCAGGCGCGGCGGCATGACCCGCTGATAGGCGGAGAGGCGCGGTCGCGTCCAGCATGTCGTTGGTTTCGGGTTCAGCGTCAGCGGATGATTTCTCATCGACCGTCGCGTCACGCTGATGGGGCGTCTTGTCCCAGGCGAAGGGGTCGAGCACCAGACGCCAGGTCGCATGGGCGAAGGCGACAGACAGGAGGGCCCAGTAGGCGGGTGCCTTGATCATGTCGCCCGCATTGTAGGGCGCACCGGCCCGCCTCGCTCCGATGGCGCAGGACAGCCATGCAGAGGCTGTGCCCAACACGAGGACGCAGAGCGCCAGCACCGGCGTTTCCGGCGACAGGCCGGCCATGGCTGAAACCAGCAGCGCCGCCGCCACCCAGGCCAGAGTCAGGCCGTGGATCGCCGCCGAGACGATCCCCGCGCCCAGCGTCATCCCCAGGGCGAGGATCCCTCGCCAGCCCAGCCGCCATGGCCTGCGGGTATGGACGCCCCAGGTCTGGAGGTGACCCTTCAACCACCGGGTCCTTTGGGGCAGCCAGTGCTTAAGCCCTCCCGGGGGAGTCTCCCGGGTCGGACGCGACATCACGCCGAGGGTCCAGCCACAACTCCACAGCCGGAAACCCAGATCGGCGTCCTCGGTGACATTCCAGGCGTCCCAGCCGCCGATCGAGCGCAGGACGTCGACGCGGAAATGGTTGCTGGTGCCGCCGAGCGGGAAAGGCAGGCCGAGGCGGGCCATGCCGGGGAGGGTGGTTTCGAACAGGCCGGCATACTCAGCGGCGAACTGGCGGTCGGTGAAGCGGCCGTCGTCGCTGACAGGCGGACGGATTCGGAGCGGGGCCTGGAGACAGGCGAGACGTCCACTCGGGTCGTCGGCGAACCGGGCGGCGGCCTCGCGAAGCTGGTCGGGATCGGGGGCGTCCTCGGCGTCATAGACGGTCAGCAGTTCGCCCGTGGCATGGGTCAGGGCGAAATTCAGGGCGCGCGGCTTGGTCTGCGGCGCGCCTGGCGGGGCCACGAGCACACCGAGCCAGTCCGGACGGCGCGCGGCAAGGGCCGCGTCGATGGTCTCGTGGTCGTGGGCTTCCAGCACCAGAAAGGCCTGAAGCCGCTCGGGCGGGTAGTTGAGGCGCGACAGGCGTTCGACCAGCTGGTCGACGATGTCAGCCTCGTCAAACAGCGCCGCCAGGACGGTGTACCGCGGCCAGGTCGTCGGGATCGGAGGGTCGGGCCGACGACCGGCGCTGATCAGGATCAGGACGACGCGCCAGATCGACACGGTCAGGAAGGCGAAGGCCGCCACCGCGACCAGACCGTCCGCCACACGGTCAGGCCAGAACCATAGCGCGAGCGCCGCAACCGCCGCGAGGGCGAGAAGGCTGAGGGCCTGGAAGGGCGCAAGCGCCCGCATGGCAGCGCTCTGTGCGAACGGCGGCCCATATCGCGCGGCGTCCCGCCGGCGCTGTTCCAGATCCCTGATCTCCACCCCGTTCACTACTCATGGTTAGCCCGGTGATTCGCATGCTGCAAGCGATTGGCGCGGGCCGGGGAATGCCGCTATTCAGTGGCTCGACGTCCGGAGTCCCCGCGTGACCGTTGCAGCCACCCCGCTCAACCTGCGTTCCCAGCGCAAGCCCAAGGGCGAGGGCCATGCCCGTCGCGCGGAAATCCTCGCCGCCGCGGAACGGATTTTCGTCGAGCACGGCTATGAGGGAGCGACGATCCGGAAGATCGCGGACGAGGTCGGCCTGTCCTCGACGGCGCTCTACATGCATTTCGCCGAGAAGGGCGAAATCCTGCATGAGATCTGCCGGCAGGCGTTCGCCGCCCTGCTGGAGATGAACCAGGCCATTGTGGCGGAGCCCGGCGAGCCGGAGGAGCGGTTGCGGCGCATGCTGCGCGCCTATGTCGATTTCGGCTTCGCCAATCCGAACGCCTACCGGCTGATCTACATGACCCGTCCGGTCGAGCTTCAGCACGGCGCGCTTTCCGCGGCGCAGGAGCTGGGCGGCGGGCTGTTTCGGTCCTTCGAGGCCGTGGTCGAGGACGCCGAGACGGCGGGGTTCCTGCGGAGCGATGCGCGGACAACCGCGCAGGCGCTCTGGGCCGGGTGCCACGGCGTTGTCTCGCTGATGATTTCCAAGCCGTATTTCGACTGGGTCGAGCGCGAGACGCTGGTGTCGACGCTGCTGGACGGCCTGTTCGCGGGCCTGCTGAAACCGTGAGACGGCTGGCGGGGACGCTGGCCGGACTGGTGCTGCTCGGAGCCGGCGTCGCCGAGGCCCGGCCACTGCGGGTCATGGCGCTGGACCAGTGCGCCGATCAGTATGTGCTGGCCCTGAGGCCCGACGCCGAACTGGCCCTGTCGCCCCGGGCCGATGATCCCGACGCCTGGCTGCGGGAAGCGGCGTCCGGACGGCGGCGAATCCGCCCGACGCTCGAGGCGGCGATCGCCTTCCGGCCCGATGTGGTGGTCCGATACTGGGGCGGCGAGCCGCGCCTGCTGGCGCGGCTCGAGGCAACCGGCGTCCGGGTCGTGACGATCGAGGATGCGACGGATTTCAGTGGCGTACGGGCTGATATTCGCGTCGTCGCCCAAGGTCTGGGCGTACCTGACCGGGGTGAGGCCCTGACGGCGCGGATGGATGCGAGGCTGCGGACAGCGGCCCCTGAACCCCCAGCCCACAGGCGGTCAGCCCTGTATCTGACGGCGGGTGGGTTCACGGCCGGCAAGGGCACGCTGGTGGACGCCATTCTGGGCGCGGCGGGGTTCGCCAATGCGGCGGCGGGGCCGTTCTTCGCGCCGGTCAGCGTGGAGCGGATCGCCCTGTATCCGCCGGCGCGGTTCGTGCTGGGCTTCTTCGATCAGCCGCGGGGCGACTGGCGCGGACCCGGGCGGCATCCGGTCGTGCAGCGGGCGGCGAGGGGCCGGGTCGCGGCGAGGCTGCCGGCGGCGGCCCTGACCTGTCCGGCCTGGTTCGCGGCTGATGCGGCGGCGATGCTGAAGGCCGGATCGTGACCCGGCCCTCCCGGCTGACCCTGGTCCTCGCCGGCCTGATTCTGGCGGCGTCCGTGCTGGGAATCCTGCTGGGTGAAACCGTTTTCGACATGGCGCAGATGACCCAGGCCTTCGCCGATCCGGGTTCGGGCCCGGCGGAAGTACTGTGGCAGGTGCGGGCGCCGCGCGTGGCGACGGCCCTGATGGTCGGGGCGGCGCTGGGGTTGTCGGGCGCGGTGATGCAGGGGCTGTTGCGTAATCCGCTGGCCGATCCGGGCGTGCTGGGGGTCTCGGCCTCAGCCGCGCTGGCGGCGGCGGGAGCGATCGTGCTGGGCGCGGCGGTGGTTCCCGGTGCGGTCGAGGTGTCGGCCCTCGCCGGGGCAGGGCTGGCGGGCGGCCTGCTGATCCTGTTCTCGGCGCGCGTGCGGTCGCCCGAGGCCCTGATCCTGTTCGGCGTGGCCGTATCCAGCTTCGCCGGCGCGGCGACGGCCCTGATCTTCAACCTCTCGCCGTCGCCGATCGCCACGGCCGAGGTGATGAGCTGGCTGCTCGGCTCAGTGCAGAACCGCAGCTGGATCGACGTCGCCTGGGTGACTCCGGCGGTGCTGGTCGCGGGCGCCCTTGCAGCCCTGGCGGCGCCGGGCCTGCGGATGCTGAGTCTCGGCGAGGAGACGGCGCGGACTTCGGGCCTGCCGATGGCGCGCCTGAGGCTGCTGGCCCTGCTGGCGACCGCGTTGGCCACGGGGGCAGCGGTGGCGGTGGCGGGTGTGATCGGCTTTGTCGGGCTGGCGGCTCCGCATCTGGTGCGCAGCGCGGTGCGGGGCGACCCCGGTCGCCTCCTGCTGCCCTCGGCGCTGGCGGGCGGGCTGATGCTGGTGGTCGCGGACCTGCTGGCGCGGATGACACCGACGGACCAGGAGCTGAAGCTGGGTGTGTTCACCGCCCTGGTCGGGGCGCCGCTGTTCGCGATGATCGCCTGGCGGGCCGCGCGGGAGTGGCGGTTGTGACGGCGTTTCTGACGATGTGGGACGCGGACGCCAGTCTCGGCGGGCGCAGGGTGCTGGACGGCGCCGACGTGCTGGTCGACCGGGGCCAGCTGGTGGCCGTCGTCGGTCCGAACGGGGCCGGCAAGTCCAGCCTGATCCGGGCGTTCGCCGGCCTGCTGCCGTTGACCGGGGGCGTGGTCCGTCTGCAGGGGGACGACGTGACCACCCTCTCGCTACGCGCCCGCGCGGCCCGGGTAGCCTATCTGCCGCAGGAGGGCCGTATCGCCTGGAACCTGCCCGCCATCGAGGTTGCCGCCCTCGGCGCGCCATTTCTTTCCGGCGTACAGGCGATGGCGGCGGCGCGCGCGGCGCTGGACGAGGTCGAGGCGGGGCATCTGGCCGACCGCGGCGTGGCCGACATGTCAGGCGGCGAGCGGGCGCGGGTGCTGCTGGCGCGGGCGCTGGCGGCGGGTGCGCCGGCCCTGCTCGCCGACGAGCCGACGGCAGGGCTGGATCCGGACGCGCAGCTGATGGTGCTGGAACGGCTCAAGGCGCGGGCCGGGGCGGGGCAGGCGGTGCTCGTCAGCCTGCACGATCTCGGCCTTGCGGCGCGGTTCGCGGACAGGGTGGTTGTGATGAACGCCGGCCAGGTCGAGGCGCATGCCGCGCCGCTGGAGGCGCTGACGCCCGAGGTCATGGCGCGGGTGTTCGGACTGTCGGCGCGCTGGATCGAGAGCCCGGACGGGCCGCTGCTGGCGAGCGGCCGCTATTCCGACGGCTCTCCCTCAGGCGCCCGCGTCGTATCCTCGCCCGCGTAGCTGTAGGGCGCCGGTCCGGCCGGGGCGCCGCGACGCAGGTCCGAGGACAGGGTCAGCGGGGCTGATCCACCGTTCAGGCGCGCGCGATAAACCTGCATGTTTTCCATGACTCGCATCATGTAGTTGCGAGTTTCCGTGAAGGGCGCGCACTCGATGAAATCGACCGGGTCGACCGTTGCGCCGCGCGGGTCGCCGCAGCGCGCGACCCATTGCGGGGGGCGCCCCGGTCCGGCGTTGTAGGCGATGGTCGTCAGCAGCATCGAGCCGCCGAAATTGCTGGTCAGATCGCCGAGATGATAGCTGCCGAGGGTCATGTTGAAGTCGGCGTCGTAGAGCCGCTCATCCGAATAGGGCAGCCCCAGCTGCCGCGCGACCGAGCGGCCCGTGGCGGGGATGAACTGCATCATGCCGCGGGCATTGGCGTGCGACCGCGCACGGGGATCGAAGCTGGATTCCTGCCGCGTGATGGCGAGGGTGAACTCCAGCGGCGCCGCGCCGGCCACCGCAGGCGGCAGCCGGACCGGATACTGCCGCTCGGGGAGCAGGAAGCCGCGCTGGCTGGCGGCGCGGCCCACCATCATGGCGGTGAAACCCTCCCCGTAGTTGCGCGACAGGTCCATGAGCTGCGCCAGGCCGGCCGGGCCGGGGAGGTCGTCGTCCAGCTGGAAGGCGAAGACGCGGAACAGGCTCATCTCGCCGGTCTCGCCGAGGATGCGCATGGCGCGAACCACCTCGTTGTTCTCGAAGGCGGCGACCTCGGCGGCGGACGGGACCGGATCGGCGGGCAGGTTGATCGTGGTCATCCCGGCCTTCTCGGCGGCCAGCTGGCCGTAGAAGGTCTGGATGTGGCGCGCGCCGTCCCGGTAGTGCCGGATGGCGGCGGGAGTGTTGCCCTGCGCCTCGGCGGCCCGGCCCAGCCAGTACTGGGCGCGACCCTGGGTGATCGGCGTCGACGACATCTGGCGCAGGGCCTCGAAATGGCGCGCCGCGCGGACCGGGTCGTTCAGCTTCACCAGCGCCGCCCAGCCGGCCCAGAATTCCGCATCGACCTTGCGCTCGCCGGCGGGGAAGCCGTGGCCGGCCATGGCGTCATAGGCGGCCTGGCCGTTGCGGCGCTCGAGCGCGTCGAGGAAGTAGTTGCGGCGCTCGCTCCACAGGGTGTTCTGGCCCTCGGTGTGCGACGGCGCGGGGGGGAGGGCGGCCAGGAGGGCGAAGCCTTCGGACTGGCGGTTCTGCGAGCGGAGGATGCGCACGCGTTCCAGCACCACGGCCGGATCCAGCGCCTGGGTGGAGCTGAGGTTCGCGACGATGGCGTCGGGACTGTAGGCGGTGCGCAGGGCCATAACGGCGTTGGCGATGGCCTGCCGGTCGGACGGGACCAGCGGAAGCATGGCGCGGGTCGCTGGACCGTGCGGCCCGAGCAGGAGCATGTTCAGCCGCGCCGTGTGGTCGGCCTGGGTCAGGCTCGAGCCCCAGCGGGTCAGGATGCGGGTCTGGGTCGCGTCGTCGAAGGACCGGGTGCGCCACCAGTCGGTGATCAGGCGGCGAGCCTCGTCGGAGCGGCCGCGCTGCTCCAGGGCGTCGGCGAGGGCGATGGCACCCTGGATGGTTGTGGGTCCGCTGCGGGCGAACAGGTCTATGGCCGCGTCCGGACCGGCGTAAGCGCGGTCCAGCGCCCGCTCGGCGGCGGCATTGCGGCTGTCCGCGCGGGGCCAGCCCGTGAAGGCGGTGCGGGCGGCGACGAGGTCGCTGATCGGCATCTGGTCGGCCGAAGTGTCCAGCAGGGCCCATTCGACCAATTTGCGGGCGGTCGGGTCGCTGATCTGCGAAGCGGCGTTGCGAGCGCCCGGGATGTCGCGCGACCTGGCCGCGGCGAGACCCTGGCGGAAGAGCGCCGTGTCCTGATCGTTCAGCAGGCGCGGCTGGTTGCTGACCGGGCCGGACGCGGCCACAGCGCTGTAGGGCACTTCCTGGGGCAGCAGGGATTCAGGCGCGGGCGCGAGCAGCGCCAGGACGGCCGCGAGGCTGGTAGCGATCATTGCCTGTCCGATCTCCATGCGTCGCGGTTGCGGTCGGGCGACCGGCAACCTACCCTCCAACGCTTAATATCCGGCGACTGTCGCCCCGATTTTCCACGCAGGACCATCTGTCTCAATGACCGCCCCCTTGTTCAAGGGCGTGATCACCGCCCTGATCACACCACTTCGTGACGGAAAGGTGGACGAAGCCGCCTTCACGCAGCTTCTGGAACGCCAGATCGCCGCCGGCATCCACGGCGTCGTGCCAATGGGCACGACGGGCGAGAGCGCCTCGCTGACGCTCGACGAGCACAAGCGGGTGGTGGAGCTGTGCGTTCAGGTCGCCGCCGGGCGCACGCGCGTGATCGCCGGCGCCGGATCGTCGGCGACGGACAAGGCGATCGAGCTGGCCCGGTTCGCCAAGACCGTCGGCGCCGACGGCGCCCTGATCGTCACCCCCTACTACAACCGGCCCTCGCAGGCGGGTCTGGCGCAGCATTTCGAAGCGATCGCCGAGGCCGTTCAGCTTCCGGTGCTGCTGTACAATGTGCCCGGGCGGACGGGCGTGGATATGTCGAACGAGACGGTGGCCCGGCTGGCGGCCCATCCGAACATCGTCGGCATCAAGGACGCGACCGGCGACCTGGGGCGGGTCAGCTGGATGCGGGCCAATATCAGCGGGCAGTTCGACCTGATCTCGGGCGATGATCCCAGCTATCTCGGCTACCACGCCCAGGGCGGCGTGGGCGTGATCTCGGTGACCTCCAATGTCGCGCCGGAGGCCATGGTGGCCCTGCACGAAGCGGCGGCGGCGGGCGACTACGCCACGGCGCGCGACTGGCAGGACCGGTTGATCGGACTGCACAAGGCGCTGTTCCTCGACAACTCCCCGGCGCCGACGAAATACGCCCTGTCGCGCCTGCAGCTGTGCGGTGAGGAGATGCGCCCGCCCCTGTCCCTGACGTCCGATGGGGTCAAGCCGGCCATCGACCGCGCCATGGCGGATGCGGGCCTGGGCTGATGGCGTCCACAGCCCCCAAGATGAAGATCATCGCCGAGAACCGGCGAGCGAAATTCGATTATTTCCTCGAGGATTACGTCGAGGCCGGGATCATGCTGCTCGGCACCGAGATCAAGGCGCTGCGCGACGGCCGGGCCAATATCGCCGAGAGCTATGCGGCGGTGGAAGGGCGCGAGATCGTGCTCGTGAACGCCGACATCCCGCCGTACAAACAGGCCAACCGCTTCAACCATGAGCCGCGCCGGCACCGGAAACTGCTGCTGCACCGCAAGCAGATCGACAAGCTGATCGGCGCCGTCCAGCGCGACGGCCAGACCATCATTCCGGTCAAGCTGTACCTGAACGAGGCGGGCAAGGCGAAGATCGAGATCGCCCTGGCCAAGGGCAAGAAGCTGCACGACAAGCGCGAGGCCACGGCCCAGCGCGACTGGCAGCGCGACAAGGCCCGGCTGATGAAGGATCGCGGCTAGTTCAGACCAGCGGCTGGCCCAGATCGACGACCGGCTGGGCGTCCAGAACACCCGGGACCGGGGCGGTCATATAGGCCTCGATGCCGCCGGGACCGACGGACGGTTGGCTCCATTGCTGGATCACCATCCCCATGGCGGCGATCAGGCCCGCCATCAGCAGCGCCCACAGCGCCGTCTTCCGTTCCTGAGGTGAAAAGACCCCGTTCGACCTACGCATCACAGCCCTCCAAAGCTGTTCGATCAACGCAAGGTACGCAGCACTGTTCCTGGAGGATGACGCTACACCCGGCGCCCGCTGATTCGCGTGGCAGGAGAGCCACACTCGCTCGTTTGGCGAGCGGCGTTCGGTCAGGATTCGATGATTTCGCGGGCGCGCCGGAAGATGGCCTCGAACATGGCGGGGGTCAGGCGGCCGGTGTTCGTATTGAGCCGGGAGCAGTGGTAGCTATTCAGGATCACATAGCCGCCCAGCGTCGCCTCGACGCCATGGCCGGGGGGCGCCGCGGAGCCGGACAGGCCCAGCGCCTTCAGCACATTGCGACGCGAGACGTCGCCGAGGGTGACGATGACCTTGAGCCGGGGCAGGGCGGCCAGCCGGGCGGTCAGGAAGGGGCGGCAGGTCGCCTCCTCGACCGGCAGGGGCTTGTTGCAGGGCGGGGCGCAGCGGACCGCGTTGGTGATCATGCAGTCGACCAGTTGCAGGCTATCGTCGGACCGGGCCTCGTACCGGCCGGTGGCGAAGCCGGTCTTGATCAGCGTGTCGTAGAGGATGACGCCCGCGCCGTCGCCGGTGAAGGGCCGGCCCGTGCGGTTTGCGCCGGTGCGGCCGGGCGCCAGTCCCGCGACCAGCAGCCGCGCGTCCGGGTCGCCGAAGGAGGGGGCAGGGCCGTTGAACCAGCCGGGGTTCTGGCGCTGGTTCTCGCGGCGGTATTCCACCAGACGCGGACAGAGCGGGCAGTCGCGGGGCGGTTCGGACGGGTGGGCGGTGGTCATGTCGTGTCCCGCTCGTCCCCGGGGAAGGCGGAGACCAGTGCGCCCAGCGTTTCAGGACTCGGGGCTGCGGGGCAAGTCCGCGATCCGCTATTCCGCCGCCTCTTCCGTCCGGGCCCGCCGGCGGTCACGCAACATCAGCCCGGCGACCTCGCCGCCCTGATGGTTCGGCGAGCGCCGGTTGAGCTCGGCGTCATAGAGGGCCGAGAGATAGGAGCGGTCCCACTCGGTCAGGCCGCTCACGCTCCCCGGGGCGTCGAACAGGTTCAGGATTGTGTCATAGGCCGCTGTCTCGGCCTCCGGATCGATCTGGGCCATGGTCACCATGCCGATGTAATCGCCCAGCTGTTGAAAGGTGACGCCCTCCATATCTTCCAGCTCAACGATGACGTAGGCGCGGCGCAGGTCGTTTCGCAGTCGGGTGGTCAGCCGGCTGCTGTCCTGCCTGACGAAGGGCGCTGACCCGCCGGGCAGCCTGACGGCGATATCGCCCGTTTCCGTCACCGGAAGGCTGAGGTGCCACCACCGGACCGGCGCGGACGAGGTCTGGAACCGGGCAAGGGCGGAGGCGCCCCGCGACGCGCCTGCGTAGTTGGGCCGGAACGCCCGTGGGCTCCGTACGACCAGGGCTCGCGCCAAGGCCTCTCCATCGCTGGAGGCGATCACGAGGATGTTCGGCCGGCATCCCGGCTCGCCGGGCTCCAGCCCCAGGTCCAGGGCGATGCGGGACACCTGATCCACCACAACCTGGGCGGCGTCTCGACGGAGGTTGAGCGCACCGACGCAGACCTTGAGGTCCCAACGCGCCGGCCCCCGACCCACCGGCGGCGCGACCACGTCGTCAACAAAGCGTTCGACCGCCTCTCTGAGCGGACGGCCGTCGACAAGGACGGTCTCCAGCTCAGCGGGCGGGGAGTCCTGCGGCGGAACCTGAGCCAATGAGGGAGACGCGAGGGTCAGAGCGGCCGCGAACCCGGCCAGGATGCGAAGCATGACAACACCCGCCTGTCTGCGGATAGCCGGCGCTATCCCGGGTCCGACTAGGCCTGACGAACTTTCCCGGAGTCAATCACGGCGCCGAGGCGATCGCGGCGGGCGCGCACGTCTTCATTGGTGTATTACGCGGGGATGGAGAAGCCCGGCTCGCAGCAGAATGCGCCGCCGCCCGTTCCGTTCGACGGCGCGGCCGGTCTGGACGACGCCATTGTCGTGGCGCTGGGCTGCAACGACTGCGGCGCATGGCGCGACTGTCGCGAGGCGCTGGAGGCGGCGCTGGCGCGGTTCCGGGCCGAGGGGATCGACGTGGTGGCGCGGTCGTCCTGGTGGCGCTCGGCCGCCTGGCCCGATCCGAACGATCCGCCGTTCCTGAACGGGGTGGTGATCGTCCATACGGCCCACGACCCGCATGAACTGATGGCCGCACTCGGCCGGATCGAGGAGGCGTTCGGGAGGCAACGGCGCGCGGCCAATGCGCCGCGGACGCTGGATCTCGACCTGATCGCCTATGGCCGGACGACGGGAGACCTCGACGGTCTGATCCTGCCGCACCCGCGCGCGGCCATGCGGAAATTCGTGATGGGGCCGCTGGCGGAGATCGCGCCGGAGTGGATGCATCCCGCAGGGCAGGGCTCGGCCAGGGCGCTGTCCGCCCGGGCCGAGGTCGGACGGGACGCCTCTCCGGTCAGGTGAGGCAAATAGTCAACACCCGCATGGCGTCGGCCAGGGCCGGCGCGAAAGTTGTTTCGTCCCGTGCGCCAAAGGCTAAGGTTCCGGTGCGTCGTGGGGGCGCGGGGGATATTCCATGATTGTCTGGTCCGGCTGGGGCTTTCTCGTCGCTGTCTTTTTCGTGGTTGGATTCGCGATTGGCGTTCCGGTCGGCTCGCTGGTTTCAGCCGATCCGAACACGGCCATGGCCGCCAGCGTCATCATCGGCGGTCTGCTGGCGGGACTGGGCTCCTTCCTGCTGGCGCGCCAGATCGAAAAGGGCGAGGGGCGGGTGTTCATCGACGAAGCCACCCAGCAACGAATCGTCGTCCGCAAGCACGCGGGATCGCTGTTCTTCATCCCGACGCGGTACTGGGCCTATGTCGCGCCCGTCCTCGGCATTGCTTTCGCCGTCCTGGTGATGGCCACGCCGCCGGTCGAGCCCGGGGCGGCGCCGGACGCAGCGCCGGCGGCCGCCGCACCTGTCGTCGCCGCACCGACGGGCAATCAGCCGGCCTGACCTGGCCGGAGGGGCACAGCCCGTTCGCCCACCGCCTCATTCCCGCCCATGCGGCGTTGCACAATTGCGGCTGACCCTATAGTTTGTGCGGTTCTCCCCCCGCGCCCGAGGATATTCATGGCTCGCGTCACTGTCGAAGACTGCATCGAGAAGGTGCCGAACCGGTTCGGCCTGGTCCTGCTGGCCGGCAACCGCGCCCGCGCCATCGCCAACGGCGCGCCGCTGACGCTCGATCGGGACAACGACAAGAACCCCGTCGTGGCTCTGCGCGAACTGGCCGACGCGACCGTCGTGCCGGACGAACTGCGCGAGACCGTCATCGTTGCTCTGCAGCGCGTGGACGAGCGCACGGAAGCCGAGGACGAAGCGGAAATCGTGGGCCTGCTGGCTGAACCCCAGCACATGAACATGGCCGAGGCCGAGCTGATCCGGGCGCTGCAAAGCGACCGCGACGGCGGCCAGGAGGAACGCTACTGACGGCGGACCCCGCCAACGGTATCACCATCCTGCCGGCGCGGCAGCCCGCGCCCACGCCCGCACCCGCCAATCTGAACGACCCCGGCGGCCCGCGTCCCCACGTGGAGCCGGAGGCCCATCCCCGCTCGAGGGTGCTTCGCCAGTTCGAACTGGTCGAGGCGGTGCGCGCCTATGACCCCACCGCGGACGAGGCGCTCCTGAACCGCGCCTATGTCTATGCGATGAAGATGCATGGCTCGCAGCTGCGGGCCTCGGGCGATCCCTATTTCGCCCATCCGATCCAGGTCGCCGGCATCCTGACCGACTACCGGCTCGACACCGCCACCATCGTCACCGCCCTGTTGCACGATGTGGTCGAGGATACCTCGGCGACGCGCGACGACATCGCCGAACGCTTCGGCGAGGAAGTCGCCTCGCTGGTCGAGGGGGTCACCAAGCTGTCCCGGCTGGAGCTTCAGGCCGAGCACACGCGCCAGGCCGAGAACCTGCGCAAATTCATCCTCGCCATCTCCAAGGACGTGCGCGTCCTGCTGGTGAAGCTGGCGGACCGTCTGCACAACATGCGGACGCTGAAGCATGTGAAGCCGGAGAAGCGCGAGCGCATCAGCCGCGAGACGCTGGAGGTCTATGCGCCGCTGGGCCGGTCGATCGGCATCCACTCCATCGCCTCCGAGCTGGAAGAGCTGGCGTTCGAGCATCTGAACCCGACCGCCCGCACCGCCATCGAGCGGCGGCTGGAGGCGTTGAAGCTGGAGCACGGCCGCGCCATCGACGGCGTCTCCCGCGAGGTCGAGCGCGTGCTGCAGGAGGCCGGGGTCCGGGCCCAGGTGTTCGGTCGGCAGAAGACGCCCTATTCGATCTGGCGCAAGCTGCAGCGCAAGTCCGTTGGCTTCTCGTCCCTGTCCGACATCTACGGCTTCCGCGTCATCGTCGAGGCCGAGGACGACTGCTACCGCGCGCTTGGGGTGATCCACCGCGCCTGGCCGATGGTGCCGGAGCGGTTCAAGGACTTCATCTCGACGCCCAAGTCGAACAACTATCGCTCCCTGCACACGACCGTGGTCGGGCCGTCGGGGCTGCGCATCGAGATGCAGATCCGCACCGAGCCGATGGACCGGGTCGCCGAGGACGGGGTGGCGGCGCACTGGGCCTACAAGAACAAGTCCTACGGCTTCGACAAGGAAGCCATGGAGCAGGACGGCGGGCGCGACCCGCTGCAGAACCTGCGCCACCTCGTGCAGGTCATCGAACACGGCGAGGGCGGCGAGGACTGGGTCGAGCACGCCAAGCTGGAGATGTATCTCGAGCAGGTCTTCGTGTTCACGCCCAAGGGCTCGCTGATCACCCTGCCGCGGGGCGGCATGCCGCTGGACTTCGCCTATGCCGTCCACACCGAGGTCGGCGACACGGCGGCCGGGGTCAAGATCAACGGCGAGCTCAAGCCAATGCGGACCCAGCTGCAGAACGGCGACGTGGTCGAGATCGTGCGCGGCGCCAAGCGCGAGATTCCGGTCGACTGGCGCTCCCTGACCATCACGGGCCGGGCGCGGTCGGCGATCCGCCGGCACATCCGCACCTCGGAACGCGGCGAATTCCAGAAGCTGGGCCGCGCGACGCTGGACCAGACCCTGTCGCGGGCCGGCAAGACCCTGGCCGAGGTGTCGCTCAAGGCGATGCTGGAGACCTTCGCCTTCGCCTCGGAGGAAGACCTGTACGAGGCCATCGGCCGCGGCCGGGTGTCGGCGGCCAAGGTCGGCGAGACCCTGTTCCCGGCCCTGAAGGGGCGGCTGAAGGCCGGTCCGGACCGGAAGCGGATCGGGGACGAGCAGGCGCGGCTGTTTGTGCGCGGCGGCGGACTGACGCCGGGCATCAGCGTCCATTTCGGCCATTGCTGCTCGCCCGTGCCCGGCGACCGGATCGTCGGCATTCTCGAGCCCGAGGCCGGGCTGACGGTGCACACCATCGACTGCCAGCAGCTGGCGGACTACGCCGACGACGATTCCGTCTGGCAGGACCTGCAGTGGACGCCGCAGGCGGAGCAGGGGGCCGTGGCGTCTGCGCGCATCCGCGCCACCATCAAGAACGCGCCGGGCGTGCTCGGCCAGGTCGCGACGATCATCGGCGAGGCGGGCGGCAACATCCTGAACCTGGTCATGAGCCACCGGCAGCAGGACTTCTTCGACGTCGACATCGACATGGAGGTCGAGGACGCCAAACACGCCACGGCCATCATGGCCGCCCTGCGGACCAATCCCTCGGTGGATACGGTGGAGCGCGCAAGGGGGTGAGCCAGTCGCCAGGCGCCCCGGAAAACGCGGACCAGCTGGCCTCGGCCTCCTACCGGCTGGCAGCCCTCGATCCGGACTTCATCCTCGGCGATTCCATGCGCGGCGTGCGCTTCCTGATGGAATACGCCAAGGCCGAGGAGGCCCTGCGGACCTGGGGCGTGAGATCGACCATCGTGGTCTTCGGCAGCGCCCGGATCGGGGAGAACGGGTCAGGTCAGCATGCGCGCTGGTACAGCGAGGCCCGCGCCTTCGGCCGGTTGGCCTCCGAGCGGGGCGGGGCGCTCCGGAACACGCCCGGTCAGCCGAGAGACAATGTCATCGCGACCGGCGGCGGTCCCGGCGTGATGGCCGCAGCCAACCGCGGTGCACACGACGTCGGCGCCCCGTCGATCGGCTTCAACATCACCCTGCCGCACGAGCAGGAGCCCAATCCCTGGTCCACGCCCGAGTTGACGTTCCGCTTCCACTATTTCGCGATGCGGAAAATGCACCTCGCGATGCGGGCCAATGCGCTGGTGGTCTTCCCCGGCGGTTTCGGCACCTTCGACGAACTGTTCGAGATTCTGACCCTGCGCCAGACCGAAAAGTCGCCGCCGATTCCCATTATCCTGTTCGACGAGGCCTACTGGCGCTCGGTGATCAATTTCGAGGTCCTGATCGGGCACGGGATGATCGCCGCCGATGACCTCCGCCTGTTCCGGTTCGCAGAAGACGCCGACGGAATCTGGCGGACGCTGCTGGATTGCGGCCTGAGGCCGGGTGAAAGCATAGAATGACGCGGGTGCGCGACTTCTGTTGCGGCCACGCCTGAGCTAGACACCCCGCCATGACCTCAGACGACGTACTCAACGAATTCCGCGGCGCCGGCGCCCTGCGCGAAGGCCATTTCGTGCTGTCCTCCGGGCTGCACAGCCCCGTCTTCCTCCAGAAGAACCTGGTCTTCATGGACGCCGAACGGTGCGCCCGCCTTTGCAAGGCGCTGGCGGAGAAGATCACCGCGGCGGTCGGACCCGTCGATGTGGCCATCTCTCCGGCGGTCGGAGGCATCATCCCCGGCTATGAGACCGCGCGCTGGCTGGGCGTGCCGTCGATGTATGTGGAGCGCGAGGGCGGGTCGTTCAAACTGCGGCGCGGCTTCCATGTCGAGCCCGGGCAGAGGGTCGTCATGGTCGAGGACATCGTCACCACCGGGCTGAGCTCGCGCGAATGTATCGCGGCCATCGAGGCGGCCGGTGGAACGGTCGTGGCGGCAGCCTGTATCGTCGACCGCTCGGGCGGACGGGCGGATGTCGGCGTGCCTTTGGTGGCGCTGGCGACGCTGGACGTGCCGGCCTATCCGGCCGACGCCCTGCCGGCCGAACTGGCCGCCCTGCCGGTCGAGGACCCCGGCAGCCGCCGGCTGGCGAAGGCCTGAGCGATGGCCGAGCCGCTCCGCGCGCCCTCCCGCCTGAGACTGGGCGTCAACATCGATCATGTCGCGACCGTCCGGAACGCCCGGGGCGGGCAGTATCCCGATCCCGTGCGCGCGGCCCAGGACGCCCTCGCGGCCGGCGCCGACGGCATCACCGCCCACCTGCGGGAGGACCGTCGCCATATCTCCGACGCTGATATCGACAGCCTGTCCGGCCTGCTGCGGGAGCAGTCGCGCCCGCTGAATCTGGAAATGGCCGTGACGCAGGAGATGCTGGCCATCGCCCTGCATCATCGCCCCCATGCGGTCTGTCTTGTCCCCGAGAAGCGTGAGGAGCGGACCACCGAAGGCGGGCTGGACGTGGTCGGCGGCCACAACTGGATCACGCCCTTCGTGGGCAAGCTGAACGAGGCGGGGTCGCGTGTGTCCCTGTTCATCGGGGCCGATCCGGCCCAGATCGACGCGGCCCACCGCACGGGCGCCGCGGTGATCGAACTGCACACTGGCGCCTATTGCGACGCCGTGCGCGAAGGCCGGGCGGAAGAGGCCGAAGCCGAGCTCGCCTCCCTGAAGGCCGGGGCCGCCCGGGCCGCCGCCCTCGGCCTGGAGGTCCATGCGGGTCACGGGATCGACTATGAAACCGTGCAGCCGATCGCCGCCATTCCCCAGGTCGCGGAACTGAATATCGGGCATTTCCTGATCGGCGAGGCGATTTTCGTCGGCCTGGGCCCCGCCATCGCCCGGATGCGCGCCCTGATGGACGACGCCCGCGCCCCGGTTGTGAGCTGATGATCATCGGGGTCGGCGCGGACCTGTCCGACATCCGCCGGATCGAGGCCTCGCTGGAGCGGTTCGGAGAGCGGTTCAAACAGCGCTGCTTCACGGACATTGAACGCGCCCGGTCGGACCGAAAGCCCGACCCCGCCTGGAGTTACGCCAAGCGGTTCGCGGCCAAGGAGGCCTGCGCCAAGGCGCTGGGGACGGGCATGCGGGCGGATGTCTACTGGCGCGACATGGGAGTGGTGAACATGCGCTCGGGCCAGCCCACCCTGGCCCTCACCGGGCACGCCGCCGAGCACCTGTCCAGGTTGACGCCAAAGGGTCACGAAGCCCGGATACACCTGACCCTCAGTGACGAGCACCCGTACGCCCTCGCCTTCGTGGTGATCGAAGCCTTGCCGATATCTTAATCACGTTATACCGATTTCGCCGCAAAGACCGCGGACAGCGGCTGGGGGACAGAGTCACAATGAGCGACGAGCACAAGCCGCACGACGATCACGGCCACGGTCACGACGATCACGGTCACGGTCACGACGACCACGGGCACGCTGCGCCCGCCGCCCATGGGCATGACGACCATGGTCATGCTGCGCATGCCGAGCATGGCCACGACGATCACGGCCACGCCGCGCCTGCCGCGCACGGACACGATGACCATGGCCACGCCGCGCCCGCCGCGCATGGACACGATGACCACGGTCATGACGATCACGGCCACGCTGCGCCTGCCGCCCACGGCCATGACGACCACGGACATGCTGCGCCTGCCGCACATGGCCATGACGACCACGGACACGCTGCGCCTGCCGCCCACGGCCATGACGATCATGGCCATGACGCGGGCCATGGCCACGACGCCGGCCACGGGCATGACGATCACGGCCACGCCGCGCCTGCCGCGCATGGCCATGACGACCACGGACACGCTGCGCCCGCCGAGCATGGTCATGACGATCATGGCCACGCCGCGCCAGCCGATCACGGGCACGACGATCACGGCCACGCCGCGCCGGCCGCCCACGGACATGACGACCACGGGCATGCCGCGCCTGTCGCCGCAGCCGCCGCCGCCGGAGCCGTCGCCGCCGCCTCTTCCAAGCCCCCGGTCTGGAGCGACTCGGGCGACGCGCCCTTCGAGGACGTCGCTGCGACGCCTGTCTATGCGCGTGGTTCAGGCAAGAAGCGCAAGTCAAAGGGCTCGAGCAGCGAGGGTATGGAGATCTTCAAGACGATCTTCTTCGCCCTGCTGATCGCGCTCGTCCTGCGCGTCGTGCTGTTCCAGCCCTTCACCATTCCGTCGGCCTCGATGGAGCCGAACCTCTATGAGGGCGACTACATCGTCGTTTCGAAATGGAGCTACGGCTATTCGAAACACTCGATCCCGTTCAGCCCGCCGGTCTTCGACGGCCGCATCATGCTGCCGGGCGTCAGCCATGAGCCCCGGCGTGGCGACATCATCGTGTTCAAACTCCCGCGCGACAACGAGACGGACTACATCAAACGCCTGATCGGCCTGCCCGGCGACCGCATCCAGATGATCGACAATGTGCTGTTCATCAACGGCACGGCGGTCCGCGATGTCGAGCTGAGCCGTCAGGACGTCCAGAACCTTTACGGAACCCAGACCGTCATCCAGCTGCGCGAGACCCTGCCGGAAGGCCGCCAGATCAACATCCAGGACTGGGGTCCGGGCAACATCTCCGACAACACCCCCGTGTTTGAGGTTCCCGCCGGCCACTACTTCATGATCGGTGACAACCGCGACAACTCGCAGGACAGCCGCTACGACCAGTCCGTCGGCGTGGGCTATGTCCCGGCCGAGAATCTGATCGGCAAGGCCGAGATCATCCTGTTCTCGTGGAAGCCCGGCGCCTCGCTGTGGAACCCCGTCAGCTGGTTCACGAAGGTTCAGCCGAGCCGGTTCTTCACCGTTCTCGACTGATGGCTGACAGACGGGCCGAGGCAGTGCAGGCGCTGCGGCGCCGCCTCGGCCACGAGTTCAGGGATCCGGCGTTGCTGGACCTGGCCCTGACGCACGCCAGCGTGGGGGAGGGGGCCGAGCGTGACGCGCGGGGCCGCCCGTTCGCCGACAACCAGCGGCTGGAGTTCCTGGGCGACCGGGTGCTGGGACTGCTGGTCGCCGACCGGCTGGTCCGGGACTTCCCCGGTTCAAACGAAGGCGAGATGTCCTCGCGCCTGCATGCACTGGTCGACAAGGCCGCCTGCGCCCGCGTGGCCGAGGCGCTCGGCGTCGGCGACGCCATGCGGCTGTCCCCCGGCGAGGCCAAACAGGGCGGGCGACGTCGCGAAGGGGTGCTGGGCGATGCCATGGAGGCGCTGCTGGCCGCCGTCTGGCTGGACGGCGGCTTCGATGCTGTCCGGACGGTGTTCGACACGGCATGGAAGGACGAGTTGTCCGCTCCGCCGCAAAAATCGCTGACCAATCCGAAATCGGCCCTGCAGGAGTGGGCGCTGGGGCTCGGAAAGCCCCTGCCGGCCTACAGGATCGTGGAACGGAAGGGCTCGGATCACGCGCCCACATTCACGGTGGAAGCCAGCGTCGCCGGATATCCGCCCTTGACCGCACAAGGCCGTTCGCGTCAGGACGCGGAGAAGGCGGCCGCGATCGGCCTGCTGCAGCGTGAAGGCGTGATTTGACCGATACAGAAAGCCAGCGGGCCGGCTTCGCCGCCATCATCGGCGCGCCCAATGCGGGCAAGTCCACGCTGGTCAACCGGCTGACCGGAACCAAGGTCTCGATCGTCACGCAAAAGGTCCAGACCACCCGCTTTCCCGTGCGCGGCATCGCCATCGAGGGGAACGCCCAGATCGTTCTGGTCGACACGCCCGGCATCTTCACCCCCCGCCGCCGGCTGGACCGCGCCATGGTCGCCTCGGCCTGGGGCGGGGCCTCGGACGCCGACGTCGTCGTGCACCTGATCGACGCCGCCTCGCACATCGCTTCGGAAGGCAAGGAAGGCCAGGCGGCCGACCGGCGCTCGGCCGAGGACACCGAGACCATCATCGCCAACCTCAAGGCCAGCGACACCAAGGTCATTCTGGCGCTGAACAAGATCGACGGCATGCGTCGCGACACCCTGCTCGCGCTTTCGCACGCCCTGTTCGAAACGGGCGTCTATTCCGAGGTCTATATGATCTCGGCGCTGAGCGGCGACGGGGTCGATGATCTCAAGCAGCGCCTCGCCCGGTCGATGCCGGCGGGCCACTGGCTGTACCCCGAGGACCAGTCCGCCGACGTGCCGATGCGCGTGCTGGCGGCCGAAATCACGCGCGAGAAGGTCTATTTGCGCGTCCACGAGGAACTGCCCTATTCGGCGGCTGTCGAGACCACGGCGTTCGAGGACAAGGCCGACGGCTCGGCCCGGATCGAACAGATCATCTATGTCGAGCGCGAGAGCCAGCGGCCCATCGTGCTGGGCAAGGGCGGCCAGACCCTCAAATGGATCGGCCAGAAGTCGCGCGAGGAACTGACCGAACTGCTGGACCGGCCCGTGCACCTGTTCATCACGGTCAAGGTCGATCCGAAATGGCAGGACAGCCGCGCCCTCTACGCCCAGTTCGGGCTGGATTTCGACGTCTAGGCCTTGTTCCACGTTCCCAGACAATCCGGGGGGCACCCCCGGCTGGCGATGGCCGTCATCGCCCTGCTGGTCGTTCTCGTCGTGGGCCTGGCGGCCTGGGCGACCCTGCGGCCAGCGTCGGTCGCGCCGGCGGCCGAACCCCTTCCGCCACGCCCGCCGGTCATCGTGGTGGAGGCCCTTCCGCAGCTGGCGGAACATCTCGGCCGCTGGGGCGCGTCGGGCCAGTTCACCGGCGGCGTGCTGGTCGCGAAGGGTGACGAGGTGTTGTTCCGGCAGGTCCACGGTTACGCCAACCGGAGCCTTGGGACGCCGCTGGCCCTGAACTCGCGTTTCCGCCTCGCCTCGGTCAGCAAGCAATTCACCGCGGCCGCCATTCTGAGGCTGCAGGACGAGGGGGTGCTGTCGGTCGATGATCCGGTGTGCAAATGGATCCAGCCCTGTCCCGCGGCCTGGGCGCCGGTGAGGCTGCATCACCTGCTCGAGCACAGCTCGGGTATACCGGACCTCATGGCGAGGCCCGGCTGGGGCGTTCGACGCGTCACACCCGCCACGATGGCGGAATTGACCGCAGAATCCACACATTATGGGCTTCAGTTCCCGCCGGGAGCAAAGGTTCGCTACGACAATGCCGGCTACAATCTGCTGGGCGCCGTCGTCGAGAAGGCCAGCGGGAAGCCGCTGCACGCCTATCTGCGCACGGCCTTCTTCCAGCCGCTCGGCATGATGGACACCGGCTATGATGACGGCGCCTCGGACGTGGTCATGGGCTACGCCAACCTCGGCGGCGGCGGTCCCTCGCCGCAACCGGACGCCAATGTCAGCATCATCGTCGGGGCAGGGGCCCTGTATTCGACGCTGGACGACCTGCTGGTCTGGCAGCGGGCGCTGCATCATGGGCATCTGCTCAGCCCGCGCAGCCACGCGATGATGATCGCAGATCATGCGCCGGCGGATACGCCGGACGAACGCGGCCGACCGCGGCGGGACTGGGGTTTCGGCCTGTTCAGCAACAGCATCGGCCAGCGGGTGTCGCCGGCCTTCATGGACCGGCAGATCTTCCATACCGGCAGCTGGTCCGGGTTCCGCAATCTGGTGAGCTACCAGCCCGACGCGGACATCACCGTCATTGTCCTGTCCAACAATTTCCACCAGCGCGATGCGGTCTTCCTGCTGTCCCAGCAGGGGATGGCGGAGGCCCTGGGGCGGCCTTTCCCGACAGCGATGGCGCGCTAGCCTTCGCGGGCCCACCGCGCGCGACGCGCCAGTTCGGCCTGGCCGGGCTCAACCTCCCCGAAACAGCCGGTCGGCGGGGGCAGGTCTGCTCGCTCGTAGGTATGCGCGACGACCCCGGATCCGGACTGACGCGTCCGGGTCAGCGTCCACGCCCCGGGATGCGCATGGCTGTCGAACAGCCGCTTGCCGGCGCCGAGGATCACCGGGAAGGTCAGCAGGGTCAGCTGGTCGATCAGGTCATGGGCCAGCAGGGCGTGGATCACCTCGCTCGACCCCTGGATCAGCAGGTCCCGGCCTTCCGTCGCCTTCAGGGCGCGCACCGCCCCGGCCAGATCGCCTTCCAGCCGGTGGCTGTGGGCCCAGGTCATGGGAGTTTCAGGTCCGGCGGCGACATATTTGTTGACGGCGTTGAAGGTGCGGCCGATCGCGTCGTCCATCTGCGGCCAGTAGGCGGCGAAGATTTCATAGGTCCTGCGGCCCAGCAGCAGGTCGTAGTCCTCCCCCATGGCCTCGCCCATCAGCCCGCCCGAGGCCTCGTCGAAATGGGGCCAGACCCAGCCTCCGAAGGCGAACCCGCCGGTCGGGTCCTCATCGGGACCGCCGGGCGCCTGCATGACGCCATCCAGACTGACGAAGCTGGCGGTCCTGATGCGGCGCATGTCAGGTCCTCCGCACCGGGAAGACCGCGCGCAGCGAGGCGTCGCGCAGCCAGAGGCCGCCCCACATGACGAGGCCGAGGTAGACGCCGAACAGGGTGTGGCTGAACAGCGGGTTCTCGACCCGGAGATTGGTCGCGATGGCGCCGCCCAGCAGGCCGGTCATCAGGACCGCGCCGAGCAGGCTGGTGCGGGGAATGACGTACAGGATCACGCAGGCCAGCTCGATCAGGCCGATCAGCAGCAGGTATTTCGCCGGCCAGCCGAGCGGCGTCATGCTCTGCTCGGCGACCATGTCGGCCATCAGGAATTTCGGGGCGATCGAGGCTCCGAGCATGAACAGGACGAACAGCCCGCTCAGCACCCGCCCGGTCCAGACGGAGGGGGAGGCCTTCATTGGCCCGCCTCACAGGTCATCGCCGGCGTGGTGTTGACCATCCACGGCACGCCGAACCTGTCGATCAGCCCCCCAAAGCCGGGCGACCAGAAGGTGGCGGAGAACGGCATGGTCGGCTGGCCGCCCTCGACCAGGGCGTCGTACCAGCGGCGGGCCTGCGCCGCGTCATCGGTGTGCAGGGTGACATCGAAGCCGTTCTTGAGCTGGTCGAGCGGCGGGGCGTATTCGGGCGGCGAGTCGGACCCCATCAGCGCCTGGTCGCCGACCTGCAGCCAGCAGTGCATCAGCCAGTCCTTGTACTCGGGCCCGATGGGCATTTCGGGCGGGGCGTCGCCGTAGCGCATGGCGGCGATGATCTCCCCGCCCAGCACCTTTGCGTAGAACTCGAAGGCTTGGCGGCATTCACCGCGGAAACTCAGGCTGGTGACGATCTTCATCGGTCAGTCTCCTCTGGCTTGGTCTTGAAGGAAGGCCTCCAGCCGCTCGAAGGTGCTGGTCCAGCCGTGTTTGTGTCCGGTCAGGCTCTGTTCCGACTTCAGGCCCTCATGGGTGAAGTCCATCAAGGTGCCGCCGTCCGGCGCGTCGCCGAGCTGGATGGTGACCAGGGTGTCTACCGGCGGCCCGTCCTCGTGGGACTCGTCCCATTTGAAGGTGAACACGAGCCGCTCGTTCGGGACGATCTCGCGGTAGACGCCGCCCTGCCACAGGTCCTGACCGGTGTCCGGGGAGCGCAGGCAGGCTCGCCACGCGCCGCCTACCCGCAGGTCCTGGGTGGCGCTGACGGCCGGCCATTCGACCGGACCCAGCCACAGGACCATGACCTCGGGATTGGTCCACGCCCGCCAGACCAGCGGACGCGGGGCATCGAAATGGCGCTGCATCCGAAGGGTGGGGCGGGTCGCGAGACTGTCGACGAAGGTCATCGGGCGGGCTCTTCAGCGGATCCGGTCGGGCCGGGCAGGGGTCAGTGGGTCTTGAGCAGTTCGGCCAGCTGGTCGGCGCAGGTCCCCCAGCCTTCATGGAAGCCCATGGCCTCGTGCTGCTTCATCGTTTCGGCGTTCCAGTGGCGGGCCGTGGCGACATATTCGGTCTTGCCGTCGGCCATGGGGGTCAGCTCGACGGTGGCGACCATGAAGGGCTGGCCGGCGGGCTCCCAGGCCGGGGTGAAGGCGTCGGTCGTGATCCAGCGCCGGTTCGGCTCCACGGAGAGGAAGACCCCGCTGTTCGGCACGACCTCGCCGTCCGGTCCGTGCATGACGAAGTTGAACACGCCGCCGGGACGGGGGTCGATGCGGACATCCGAGATCGACCAGGGCTTGGGCACGAACCACTGCTGCAGCAGTTCCGGCGTCATCCAGGCCTTCCAGATCCGCTCCGGCGTGGCATCGATGACGCGGCGGAGAACCAGCGCATGCTGATGAGCCACGCCGTCGGTGTTGCAGGGGTTGGAGTCAGTTTCTTGGGCCATCGGGGTCCCCTTTCTGGATTTTCTTCAAATAGGCGTCGAGACGGTCGAAGCTGGCGTCCCAGTAGCGGCGGTAGTGTTCCAGCCACTCGGCGATTCCCTTCATGCCCATCGGTTCGAGCCGGGCGGGGCGCCACTGGGCCTCGCGGCCCCGGCTGATCAGTCCGGCCTTCTCCAGCACCTTCAGATGTTTCGACACGGCCGCAAGGCTCATGTCGAAGGGCGCCGCCAGGTCGTTGACGCTGGCCTCGCCGTCGCACAGCCGCGCCAGGATCGCCCGACGGGTCGGGTCGGCCAGGGCAGCGAATTTGGCGGAGAGGAGATCGGTCTGCATGGGGTGAGCTTCGTGCGTAACTGACAGGTTAAATGCACTTCGGACCGAGGACTGTCAACCGCACGGTTAAATACAACAGAGCGCGATCGGGAACGGTCTGTCCGGCTGGCGGGTTCGAACCGCACACATCGGAGCCTCCCATGAAAGCCCTCGTCCTCAACTGCACGCTCAAGCCATCACCGGCGACGTCAAGCACCGAAGCGCTGGCAAAGGTCGTCATCGCGGAACTCGAGAAGGGCGGGGTGGAGGTGGAGATGGTCCGGCTGGTGGACCTGAACCTCAAGCCGGGCGTGAAGACCAACGAGGGCAAAGGGGACGACTGGCCCTCGGTCCACGCAAAGATCATGGCGGCCAACATCGTCGTCTTCGCCACCCCGACCTGGCTGGGCCAGATGTCCAGCGTCTGCCTGCGGGCGCTCGAGCGGATGGACGCGATGTTCGGCGAGTTCGACAAGGCGGGCCGACCCGTCGCCTTCGGCAAGGTCGCCGGCGTCGTGGTCACCGGCAATGAGGACGGGGCCCACAACATCGTCGCCACCGTCTGTCAGGGGCTGATCGACATGGGGTTCACCATTCCCGGCCAGAGCTGGACCTACTGGCACCTCGGTCCGGGGCCCGGCCCCGACTATGTCCAGACCGATCAGGGCCACGACTATTCCGACCGCGTCGGTCGCAACGCCGCCCGCAACCTGGTCGCCCTGGCGAAGGTGCTGAAGCCCTCGACCTATCCGGTTCCGGAGAGCGGCGAAGACTGACCCCGCCACTCCGTTCGTGACGGCGCAGGAAAAGCCGGGATAGGGTGGCGCATGTCCCTGATCGCCCTGACCCTCGCCGTCGCCCTCCAGACCACGCCGGAGCAGGAGGCCGCGGCCGCTCTGGACGCCCTGCACGCAGCCGCCGCGCGGGCCGACTCCTCGGCCTGGGCCGACCGTCTGGCGCCCGACATGGTCTGGATCGGCAATGAGACGTCCGAACGCTGGGATCGTGAGGCGTTCCTCGGTTTCGCCGCGCCGATCTTCGCCCTCGGTGAGGGGTGGGTGTATGCCGCGCGCAACGACGGTCGGGACCGCCACGTGACCCTTGCGCCGGATCCTTGCGCCTGTGTCGCCTGGTTCGACGAGGTGCTGGACAGCAGGACCTATGGCACGGCGCGGGCCGAGGGGATGATGGTGCGCGACGGCGCGCAATGGCGCGTGCTGCGTTATGCGCTCAGCTATCCGGTCCCCAATGATCTGGCGAACGGAATGACGACCGAGATCAAGGCCTACGAGGCCGCGACGCCGATCGTCGACGCTCCCGGCGAGGCCGCCGATACGCCGGAGGAGGAAGCCGCCGCCGCTGTGCTGGACGCCCTGCACGAGGCGGCGTCGAAGGCGGACGGCGCGGTCTATTTCGACCTGTTCACGCCCGACGCCACCTACATCGGCTCCGACGTGACCGAGCACTGGTCGATCGCCGAGTTCCGGTCCTACGCCGAGCCGTATTTCAACCGCGGCCGGGGCTGGACCTATACGCCGCGTTCCCGGTCGTTGACCCTCGCGCCGCTGGACTGCCGTTGCGTGGTCTGGTTCGACGAGGCGCTGGATAGCCAGTCCTACGGCACCAGCCGGGGGACGGGGGTTCTGGTGAGGGGTGAGGACGGCCGGTGGCGGATCGCCCTGTACGCCTTGACCTTCCCGATCCCCAATGCTCTGGCGCGGGATATGACGGCGCGGATCCGGGCGGCGGCGGCGCAGTAACGGAA
>CAYNNT010000012.1:0-39992 GCA_964398675.1 uncultured Brevundimonas sp.
TTCGGCATCATCAGCCACATCGTCTCGACCTTCTCGAAGAAGCCCATCTTCGGCTACCTCGCCATGGCCTACGCCATGGTCGCCATTGGCTTCGTCGGCTTCATCGTCTGGGCCCACCACATGTACACGGTGGGCATGGGCGTGAACCTGCGCGCCTATTTCATCGCCGCGACCATGATCATCGCCGTGCCCACGGGCGTGAAGATCTTCAGCTGGATCGCCACGATGTGGGGCGGTTCGATCAGCTTCAAGACGCCCATGCTGTGGGCGATCGGCTTCATCTTCCTGTTCACCATCGGCGGCGTGACCGGCGTGGTCCTGTCCAATGCGGGCATCGATTACAGCCTGCACGACACCTATTACGTGGTGGCCCACTTCCACTATGTGCTGTCGCTGGGCGCCGTCTTCGCCATCTTCGCGGGCTTCTACTACTGGTTCGAGAAGATGTTCGGCGTGAAGTACAACGAGTTCCTCGGCTGCATGCATTTCTGGATCATGTTCGTCGGGGTGAACCTGGTGTTCTTCCCGCAGCATTTCCTGGGTCTGCAGGGCATGCCGCGCCGCTACGTCGATTATGCGGACGGCTACGCCTACTGGAACCTCGTCTCCTCGTGGGGCTACGTCATCACCCTGGTCGGCGTCGGGGTCTTCCTGATCATGCTGGCCGAGGCCGCCATCCGGCGTCGTCCGGGCGTGGCCAATCCGTGGGGCGAAGGCGCCACGACCCTGGAGTGGACCCTGTCCTCGCCCCCGCCCCACCACCAGTTCAACGAGCTGCCGGTGGTCAAGGACGACGAGCACTAGACCGGTCCGTCCGGACCAGACCAATCGGGGGCCGCTCTTTCAGTTCGAAAGGGCGGCCTCTGGCTTTTTGAAAATGCGATGACCGAAACCGCCCCCCAACCCGCGATCTCGATGGCCCAGCCGGATGACTTCTTCCAGCTGCTGAAGCCGCGCGTGATGTCGCTGGTCATCTTCACAGCCGTGACCGGCCTGGTCGTGGCCGGCGGCGACCTCGACTGGCTGTCCTCGGCCATCGCCATCCTGTGCATCGCCGTCGGCGCCGGCGCGGCGGGCGCGCTGAACATGGCCCTGGAAGGCGAGACCGACGCCCTGATGCGCCGCACCCGCGGGCGGCCTGTGGCGGCCGGGCGGGTCAACAAGAACGACGCCATGACCTTCGGCGTCATCCTGTCGGTCTTTTCGGTCATGCTGCTGGGCATGACGACCAACTGGCTGGCCGGCGGCCTGCTGTTGATGACCATCCTCTACTACGCCGTCTTCTACACCCTGCTGCTGAAGCGCCGGACGCCCCAGAACATCGTCATCGGCGGCGCCGCGGGGGCCTTTCCGCCCGTGATCGGCTGGGCGGCGGCGACCGGCCAGGCGCCCTGGCAGGCGTGGCTGCTGTTCGCCATCATCTTCCTGTGGACCCCGCCGCACAGCTGGGCCCTGGCCCTGTATTCCGCCGGCGACTACGCCCGCGCGGGAATTCCCATGATGCCGGTGGCGCGCGGGGCGAAGAGCACCCGGCTCCAGATCCTGATCTACAGCCTCGTCTTCGTCCCGGTCGCGGTCGCGCCGGGCCTGGTGGGTCTCGGGGGCTATCTGTATCTGGCCGTGTCGGCGCTCGGCGGCCTCGGCTTCCTGTTCCTCGCCTTCCGCCTGTGGCGCAGCCGCGCCGGCGATCAGCCCGACAAGGCGGAAGCCGTGGGACGAGAGGCCGCATTGTATGATGTCCGCGTCGAGGCCAAACCGGCGCGCAACCTGTTCGCCTTCTCGATCCTGTATCTGATGGCTCTGTTCGCGGCCCTGCTGGTCGAGAGCATCACCGCCCTTCCCGGACTGTCATGACCATGCGCCGACTGACTCCCGAAGAACTCTCCGCCCGCAGCCGGCGAAACCTCGCCATAGCGGGCGCCCTGGTGGCCTTCATCGTGCTGGTCTTCTCGGTCACCGTCCTGAACCTCAAGCGCAACATCGACGCCCGCAAGGAGGCCATCGCGGCCGGCCAGCCGGTCGAATACGCCCGATGAAAAAGCCGACCGCGAACGCCATGGCGGCCATCGCCTGCGCAGGCGGGGTGATGTTCATGACCGGCGCCGCCTTCGCCGCCGTGCCGCTCTACCGCATGTTCTGCCAGGTCACCGGCTTCGACGGCACGGTCCGCAGGGCCGAGAAGGCGCCCGATGTGCAGCTGGACCAGACGGTGCTGATCCGTTTCGACACCAATGTGCGGGGCCTGCCCATGACCTTCCGCGCCGAACAGGTCACCCAGCGGGTGCGAATCGGCGAGACCGGCATGGCCTTCTTCGACGTGACCAACACGTCTGATCGCCCGATCCACGCCACGGCGGCCTATAATGTCGTGCCGGAACGGGCGGGGCCCTATTTCCAGAAGCTGCAGTGCTTCTGCTTCGCGGGGCAGACCATCCAGCCCGGTCAGACGATGAAATTCCCCGTCCAGTATTTCGTGGCGCCCGAGATGGCGACCGATCGCGAGGCCCGCGGGGTCGAGGAGATCACCCTCAGCTACACCTTCTACCCCACCCAGGGCTTCGATCAGGCCGCAAACACGGGTTCGGACACTGGCGTAGCCGGATAGGCGACGCTATAGCCTGCCTCACACGACTCTCGACTGTTGCAAGAGACCCAGATGGCCGACGCACACGCCGCTCCGCATCACGACTATCACCTGGTCAATCCCAGCCCCTGGCCGCTGATCGCCTCGATCGCCGTCACGATCATGATGGTCGGCGCCGTGGTGTGGATGAAGGGCATTGTCGGCCCTGACGCCGGCCCGATCGCGACCGCCCTGCTCGCCAAGGGCGACAAGGTCCTGTTCTTCGCGGGCCTGGCCGGCGTGCTGTTCTCCGCCTTCGCCTGGTGGGCGGATGTGATCAAGGAAAGCAAGGCCGGCGATCACACCCCGGTCGTCTCGATCGGCCTGCGCTACGGCATGATCATGTTCATCGCCTCGGAGGTGATGTTCTTCGCCGCCTTCTTCTGGATCTTCTTCGAAATGGCGGTCTTCAACGAGGCCCGCGCCCACATCCCCGAGATCAGCAACTGGGCCGACACCGCCGCCGCCTGGTCGACCTGGCCGCCCAAGGGCATCGAGACGCTGGACGCCTGGCAGCTGCCGCTGCTGAACACCGTGATCCTGCTGCTCAGCGGCACGACCGTCACCTGGGCCCACCATGCGCTGCAGGTCGGCGACCGCAAGGCGGCCAAGACCGGCCTGCTGATCACCGTCCTGCTCGGCGTCCTGTTCACGGCGGTGCAGGCCTATGAGTACCAGCACATTCTCCACGAGCAGCTGTTCTTCAACGAGGAAGCGGCGAACTCGGGGCTCTATGGCTCGATCTTCTTCATGGCGACCGGCTTCCACGGTTTCCACGTCCTGCTCGGCACCATCTTCCTCGCCGTCTGCCTGCTGCGCCTGCTGGCCGGCCAGATGACCCCGCAGAAGCATTTCGGCTTCGAGGCGGCCGCCTGGTACTGGCATTTCGTGGACGTGGTCTGGCTGTTCCTCTTCGCCTTCGTCTATGTCACCTTCGGGTGACGGACGGCCCCACAGGGCTTGATCTTGAGCCGGCGCGGATCAACCCGATCCGCGCCGGACTTCTTTGTCGCTGTCCCCACTGCGGCAAGGGTCCGCTGTTCACGGGCTTTCTCAAGGTGGTCGACCGCTGCGCCGCCTGCGGCTTCGACTTCACCCGGCTGAACACCGGCGACGGCGCCGCCATCTTCATCATGCAGATCGCCGGCGGCATCGTCGTCTTCAGCGCCCTGTTCGTGCAGGTCGCGTACAATCCGCCGATCTGGGCCATGCTGGTCGTCGCCCTGCCGATGGTCGCCGGCCTGTCGCTGGGGCTGATGCGGCCGGGCAAGGGGATGATGATCGCCCTGCAGATGCGGAACAGGTCGGGACAGTCGCACCATGACAGCTGAGGCGAAACGCGCCCGTTTTCCGTTCGGGCTGACCTTTGCGGCCCTGCTGGCCCTCGTCCTGCTGTGCGGCCTCGGCGTCTGGCAGGTGCAGCGGATGCAGTGGAAGACCGGGCTGATCGACCAGGCCGAGGCCGCCGCGGCGATCCCGCCCGCGCCACTCGCCTCGGTGATGGCCCTGCACGACCCCGCCTTCCGCAAGGTCGCCATCGACTGTCCGGGGCTGGCCACGGCCCCCTACGTCGAACTGCAGACCATCCATGACGGCGAGCCGGGGGTGCGGCTGATCTCGGCCTGTCGCCCCGCAGGCTTTCCGGCCGTCTTCCTGATCGACCGCGGCTTTGTCGCCGAAGGCGTTTCCGCCCGCCCGCCGGTCGCGGCCTCGACGGCCTCCTTCCCGCTGGTGGCCGAGGTGCGCGAGACGCCGCCGCCGGGACCGATGGCCCTGCCGGTCGACAAGGGCAAGTTCTTCGCGCGCGACATGGCCGGCATGGCCAAGGCGCTCGGCGTGACCGACCCGGACCCGAACACCCTGTTCGCCCTGACGTCCTCCAATCCCGAATGGCAGGCGCTCCGGCCGTCCGCCCCGCCCGCGGCCTTTTCGAACAACCATCTCGGCTATGCGTTGACCTGGTTCGGGCTGGCGCTGGCGCTGGTCGGTTTCTATGTCGTCCTGCTCCGCAAGACCCTCAAGCAGCCTCGCTCCGCGAGCGAGGCGATAGGGAAAGAAGAGTCCTCCTGACCGCCACGCTCCACACCCTGTCCAACGGCGTCCGCGTCGTCTGCGATCCCATGCCCGGTCTGCGCACCCTGGCCCTGACCGTCGCCGTGCGCGGCGGGGCGAAGTGGGAGACGGAGGCGACCTCGGGCTGGTCCCACTGCCTCGAACATCTGGTGTTCAAGGGCGCGGGCCAGATGGGCGCGCGGGAGATCGTCGAGCGGATCGAGGCCGAGGGCGGGTCACTCAACGCCGCCACCGGCTATGAGCGCACCAGTTTCGAGGTCCGGGCCCTGCACGGCTCCCTGCCGCTGGCCATGCAGGTGGTGTCCGATCTGGTCTTCCGCCCCACCCTCGACCCGGCCGAGATCGAGCGCGAGAAGGACGTTGTCGCGCAGGAGATCGCCGAGGCCTTCGACACGCCCGACGACCACGTCTTCGAAATGGCCCAGACCCGCGCCTTCGAAGGTCAGCCGCTGGGCCGGCCCATCCTCGGCTCTGTGAAGAGTCTCAAGCCCATCACCCGCGCCGCCATCGGCGACTGGCGCGCCCGCCTGTACTCCCCGGACCGGATGGTCGTGGCCGTCTCGGGCGCCGTGGACGAGGCCGAGCTTCTGGCCCTGGCGGAGCGCTGGTTCGGCGGCGAGTCCTCGACCCCGGCCGCCGCGCCCGACGCGCCCCGCTTCACGGGCGGCGAGGCGGCCCTGACCCGGCGGATCGAGCAGGCCAATATCGTCTTCCAGCTGCCCGCGCCGTCGGCCATGGACCCGGCCTATGCCGCGACCCGTCTGATGACCGAGATCCTCGGCGGCGGCATGGCCTCGCGCCTGTTCCAGAGCGCCCGCGAGGAGCGCGGCCTGGCCTATGCCATCGACGCCTATCATGAGCCCTATGAGGACGCCGGCCTGCTGGGCATCTACGCCGGGGCCGCCGCCGACCGTGCCGTCGAACTGGCGCAGGTCTGCGCCGCCGAGCTGAAGGCGCTGGCCCAGGCCGGTCCGACCGCCGCCGAACTGTCCCGCGCCAAGGCCGTGCTCAACGCCGGCCTGTGGATGTCGGACGAAAGCCCCGCCGCCCGCGCCGGTCGCGCCGCCGCCCAGGTGCTGATCTTCGGGGCCCTCATCCCGTCCCAGACCATGTCGGAGCGGACCCTGGCCCAGACGGTCGATACGGTGCGCAGCGCTGCCGCCGCCACCCTCGTCCCCGGACGGAGCGCCACGGCGGTGCTGGGCCCCAAGGCCGCCGCCCCCGCGGGCGCGGCCTTCCGCGAGGCCCTTTTCGGGTAGTTCCTGAGCCTCCTTGTCATCCCGGAAGCGCCGCAGGCGCTATCCGGGACGGCGTCTGTTCGGGTGCATTGCTCCCGGACAGCCCGCAGGGCTGAGCCGGGAGACAGCCTGACAACCGTGCAGGCCGGTGGGCCGCCCCACCCGGCTCCCGGATAACCGCTGCGCGGCTTCCGGGAGGGGTCATGAGTGGGCCGGCGCCGTTCCGGCTCTCCGCTTCGCTCCGGCCGGGATGACAAGGTTTCCGGGCTCCGGCGCCGCATCGAGACGGTTCACCCGGCCGGAACACTGCGCTAAAACCACGCCATGGCCCTGCTGGACTGGATCAACGAAGCGACGGGGCCCGTGGTGAAGGGCCAGGGCGTGACCCTGCGTCCGCCCCGCGCATCCGATCACGAGGCCTGGGCGGCCGAGCGGCTGGCGTCGCACGCCTATTTGCAGCCGTGGGAGCCGATCTGGCCCGAGGACGACCTGACCCGCGCTGCGTTCAAGCGTCGTCTGGCGATCTACAGCCGCGAAATGGAGGCCGGCAACGCCTGGCCGTTCTTCATCTTCGCCGATTCGGACCAGTCGCTGGTCGGGGCGATCACCCTGTCCAATGTCCGCCGCGGCGTCGCCGAGACGGGGACGCTGGGCTACTGGATCGGGCGAAATTTCGCAGGCCGGGGCTATGGCACGGCCGGGGTGCGGGCCATGGTCGGCTATGCCTTCAATGACCTGAACCTGCACCGGGTCGAGGCGGCCTGCGTGCCGGAGAACGCCGCATCGCGCCGGGTGCTCGAAAAGACCGGCTTTATGCTTGAGGGACAGGCGCGGGCTTATCTCAAAATTAACGGCGCTTGGGCAGATCATCTTCTGTTCGGCGTCGTTAACGACGGAGCCGGGCGCGGCGGCTGATTCGGGCCGTCCTGTCGGGACCTTCAGGCGTTTGAATACTCGCTCCAGAAGTCTGGCCTGGGACGCGACGACCGCCATCGAGGCGCTGGCCGCCGCGGACACCGCCCTGTGGATCTGGACGCCGTCCGACGACCAGATGCGCTTTACCGGCGCGACCCGGGCGCTGGGCCTCGGCCCGTTGGCGCCGGAGTGTTCGGGCGCCGCCTTCACCGCCGTCGCCATTCCGCAGGACCGGGCGCTGGCCGAGAAGATTCTGAAACCCCAGGCCGAGGGGACCGAGGTCGCCGTCCGCCTGCGCATGCGCGACTCCGAGACCTGCATCTGGCGCGGCGTCTGGCTGGAGGACGGCCTGCGCGCCGCGGGGGTCGTCGCCCTTGAGACCAAGTTCGCCGCCTCCCACCTCGACCGCCTGACCGGCCTGCTGGACCGGCGCACCTTCCTCGCCCGCGCCGGAGAACAACTGACCCAGCCCGGCGACTATGAGCTGGTGGTGGCGGACGTCGATCGCCTGCGCCGCCTCAACGAGGCGCTCGGCCATGAGCGCACCGATCTGGTCCTCGCCGCCCTCGGCTCACGCCTCAACGCCGCCTTCGCCCATGACGCCAACGCCGCCCGCATCGGCGAGGACGAGTTCGCCGTCCTGGCCCCGCGCGGGACCGGCACGGTCGCCGAACGGGTACGCGAGGCGCTGGAACAGCCGCTGCGCGTCGCCGGCTTCGACATCTATCCCACCGTCTCAATCGGTTCGGCCCAGGCCGAGGGCGGGCCCGACGCCCCCGATCCGGCCGAAATGCTGCGCCGGGTCGAGCTGGCCGTCGAACAGGCCAAGACCGCGGGCCGCGGCGGCGTCGCCGCCTATGGCCGGGCGCTGGAAAGCGACAGCCTCTCCCGTCTGGCGCTGGAGGCCGACCTGCGCAACGCCTTCGTGCGCGGCGAGATCGAGCCCTTCTACCAGCCCATCGTCAACCTGCTGACCGGGGCCGTGGCCGGGTTCGAGGCCTTGGCCCGCTGGCGTCACCCCAAGCGGGGCCTCGTGCCGCCCGACGAATTCCTGGGTCTGGCCGACGAAATGGGCCTGATGAACGACCTCGGCCTGCTGATGATGACCCAGGCGTCGCGCCAGCTGGCCGAATGGCTGGGCCGGCACCCTTCGGCGGGCAAGCTGTTCTGCAGCGTCAATCTGTCGGTCGGCGAGATCGAACGGCCCAATCTGGTCGAGGATGTCACCCGCATCATCGCCGACGCCGGCCTGCCCAAGGGCGCGCTGAAGCTGGAGGTCACCGAGGGCGACATCATGCGCGACACCTCGCGCGCCGCCGACACCCTGACCCGGCTGCGCGCGGCCGGCGCCTCGCTGGCGCTGGACGATTTCGGCACCGGCTTCAGCTCCCTGACCTGGCTGGCCAAGCTGCCGTTCGATACGCTCAAGATCGACCGCTATTTCGTTCTGACCATGGACAAGGACGAGGGCTCGGCCAAGATCGTCAAATCGGTGGTCAATCTGGGCCGCGACCTGTCGCTGGAAGTCGTCGCCGAGGGTGTCGAGAACGCCGGCCTCGCCAAACTCCTGCTCGAGGCCCAATGCCACTACGGCCAGGGCTTCGGCTACGCCCAGGCCCTCCCGGCCCAGGAGGCCGAGGTCTATCTGAACGAGTCACTGGCCGACGGCACGGCGCCGATCAAGGCGCGGTCGGCTTAGGGCGGGAGCTGAGCGCCGATGGGCGAATTTCGACTGAGCCGCCAACCCTCATCCGCCTTCCTCGCCCGGTTTGACCTGGCGAAGATAAAAATCCACGGCGACGAGGCGGTGGCCGAGATCGTGTTTGGTCGTCACCAGTTTGAGGTCGGCTTCCCCACGGATGGTCTCGAGGTCCGACCTGAACTCTTTGTCGTCGCTCGCGACGTTCTGGCGCAAATCGCCGAGCTGGACGCTGTCGCGATGCGGGAGGTCGACGGCACCGAAGGGGACGGGGAGTTGTTCGTCGTCGAGATTCGTTCCGAGAACGAGGTCGACCTGCGCTACTCGGCCGTGTCCTGGAATTCCGACTGGTGCGAAATGTTCAGGCGCGGATCCGACGGCAGGTGGGTTCACCACGGCGTGCGAAAACACATTTGAGAGTAACGCTTGCCTACGGCGGGGCGCCCGCCCCTACGCCCGCCCGCTCTGCCCTGACAGCTGCGCCGGATCGACCCCCAGCCCCGCCAGCGCCTTGGCCCACTTGCCGTCGTAGTCGGCGTCGAAGATGAGCTCCGGGTCCGCGTCGGCGGTCAGCCAGACATTCTCGCCCAGCTCATCCTCCAGCTGGCCCTCGCCCCAGCCGGCGTAGCCGAGCAGCAGCACCGACCGGTTCGGGCCCGCCGCCGGGTCGACCATGGCCAGCAGGGCCTCGCGCGTGCCGGTCATGGCCAGACCCTCGGCGAAGGCCACGGATGCGTCGTCGATCAGCCAGTCGTCGGTGTGCAGCACGAAGCCGCGCTCGCGCTCCACCGGCCCGCCGATCAGCACCAGCCGCTCCGCCGCGGCCTCCGGGGCCTCGGTCGCCAGCTTGGTCAGCACCTTCTTGAGATTCACCCCCGGCGCGGGCCGGTCCAGCCGCAGGCCCATGGCGTGGTCCGGCCGGTGGGCGCAGATCAGGATGACGGCGTGTTCGAACCGGCTGTCGCTGATGCCCGGCATGGCCACCAGCAGCCGTCCGACCAGGGATTGGAAATCGTCCATGACTCCATCATCGGGACGCCGGGCCGCGGGCGCAAGGCGGCGAATGGACACGATCCGGTTGGCGCCCCGTGCGGCAACGCCTATCTGGTCGGCAGCGTCACCCTCTCACCCCCACCCGGAGCCTGCCCCCATGACCGTCCAGATCGGCGACCGCATCCCCTCGGCCAACCTGACCCGCGCCACCGACGACGGCCCCAGGCCCGTCACCACCGACGACATCTTCGCCGGCAAGACCGTGGCCCTGTTCGCCGTTCCGGGCGCCTTCACCCCGACCTGCTCGGCCCGCCACCTGCCGGGCTTCAAGGACCACCGCGAGGAGATGGCCGCCAAGGGCGTCGACACCATCGCCTGCCTCTCGGTCAATGACGCCTTCGTCATGGGCGCCTGGGCTGACAGCCAGGGCATCGGCAAGGACGAGATCGTCATGCTGGGCGACGGCAACGGCGACCTGACCCGCCAGCTTGGCCTGTCCATGGACGCCAAGGGCTTCGGCATGGGCGAGCGTTCGCAGCGCTACTCCATGATCGTCAAGGACGGCGTGGTCAGCCAGCTGAACATCGAACAGCCCGGCGAATTCCGCGTCTCCTCGGCCGAGCACCTGCTGGCGCAGCTCTAGGATGAGCTCCTCCCCCATCGGGGGAGGGGGACCGCCCGGAGCCGAAGGCGAAGGGTGGTGGAGGGGCGCCGGCGGCGGCTTCACTGCCCCTCCGTCACGACGCGAAGCCGCGTCGCGCCACCTCCCCCGTTGGGGGAGGATCGAATGAGCGACGTTTTCACCCCGGAACAGCGCAGCGCCGTGATGCGCGCTGTGAAGGGCCGCGACACCACGCCGGAACTCGCCGTGCGCCGCATCCTGCGCACGGCGGGCATCGGCTACCGGCTGGGCGGGCGCGGCCTGCCGGGCCGGCCGGATCTGGTGATGCCCGGGAGGCGCGTCGCGGTCTTCGTCCACGGCTGCTTCTGGCACGGCCACGACTGCGCCCGGGGCGCCCGCAAGCCCAAGGCCAATGCGGATTACTGGTCCGCCAAGATCGGGCGTAACCGGACGCGCGATATCGCCACCCAAGCGGCGCTGGAGGCCACAGGCTGGCGGGTGGTCACGGTGTGGGAGTGCGGCCTGAAGTCCGCCGGTTTCTCCGAAGCGGTCGTCGCCGAAGTCCGCGGTCAGGCCGCGACGGTTTCCGCTTCCGGGGCCTCTTCCGCCTGAGCCATGGTCATCACGTGGGTGATGGCGCCCAGCAGCATCGGCGGGGTGATCGGCTTGGGCACGAAATAGGTCATGCCGGCGTCGGTGCAGGCGGCGATGTCGTCCGGCGAGGTGTCAGCCGTGACGGCGATGATCGGCACGCCCGCATTGGGACCGTTCCCCGCCCGGATCCGGCGGGTGGTCTCGCGACCGTCCAGCTCCGGCATCCGCACGTCCATGAAGATCAGGTCGAAGCCGGTCTGCTCGCAGATCTTCAGCGCGGCCATGCCGTCGGCGGCGGTGGAGATGTCGCAGCCCAGCGGCTGCAGGATCAGCTGGATGGCGCGGCGGTTGATGTCGTGGTCGTCGACCACCAGCACCCGCATCGGCCGGTCCTCGTCCCCGGTCGCCGCGTCCCCGGTCGCCTCGTCCGGCAGGAGAACGGGCGGCGCCACGGCCGGGCCCAGGATCCGGGCGGCTATGGCTTCGGACGACAGGTCTTCAGGCGTCGGGGCTGACGCAGGCTCCGCCGCCGCGACCGGCCGTGCCGCCGGCGTCAGCGACTGCGCCGCCGGAGCCTGGGCGGAGGAGTTGGTCATGCGGCCGGACAGGGCGCGGGCGACGGCGTCGCGGCTTTCCTGATCCAGCGCCCGGGGGGCGGCGGCGACCGCCTGGCCCTGCAGCAGGGACAGCGACAGGGTGAAGCTGGCCCCGGCGCCGGGGCGTGTGCGGACCGTCACCCGGCCGCCCATCAGTTCCGCCAGCTGGCGGCTGATGGTCAGGCCCAGTCCGGTGCCGCCGTGCAGGGCGCTGACGCCGGCCATGGTCTGGTCGAAGGGGGTGAACAGGCGCGCGACCTGTTCGGCGGTCATCCCGGGGCCGGTGTCCTCCACGGCGATCAGCACGGCATGGCCGCCGGGCTCTTCGCTCCAGGCGCTGAGACGCAGGGTGATCGACCCCGTCTCGGTGAATTTCATCGCATTGGAGATCAGGTTGTTGAGCACCTGACGGACCCGCATCGGGTCGCCCCGGACGGAGGCCGGGATTGAGGCGGCGCCTTCGACACGCAGTTTCAGCCCTTTGGCCCGCGCCGGCCCGCGCCACAGACGCGTCGTCTGGTTCAGCAGATCCCGCAGGTTGAAGTCGACCTGGTCGACGGTCATGTGGCCGGCGTCCAGCTTGGCGTGGTCCAGCAGGTCGTCGAGCATGGCCTTCATCATGAAGCCGGCGTCGGTGATCAGATGGGCCTGCGACCGGGCCGCGGCGTCGGTCGCGCCGCGCTCCAGCTCTGCGGCGCCGGTCAGGATGGCGCTGATGGGGGTGCGCAGGTCGTGGCCGATGGCGGCGAGGAAGGCGCTGCGGCCCGCCATGATGCGCTCGGCCTGGGCGCGCTTGGCTTCGGCCTCGATCCGGGCGGCGCTCTCCGACAGCCGGGCCTCATTCATCCGCTGCCAGGTCGACAGGCAGTAGGTGATGAAGACGCCGACGGCGATGGCGGCGGCGGTGACGAAGCCTGGCGTGGCGCCGTGAACGGCCATGAACACCGGCGTCGCCGCCAGATAGAGGAACTGGATCGAGGCGGTCATCAGCATGACCGACGTCGAGCGGGGCGCATTGATCACGGCATAGATGGCGCCGGCGGACAGCAACATCACCGAGCAGATGCCGCCCATGGGCCCGCCCATCAGCCACAGGGGCACCGACAGGCTGCCGAAATAGGCGGCGTTCACCGACAGCATCACCCAGCCGGCCAGCCGCCGCGCGCCGCGCAGCTGTTCGGCCTTGCCGCTGACGATCGGGGCGAAGACCCACAGGTCGAGCAGCTGGACGATGAAATAGCCGATGACCCAGGCGAAGCTCAGCGACCAGCCCAGAAGCGGGCTGAAGATCAGGGCGCTGGCGGACGCCATGCCGAGCCGTTGCAGCAGCGCCTTGCGCCGCTGACGGATCGCGCCGGCCCAGTCGCCGGGATCGGCGACGGACACGGCGGCAGGCATGTCGGCGTTGGCTATCGCCATGCATATCCCCGAAATGGACGTTTTCGCCCGTTCCGTGATCATGGACTGCTTGCCCTAACGCTCCGTCAACGGGCGGTCGAAACAGCCTCGGCGACTGTGGAAAACCCGTCCGCGCGCAGGTGGGCGGCGAGGTCGCGCTTGATCCGTCCGATCAGCCCCGGACCCTCGAAGATCAGGGCGGAATAGAGCTGGACGGCCGACGCGCCGGCGCGGATGCGGGCATAGGCCTCCGCCCCGCTGTCGATGCCGCCCGCCGCGATCAGGGGCAGGCGACCGCCCCCGGCCTCGGCGGCGGCGCGCAGGGCGGCCCCGGCCCGCGCCTTCAGCGGCGCGCCCGAAAGCCCCCCCGCCTCGGCCCGGTCGTGCGATCGCAGGCTGCCGGGCCGGTCCAGGGTGGTGTTGGACACGATCAGGGCATTGATCCCGTGATCCAGACTGGCCTCGACGATCAGGGCGATTTCGGCCGGGGTCAGGTCCGGCGCGATCTTGAGGAAGACCGGCGTCGGATCGTCGCCCCGCGCCTCGGCCAGCCGGCCCAGCAGGTCGTCCAGCGCCGCCCGGCCCTGCAGGGCGCGCAGCCCCGGCGTATTGGGCGAGGAGACGTTGACCGTGACATAGTCGGCCAGCCCCTTCAGCCGGATCAGACCGGCGACATAGTCCGCCGCCTTGTCCTCCGTGTCCTTGTTGGCCCCCAGATTGGCGCCGACGACGGCGCTGCGGGGGCGGTCCGCCAGCCGCGCGGCGAAGGCCTCCAGACCGGCGTTGTTGAACCCCATCCGGTTGATGATCGCCCGGTCCTCGCTCAGGCGGAACAGGCGCGGCTTCGGATTGCCGGGCTGGGCCAGTGGGGTGACCGAGCCGCATTCGACGAAGCCGAAACCCAGCCGCGACAGGCCGTGCAGGGCCTCGCCGTTCTTGTCCAGACCGGCGGCCAGACCGACCGGATTGGGCAGGGCCAGGCCGGCGACGGTGGTCGCCAGAATGGGATCGTCCGCCCGCGCGGGCGGCAGGGGCGCCAGCTGCAGGGCCCGGATCGCCAGGCCGTGGGCGGTCTCGGGGTCGAGCGTGCGCAGCAGGGCCGCGCCGATATCGGTCACGGCCATCCGACAGCTCCGTCGTCGAACCGCATGACGCCCTCCGCATCCACCGACAGGCCGCGCTGCGGGGCGTCGGCTGAGGCGGGCAGGGGCGCGAACAGGTGGGGGAACAGGTCGCCGCCGCGCGACGCCTCCCATTTCAGCGCCTCACCCAGCGGCGCCAGCGCGACTTCAACGAGCACGAGACCGGTCTTCCCGGCGTAGTGCCGTCGCGCCGTCTCGGCCAGCTGCGACGCGGTCGACATGTGGATATAGCCGTCCGCCCGATCGACGGCCGACCCGGCATAGGCGCCGGCGGCCAGCGCCGCCGTCCACTCGGCCCGGTCGACCAGCTTGTAGGCGACCGGGCTCATTCGCCGCCCAGGTCGCGGGGCTGAATGAAGCCTTCGAAGGTGCAGCGCCCGGCGACGTCGACGGTGAAGATGGCTGCGGACCCCGGCGGAAAGCCGCCGCTCATCCGGTCCAGAATGGAGGGCGAGGCCGCGCCCTCGACCAGATACTCGACCGCCAGCAGATGAACCCCCGGATTGTGGGCCACCACCATCAGGCAGCCGGCCTCGTCCTCCGCCGCCTCGACGAAGCGGCGCAGGGTTTCGGAGCCGCCGTTATACAGGGCCTCGTCCTCGCGCACCTGCACATCGCCGAAGGCGTCGTGCAGAAGGTCCCAGGTCTGGTGCGTACGGGCGGCGGGCGACACCAGCGCCAGATCGGGCCGCATGCCGCGCCCCGCTAGCGCCCGGCCCATGGCGGCGGCGTCCCTGCGGCCTCGCGCCGAGAGCACGCGGTCGCGGTCCCGACCGGAGCCGGCGGCCCGTTCCGCCTCGGCGTGACGCATCAGGATCAGTCGTTGCATGGGCAGGGCTTTAAGGGCGTTCGCCGCTTCCCGCCAGATCATGACCGGCCAGATCGCGCGACGATCGCGACGCCGGTTGCGGCTGCATCGCGGGCGTCATGACCGGGGCCGTGGCGACCGCGCCGCCGGGCCGGATGCGGGCATAGGCCAGTCGGGTCGCCTCCAGCAGGATCACGCCCGCGGCGCCCGGCATGACCCGCTTGCCGATCTGTTCGAACCCGTCGGCCAGCGGCAGCAGCGGCCCCCAGGGCGGGACGTACAGCGTCTGGGACCAGGCCGTCGGCTCAAGACCCGCGCCGCGCACCAGCCGTTCCAGCTGGCGGCGCGTGAAGGGCCGTCCGTGGCCGAAGGGCGTGGCCTCGGCCCGCGCCCACAGCCCGCCCCGCGCCGCGGCCACCAGGATGATCCGCCCGGCCGGCGACAGGGCGCGCACGGCCTCGTTCATCAGCCCCTGGGCGTCGTCGGCTTCCTCGAGGGCGTGGATCAGCAGGATGCGGTCGAACGAACCGGCGGCGAAGGGCAGGCGGCGGTCATCCACCAGCAGGCTCCGGTTCTTGCCGACCGAGGGCCAGGCCTCGACCCCCTGGCCGCCCGGCATGGCCGCGACCACGCGTCGGGCCCCGACGAAGGCGTCCAGCCAGGGCGTGGCGTAGCCGATGCCCAGGACATCGCTGTTGGCGGCCTCGCCCCAGGCGTCCTCCAGCCGCCGCGCCAGAAGGCGTCGCGCGAGAGCGCCGGTGGGCTCGCCGTAGAAGGTCCGGAGTTCCTCGATACTGCGCCGCATGCCGCCACCATAGGCCGCGTCGGGGGCGGCTGCTAGAATGTGCGCATGACCCTCGATGTGCGCCTGTTCCCCTGTCTGAACGACAACTACGGCTTTCTGGTCCGCGATCGGGACACCGGCGCGGTCGCGACCGTCGACACGCCCGACGCCGAAGCGATCCTCGCCGATCTGGAGCGCAGCGGCTGGGGGCGGCTGGACCTGATCCTCAACACCCACTGGCACCCGGACCACACCCAGGGGAACGCCCGGCTGAAGGCCGAAACCGGCTGCGAGATCGTCGGGCCCGACGAAGTCCGCAAGGCCGCGCCGATCGACCGGATCGTCGCGGGCGGCGATATCGTGATGCTGGGCGGGACGGCGCTGGAGGTGACCGATGCGCCCGGCCATACGCTGGGCCACATCGTCTACCGGTCTGTCGGGGACGCCCAGGCCTTCGTCGGCGATGTGCTGTTCACCCTCGGCTGCGGCCGGCTGTTCGAGGGCACGCCGGCGCAGATGTGGAACAGCCTGCAGACGCTGGCGGCCTGGCCGGACGAGACCGTCGTCTGGTGCGCCCACGAATACACCGCGGCCAACGCCCGCTTCGCGCTCAGCGTCGACGGCCGGCCGGAAATGGCGGCGCGGGCGGCGGAGATTTTTGCGATGCGCGAGCGGGGCGAGGCGACGGTCCCGACCACCATTGGCGCGGAAAAGGCCTTCAATCCCTTCCTGCGGGCGGGGGACGCCGGGGCTTTCGCCGCGGTGCGGGCGGCCAAGGACGTTTTCTAGCGCCCCGCCGATTCCGAAGGGGCGAGGAAGGCCTGGATCACGCGCGCTGACGACGGACGACCGCCGACGCCCTGGATTGGAGCGACCACGATCCGAAGGTCGCCGCGCGCATAGGTGACCGCGGCGCGCGGGCCCTCGATGATGGTGATGCTGCGCAGCCGGTCCAGCGAAGACCTGGCCGTCGGCGAGCGGGCGATCCTCAGGACGGCGTCTGTGGACAGGATCAGGGCCTCGACGGCGAGGCCTTCGGCCTGCCCGTCGGTATCGACATTGATCTCGATCAGCCGGCCCATGGTCTGGCTCAGCATGGCGCTGCGGCGGGCCATCAGCTGGAACAGCTGGGTCGGCCCCAGGGTCGGCGGGGTCAGGCTCTGACCGGGGCCGGCGAAGGAGGCGGGCGAGCCGCCGGGCGCCCGGGGCGTATAGACGGTCATGCCGCCGCCGGGGGTCACCCGCAGCAGCTGGTCGCCGGCGTCATTGCGATAGATCACGTCGCCGCGCGGGGCGGCCGTGGGGCGCAGGACCCAGGTCTCGTCCCGCCGGTCGAAGCGCAGCAGGGGGCGCTGGCCGGACCGGTCGAGAATGAAGGCCTCGCCCGATTCCGCGACATAGCGGCCGGTCGGCGGCGCCGCCCGCGCGGCGGCGGCGGCGTTGCGGTTGCGAAGAGCCTGGGCCTGCTCGGCCTGGGCGTTGCCCTGGTTCTGTGCCTGAGCCTCGGCGGGCATCGACACAAGCGACAGCGCCACTGCCGCGAGGGCGATCGCCATCGCGGCCGGAAGCGGCGTTCGCGCCGTTCTGACCCTTGCCGTCAACTCCATGACAGCAGTGGTGGAATCGTCACGCGGCGGATTTTGGGCAGGACCGGCTCAGCCGACCAGATACTGACCGCCGTTCAGCGACAGGGTGCAGCCTGTGACATATCCGGCACGTTCACCGGCGAGCCAGGACACCATGTCGGCGATTTCCTCGCCTTTTCCGAGTCTTCCGACCGGAATCTGGGCGATGATCCCGGCCAGGACCTTCTCGTCCATCGCCCCGACCATTTCGGTGTCGATATAGCCCGGCGCGATGCAGTTCACCGTCACGCCCTTGCGCGCATTCTCCAGCGCCAGCGCCTTGGTGAAGCCGATCATCCCGGCCTTGGCGGCCGAATAGTTCGTCTGGCCGATCTGGCCCTTCTGGCCGTTGATCGAGCTGATGTTGACGATCCGGCCGAAACCGCGGTCCCGCATGCCGTTGATCACCTGACGCGTCATGTTGAACACGCTGTCCATGTTGACGCGGATCACGTCGGACCACTGCTCCGAGTTCATCTTGTGGAAGAAGCCGTCGCGGGTGATGCCGGCGTTGTTGATGAGGATGTCGATGGGGCCCAGCTGGTCCTCGATCTCCTTCACGGCGCGGGCGCAGTCGTCGAACGAGCCGACGTTGCCCTTGACGATCGAGACGCCCAGTTCCTTCGCCGTGGCCTCTGCCGCCTCGACATTGCCGGAATAGCCGGCGGCGACGAGCATGCCGTCTTCCTTCAGGCGCTGAACGATTGCCTTGCCGATGCCGCGGGTTCCACCCGTGACCAGAGCCACTCGAGCCATGTGCGTTTCCTTGTCCCTTGGAGCCGCGTCTGACGCGCGGCCTTCAAGAGGAGAGCTTTAGCGGTATGGCGGTTGCGCGGGAAGGGTGGCTGGTGATTGGTGGTCGGTGCGTCCCGGCCGGCGGAAGGGCGGCGCGGCCCGCGCCACGGCACAGGCGCCGGCCAGCCACCAATCACCAACCACCAATCACCCTCTTCAGATCCGCGCCATATCCAGCACGAACCGGTACCGCACGTCGGACTTCTCCAGCCGCGCATAGGCTTCGTTGATCTGGTCCGGCGCGATCACCTCGATGTCGCAGGCCAGGCCGTGTTCGGCGCAGAAGTCGAGCATCTCCTGGGTCTCGCGGATGCCGCCGATCAGCGAACCGGCGACCGAGCGCCGGCGCCACAGCAGGCCCATGGCATAGACCGGCAGGCCCTCGGTGGTCAGGCCCAGCATGACCATGGTGCCGTCCTTGGCCAGCAGGTTCACATGGCTGGCGATCTCATGCGTGGCCGAGACGGTGTTGATGATCAGGTCGAAGCTCTCGCCCGCCGCCTTCATCGCCGCCTTGTCCGAGTTGATCAGGAAATGCTTCGCCCCCATCCGTTCGGCGTCGGCCTTCTTGCGGTCCGAGGTCGACAGGACGGTGACCTCCGCCCCCATGGCCGCCGCCTGTTTGACCGCCATATGGCCCAGACCGCCGAGGCCGATCACGGCGACCTTCGAGCCGGGACCGACCTTCCAGTGCCGCAGGGGGGAATAGGTGGTGATGCCGGCGCACAGCAGGGGGGCGGCGGCGTCGAGGGGGATGCTGTCGGGGATGGTCACGACATAGTTCTGGTCGACCACGATGGCGGTGGAATAGCCGCCCTGGGTGATCTTCTGGCCGGTTCCGGCCGCCTTGGGGTCCGGCGAGCCATAGGTCTGGACCATGCCGGGGACGCAGTACTGCTCCTCGCCGTCGCGGCAGGGTTTGCACTGGCGACAGCTGTCGACCATACAGCCGACGCCGACCCGGTCGCCGACCTTGAAGCGGGCGACATTGCCGCCGACGGCCGTCACCACGCCCGCGATCTCGTGGCCCGGGACGATCGGGTAGGTCGTATTGCCCAGGTCGTTCTTCACGATGTGGAGGTCGGAGTGGCAGACGCCCGCGAATTTGATCTCGATGGCCACATCGTCCGGACCCGGATCGCGCCGGTTGAAGTCATAGGGCGACAGCGGTGCGTCGCTGGACGTGGCGGCGAAGGCGCGGGTGGCGATGGGCATGGGGGAGGCTCCGGCTGGGACCGGTCTCAGATGCGCGTCCGGAGACGGCCTCGCAAGTCATTACAGCGGGTTTCTTCCCGCCGGCAGTAGAGAGGGCCGCGACGACGCTGTCGTCGCGGCCCTGTAGTTCTAGAAGCTGAGCGACGCTTCCAGGCCGAATGTGCGCGGCGCGTTGAAGTTGCCGTAGTCGCCCATCACGTTGCCGATGCTGCCGGTGGTCAGGCTGCTGGACGGCGCGCCGGGCAGGCTGTTCGAAGGGTCGCGGCGATAGACATACTGTTCGTCGAACAGGTTGCGGCCCCAGATCGAGATCGTCAGGTCCTCGGTGTCGCCGACCCGGATGTCGGCCAGCGATATGCGACCGTTGAAGATCAGCGACTCGTCGGCTTTGGTCCCGAACTGGTCGAACGCCTGGGTGGCCTCGGCATAGTTGCCGTCGAGGTGGAAGCGCAGGTTGGCCGCACCCTCGAACACCGGCGTCTCATAGTCGATCGAGGCGCTGGCCGCATTCTTCGGGGTGAAGACGATGTAGAAGCGCTGATTGACCGGTGCCCCGCAGGTGGTGACGGGCACCACGCCGGTGGTGATGCAGTTCACGATCGGCACCAGCGGGATTTCCGTGTCCGTATAGGCATAGGACGCGTTCAGGGTCAGCCCTTCCATCGGGCGAACGGTGAGCTCGGCTTCGATGCCGCGGATGGTGGTCGTGCCCGGCGCGTTGATCGTGACCAGGTTGTTGAAGTTGCCGGTTGAGGTGAACTGGACGTTCGAGATGTCGACCTGGCTGTCCTCTCGGTCCATCGCGTAGGCCGCAACGTTCAGGCGCGCGCGATGGTCGAAGAAGTCGCCCTTCATGCCGGCTTCATACGAAACCACGTCCTCAGGGCCGAAGGCCTGGTAGTTGGCCGTCCGCGAGCTGGCGCCGCCCGAGCGGTAGCCGGTGGCGTATTTCGCGTAGACATGGACGTCTTCGCTGAGGTCATAGGCGATGGTCGCGGTCGGGTTGAAGCGTTCCCAGGTCTCGTTCAGCGGCGTGTAGCCGTTGGTCGCCGCCGCCGCAGGGTTCGTCCGGTAGTTGACGTTGCGCGAGAAGAGCAGCTCGCCGTCCTTGTGGTCCCGGGTGTAACGACCGCCTGCCGTCAGATGCAGGGCGTCGCTGACATTCCAGGTGAGCTGGCCATAGGCGGCGAAGCTGGTGGACTCCACTTCCGAGGCCCGGTCGATCGAGCGGCAGCCGGGCTGCGAGCCGAAGCCGCCCGAACCGACGCAGGGATCGAGCACGACATAGGAATAGCCCGTGGTCTGGCCTGCGGTGGTGTAGCCGGCGATCGCCATCGAGTTCGGCGTGGCGGCGTCGTCCTCAACGTTTTCCTTGAAGTAGAAGAGGCCCGCGACGAAATCGAACGAACCGGCGCTGCCGACGGCCTGGAACTCCTGGCTGAACTGGGTCTGGTGCAGATTCGCCAGGCTGTACCGGCTGAAGTTACAGCCCGTGCCCGTGCAGCCCGGCACGACGACCGGCGGACGGTGCGCGCCGCCGGCGTTGTCCCACTGGGTCGCGTCGACGCCGCGGTAGGCGGTGATCGAGCGCAGTTGCACCTCGTCCGTCACGTCGTAGCGCAGGGTGTTGGTGTAGCCGAAGGTTTCGTCGACGCTGGGCTGTTGGGGCACGCCGATGTCGGCGACCCTCATGCGGCTGTCGCCGTTGACGACGACGCCCGGAAGCAGCGGACGGACCGTGCCGGTCAGCGTCGTGTAGTTGGTGCCGGGGAGGTAGCAGGCGGGAACCCCGGCCTGGGGACCGGCGACGCAGCCGTTCGGATTGTAGTTCAGCAGTTGGCTGTAGAACGGCGTGTTCTCGTCGGTGGCGGTGTCGTACGAGAAGACGTTGGTGAGCCGGTCCGTCGGCGTCCAGCGCAAGGCGGCGCGAAGGCCCTGGCGGTCAAAGAGGCCCCACCCGGCCTGGCCCGCGAGCGGGTTCTTGGTGACCGCATCCTGATGCTGGACGATGCCGTCGATCTTGAAGGCGAAGTTGTTGAGTTCCGGCAGGTCGAGGTGGATTTCCTGGCTGTAGGATCCGAGATTGCCCACGCTGCCGGCGACGCGCCCGCCGAATTCACCCGACGGTTCGCGCGTGACGATATTCAGGGCGCCGCCCTCGGTGTTGCGACCGAACAGCGTGCCTTGCGGGCCGCGCAGGACCTCGATCCTTTGAACATCGAACAGGCCGGCGTTGAGGCCGTGCTGACGGGCGAGGTAAACGCCGTCGATATAGATGCCGACGCCCTGCTCGCGGGCGGGCTGGTTGGCGTCCAGGGGAACGATGCCACGGATGCCGATGGTCAGGGCGCTCTGGCGGGCTTCGAAGGTCGCGACGCGCAGCGAAGGCACCGCGCCGTCCGCCATATCATACAGGCTTTGCACGTGGCGATCCTGCAGGGCCTCGGCGTTGACCACCGAGATAGCGATCGGGGTCTCTTGCAACTTCGTCTCGCGCCGGGTCGCGGTGACGATCACCTCGTCCAGGGTTGAGGGGCTATCGGCCCCGTCCGGTTGTCCCGCCGCGACCACCGGGCCGCCGACGGGGGCCTGGGTCTGGGCGAACGCCGGCGAGGCGCCAACGAGCAGAAGGGCGCTCCCGGCCAGCAGGCCGAGGCGACGGTTTGTGCGATAGTTCATGAAATCCCCCAATAAGGTCAGGGGACGGTAGGAAGCCCGGGTGTCGCCGCCGTAACGGTCTGATCAAGGTTTCAAGGGAATCGCGCGGCGGATTTGCGTCGATCGCGCCCGGTGCGGACGAGATTTCACATTCCGGTCTCAGAGACCGCTACGGGGCGCCCAGCTTGCCGATCAGCGCCTGCGCCGCCGCCGGGTTGCGCACCTTCGCCCCGGCGATGAAATAGGCGAAGACGTCGCCCCGTTTCGCCCATTCGCGGGTCTGTTTGACGATCCCGTCCAGCTCGGCCGAGGTCATGCCCGTCGGCTCGTCCTCGCGGCTCGACATCAGCCGGGCATAGGTGAAATCCGCCGTGGGCTGGTCGATGCGCGGCCACTCGGGCGCCTCGTCGTCGACCGCATAGACGATGGCGGCCCCGTATTTCGCCGCGAGGTCGTAGAATTCCCGGGTGTCGAAACTCGGGTTCCGCACCTCCAGCGCATGCCGCAGCCGCACCCCGTCCTGTTCCTTCGGCAGCAGTTTCAGGAAACCCTCGAAATCGACCGGGTCGAATTTCTTGGTCCCCATGAACTGCCAGTTGATCGGCCCCAGCTTGTCGCCCAGGGCGCTCAGCCCCTGGCCGAGGAACCGCTCCATCGACTCGCCCATCTCCGACAGGATCTTGCGGTTGGTGCAGTACCGGCTGGCCTTCACCGCGAAGACGAAGTCGTCGGGCGTCTCGTCCCGCCACTTCATCCAGCTGTCGGGCTTGAAGGTCGAATAGTAGGTGCCGTTGATCTCGATCGAGGTCAGCTTGCCGGACGCATACTCCAGCTCCTTCTTCTGGCTCAGCCTGTCCGGATAGAAGACGCCGCGCCACGGCTCATAGGTCCAGCCGCCGATGCCGACGCGAATGGTTCCGGTCATGGTGGGCTCCGCTCGGCTCAGAATCTCAGGGACGCAGCATAGCCGGGATCGGCCAGCCGGGAATTGAGGAACTCGCCCTGCCGCTCACGCGGCACGGCATAGGCGACGAACGGCGCCAGCGCGGGCAGGACTTCGGGCGGCGCGTCCATGGCCTCGGGCATCTCGCATTCGGCCATGGCGAAATAGCAGGCGCCGTCGGCGTCCAGCAGCAGGTCGATGTCCCAGTGCAGGCCGTGCCGGTCGGTCTCGCTGCGCCGCCGCTTGTGAATGCGGCGGTCGGTCAGCGGCCACAGGTCGTCGAAATCGCGTGGGTCGGCCAGGGCGGTCTCGATCTCGATCAGCCGGCCCGGTACAGGAATCTTGCAGGTGAAGGTGTCGGTCGAGACGCCGTCCCGCGTCTGCCGCCGGATGCGGCCGTCGCCGGGCATATAGCCCTGGCGGACCTCGCTCCAGTCGTCCGGCCCCCACAGGGCCTGAACCGCCGCCGGATCGGACAGGACGTATTTGCGCTCGTTCTCGGTCGGCATGGCGCGGTTCTAGCGGCGCGCGCCGGGTTGGGGAAACCCGATGTGGCGGAGTCCGGACTCCGGCGTCAACACGCTCCCCGCGCCGTCACGACGTCAGTCCAAACTGTCGTCGGCCTGCCCGGCCCAGTCCTCATGTCCGTGTCGGATGCGCACAACGAGCACGTCGCCTCTCGCATCGACGTCGTAGAGAACCAGATGTGACTTGTACGGACAGGCCCGGATCGGCGGTTGCAGCTCCGTCCGCAAGCGGGCGGCACCGTGAAAGTCCGCGATCAGGTCGAGCGCGTTGAGCAAACCTTCGATGTATCGATCGGCCTGGGCGATGCCGGACATCTCGACGCCCTGACGGTAGAGGGCGACGAGGTCGCGAGCCGCTTCCTCGCTGACCGTCAGGCGAGCCAAGGTCAGGCGCGTTTGCGAAGTTCGGCGCGCGCGGCCTCAATGATCTCGCGCGGTGTTCTGTCGCTGAGTCCGCTCGCGCGCCCTTCATCCACAAGGCGCTGCATGTTGGCGATCTTCTCGGCCTTCACCTGTTCCCGCCGGATCAGGTCGCGAACGACGTCGCTGGAATTGCCGTAGCGGCCGCTGCGGGTCTGTTCCTCGACCCAGGCCTTCATCTGGTCGGGCAGGGAGATGTTCATGGTGGCCATGGGCGGCGCTCCTTCAACGCCAAGCGTCTCCCCAATGGCAATCCTTGTCAATCAGACTTGAGCCGGATCGAGCGGACGACCACCTCGGCGGCGTCCAGGCCGTTGCCGAAGCCGCTGGACGAGATCACCACCGATTGCGCCCCGTCGCTGACCACGGCCCACAGGCATTCGCCGGCGGCGGCATGGAAGCCGGTTTCGGGGTCGCTGATCCCGCAGGTGACCACGGCGCGCAGGCCGGACTGGCCGTTCACCTCGAACGCCTCCACCGCGACAGGTTCGAACCGGCCGTAGGTGGTCATCAGCCGCCCCTCGGCATTGCGCTCGAAGCCGGCCTCCGCCGCCGCGACGGTCTCAAGCGGGCCGGCGAACATCTGGACCCTGACGAGGTCGCGCATGAATTCTTCCGCAGTCGGGTCGAACAGGACCGAGCAGCGCGGCGTCTCTTCATCGCAGGGGCGCATCCGCAGACCGGCGGCATGGTCGAAGGCGACGCCGGGTCCGGCGGCGGGTTGAGCGGCCGCCTGACGGGCTTCAGGCTCGGCGACCGCTGCGGGCGCCTGGCATCCGGCGATCCCCAGTGCGGCCAGAACCGCGACAACGCCCAAACCGTTCATGACCGGCCTCCCGCCTGTTGCGGTCGAGCTTGTGCCTCTTGGGGCGGGTGATCAAGGTCTGACGCGCGCGGTCCGCCTCCCGGTCAGCGGCCGACGCTCAGTCTCCCAACACCGTCTGAATTCCCGTGAGCAGGCTGACGGCCGTGATGGGCTTGGCCAGATGGGCGTCCGCGCCGGCGGCGAGTGAGTCGGCGCGATGCTCGGTCATGGCGTTGGCGCTCAGCATGACGATGGGGGTGCGCGGCCGGTCGGGGGTGGACGCCTCCAGCGCACGGATCGCGCGGGTCGCGGTCAGGCCGTCCATGACCGGCATCTGCATGTCCATCAGCACCAGGTCGAAGGCGCCGGACGTGAAGGCGGCGACCGCCTGGGCGCCGTCGTCGGCGGTGACGACCTCCGCGCCCTGGCCCCCGAGGATCAGCTGGACCACCCTCTGGTTGGTCGGATGATCCTCGGCCAGCAGGACCCTCAGCGCGCGTCCTGCGACGGGGAGGGCGGTGGGGCGGGCGACGGCCTCGTGGGCGTCATGTTCGGCAAGGCTCACGGCGCGACACAGCGGCAGGACGAAGCGGAACCGGCTCCCGGCGCCGGGCGTCGACCGGGCCTCGATAGAGCCCTCCATCATCGTCACCAGCGCCCGGCAGATGGACAGGCCCAGGCCCGTGCCGCCGAAGCGGCGCGTGATCGTGCCGTCGGCCTGGTTGAACCGCTCGAACAGCCGCGCCGCGTGGCCGGCGCTGAAGCCCACGCCCGTGTCCTCGACCGTGATGGCCAGCTGGTGGGCGGCGGCCGGCGCGTCCGCGTCCTCCGGCCACGCCTCGATGCGGACGGTGACCGATCCCTCGGCGGTGAATTTGATCGCATTGGACAGCAGATTCCCCAGCACCTGACGGATACGGGTGCTGTCGCCCACGAACCGGCCACGGGCCTCCGGCGAGCGATGGACATGGAAGGCCAGGCCCTTGTCCTCGGCCCGGGCCGCCATGACCCCCAGCGGCTCCAGCGCCTCCTCAAGGTCGAACGGGCGGGACTCCAGGTCCAGCTGGCCGGCCTCGATCTTGGAGACGTCGAGGATGTCCGAGACCAGTCGCTCCAGCGTCGTTCCCGAGCCCCGGATCAGGGACACCATCTCAGCCTGCTCCGGCGACAGGGACGTCCGCGACAGGGCGTCCACGATGCCGATGACGCCGTTCAGGGGCGTCCGGATCTCATGGCTCATATTGGCGAGGAATTCGGACTTGGCGGTGTTGGCCGCCTCGGCCGCCGCCTTGGCCTCGATCAACGCCTGCTCCGCGGCGACGCGGTCAGTGACGTCGCGGGCGACGGCATAGATGTGTTCCCCGAAGCGGCTCGCGCGCCATTCCAGGGTGCGATAGTGGCCGTCCTTGTGCCGGTAGCGGTTGATATGGCCCAGAACCGGATCGCCGGGGCGTCGGGTTTCCACCTCCCGGACGCTGCCCCGGGTGCCGGGCAGATCCTCCGGATGAACCAGGGTCAGCAGGGACACGCCCTGCATTTCCTCGGGCGTGTAGCCGAGCGCATGGCGCCAGGAGGGACTGACCCGCACCACCCGGCCGCTGATGTCGCGAATGACCAGCAGATCGAGGGATACGTCGAAGAAGGTGGCCAGTTCGGCCTCCCCCGGCGGAACGGCGAAGAAGGCCGTCTGACCCTCCTCCGGGTCCGCGTCGGCGCGTGCGATGCAACTCATGATACTGTGGTCCCGACCGTCTTCGGTCCGAACCTTGGCCTTGCCAGGTTAAGGTCGCATTGCCGTCTAGTAGGCGAAGTCGCGATACATTCGCGTCAGGTCGCCCTGCCACTCGCCGTTGTACAGCGCCAGCAGGCGGTCGGCGGGCGTAACGCCGCTGTCGGCGATGTCTTCCAGCTCCGACAGATAGCCGCGCTCATCGACCATGCCGCCGCTGAACCGGGCGCGGTTCTTCAGTCCTTCGCGGGCGATGGCCACCAGATCGACGGCGATGTCGCGCACCGACCGCCCCGCCACCTCGGCCTTCAGACCCAGCCGGGTCACGTCGCGGCGCAGACGCTCGTGGTCGGCGATGTCCCAGTCCTTGACCAGGTCCCAGGCCGCGGCCAGGGCCGCGCCGTCGTACAGCACGCCGGCCCACAGGGCCTGGAGGGCGCAGATGCGGCTCCACGGACCGCCGTCCGCGCCGCGCATCTCGAGGTAGGACTTCAGCCGGACCTCGGGGAAGAGGGTGGTCAGGTGGTCGTTCCAGTCCTTGAGCGTCGCCCGCTCGCCCGGCAGCGCTGGCAGGCCGTCGGTCATGAAGCTGCGGAACGACTGGCCCGACAGGTCGACATAGGTCTCGCCGCGCTTGGCGAAATACATCGGCACGTCGAGCGCATAGTCGGCGTAGCGCTCGTAGCCGAAGCCGTCCGCGAAAACGAAGTCCAGCATCCCCGTCCGGTCCGGATCGGTGTCGGTCCAGACATTGGCGCGCGACGACAGGAAGCCGCTGGGCTTGCCCTCGATGAAGGGCGAACAGGCGAACAGGGCGGTGGCGATCGGCTGCAGCGCCAGGGAGGTGCGGAATTTGGCGACCATGTCGGCCTCGTCCGCAAAGTCCAGGTTCGACTGGATGGTGCAGGTGCGCAGCATCATGTCGAGGCCCAGCGACCCCTTCTTCGGCATATAGGCCCGCATGATCTTGTAGCGGCCCTTGGGCATGACCGGCACGTCCTCGCGCCGCCACATCGGGTCGAAGCCTGCGCCGATGAAGCCGAGGTTCAGATGGTCCGCGACCTGTTTGACCTCCATCAGATGCTGGCCGGTCTCGTTGCAGATGTCGTGCACGTCCTTCAGCGGCGCGCCCGACAGTTCGAACTGCCCGCCCGGCTCCAGCGAGATCGAGGCGGTCATGCCCTCGTCGTTCTTCCGCTCCAGGGCGATGACGTGGCCGGCCTCCTCGACGGGGCTCCAGCCGAAGCGCTGCAGGCCGGTCAGCATGGCGAGGATGCCGCTCTCGCCCTCATAGGCCGGGCGCCGCAGGGTGGTGCGGTCGAAGCCGAATTTCTCGTGCTCGGCGCCGATGCGCCACTGCGCCTTCGGCTTGGCGCCCTTCGACATGGCGCCGATCAGGTCATCCCGGGAAAGCGGCGCGGCGTCGGTCATGCATTCAGCCCTGTTGTGGCGGCTAGATGGGAGAGAAAACCCTCCCGCTCAAGGGGCTATCGCTGCCAATCTCCGACAGCCGCCTGCCACAGGGTCAAAGCGGCGACTGCGGCGGTGTCGGCCCGCAGGATTCGCGGCCCCAGCGACACGGCGGTGGTGAACGGCAGGGCCCTCAGCCGCTCGCGCTCCTCCGGCGAAAATCCGCCCTCGGGCCCGATCAGTATGGTCCACGGACCGCCGCCCGCCGCCGCCAGCGCCCCCATCGCCGGCGCCCCGCCGGTCTCGTCGCAGAACATCAGCCGCCGCCCGGCCTCGAACCCGTCCAGCAGCTCCGCCAGTTTCACCGGCTCGTCGATCAACGGCACGTCCAGCCGCCCGGTCTGTTCGGCGGCCTCGATGGCGATGGCGTCCAGCCGGTCCATCCGCACATGCTGGACCTGGGTCCGGTGGGTGACCACCAGCCCCACCCGGCGCGCGCCCAGCTCGGTGGCCTTCTCGACCGCGAACTCCAGCGCGGACTTCTTCACCACCGCGATCAGCAGCTGCACATCCGGCCCCATGGCCTGCGGACGCACCCGTTCCTCGGCCCGCAGCACCACGCCCTTCTTGAGGATTTCGGCGATGACGCAGCGCCACTCCCCGTCGCGCCCGTTGAACGCCAGCAGCCTGTCCCCGAGCTTCAGCCGCATCACCTGGGTCAGGTAACGCGACTGGTCGAGCGTCGGCAGAACCGCGGCGTCGGCGGACAGGGGCGTGGGGACGTGGAGGCGGATCATGGGGCAGACATAGCCCGCACCCCTCTGGCCGTCATCCTCGGGCTTGACCCGAGGATCAGACCTTCCTGTGCTCGGTCGCGCCGGGCTGGCTCAATCGAAAGGGCCAGTCACGGTCACCGCGCCGCTGAACGTCTGACCCTCGGGTCAAGCCCGAGGGTGACGGAGGGGAGGGGTCAGAGCGTGCGCGCGATCAAGAGTTTCATGATCTCGTTCGTCCCGCCGTAGATCCGCTGCACCCGCGCGTCCTTGTACAGCTGGGCGATCGGATATTCGTTCATATAGCCGTAGCCGCCGTGCAGCTGCAGCATCTCGTCGATGACCTCGCCCTGGATGTCGGTGACCCAGTATTTGGCCATCGAGGCGGTGACGGCGTCCAGCTGACCCTTGAGGTGCAGCCCCATGCAGTGGTCGACGAACACCTTCGCCACCGTCAGCTTGGTCTTCACCTCGGCCAGTTTGAACTGGGTGTTCTGGAAGTCGATGACGCGCTTGCCGAACGCCTTGCGCTCCTTGACGTAGGCCAGCGTCTCCTGGAGCCCGCGCTCGGCCGCGGCCACGCCCTGGATGGCGATGTTCAGCCGCTCCTGCGGCAGCTGCTGCATCAGCTGGATGAAGCCCTGGCCCTCGCCGCCGCCGATGATGTTCTCGCCCGGGACCTTCACATCGTTGAAGAACAGCTCGGAGGTGTCATTCCCCTCCATGCCGATCTTGTGCAGGTTCCGGCCGCGCTCGAAGCCTTCCGCCCCGTCGGTCTCGACCACGATCAGCGAGGTGCCCTTTGCGCCCTCCGACGGGTCGGTCTTGGCCACCACGATGATGAAATTCGCCAGCTGGCCGTTGGTGATGAAGGTCTTGGAGCCGTTCACGACATACTGGTTGCCGGTCTTGATGGCGGTGGTCTTGACCCCCTGCAGGTCGGACCCGGCACCCGGCTCGGTCATGGCGATGGCGCCGACCAGCTCGCCCGACTGCAGCCGCGGCAGCCAGCGCGCCTTCTGCTCGGCCGTCCCGTAGTGCCAGATGTAGGGCATGACGATCGCATTGTGCAGCGAGATGCCGAAGTGATCCGCGCCCTTCCAGCCCAGCTGGCGCATCAGCACCACCTCATGCCGGTAGTCCCCGCCCATGCCGCCGTCTTCCTCGGGCATCGAAAGCCCCAGCAGGCCGGCGTCGCCCGAGGCGTTCCACAGCTCCCGCGGCACGCTGGAGTTGGCCAGCCAGGTCTGCACGGTCTCGGGCGAGGCGTGTTCGTCGATCCATTTGCCGACGCTGTCGGAGAAGAGGACGATCTCCTCTTCCTGCATGAAATCGGGCTCGGGGACGTTGAGGACGTTCATGGGGATGACTCGGCTTCTCCCTCCCTCTCCGAGGGAGGGTGGCCGCGAAGCGGCCGGGTGGGAGGGGCCGGGCGACGAGGGCGCTGCGGCTGGATTGCCGCGCCCTCCCCACCCCGTCGGCTTCGCCGACGACCCTCCCCCGGAGGGGGAGGGAAACGATCGGAGCGTCTCTAGAACGCCTCCGCCGGCATCTGCATCAACACCTCCGCGCCGGTCTTCAGCTTGACCAGATGCGCCGCCGTATCGGGCAGGATGCGCTCGACGAAATAGCGGCCGGTCATCAGCTTGTTGGCATAGAAGGGATCGCTGGTCCCGGCGTCGACCTGGGCCTGCGCCGCCTTGGCCATCTGCGCCCACATATAGGCCAGCGCCGTCAGGCCGAAGATGTGCAGATAGTCGGTGCTCGCCGCGCCGGCGTTGTCCGGGTTCTGCATGCCGTTCTGCATCAGCCACATGGTGGCCTCCTGCAGCTTCTTCTTGGCGTCGGTCAGGCCGTCGACATAGGGCTTGATCGGACCCTCGCCGCCGTTCTCGGCCACGAAGGCGTCGATGTCGGCGAACCAGCTCATGATCGCCCGGCCGCCGTTGGCCGGCAGTTTGCGACCCACCAGATCCAGCGCCTGGATGCCGTTGGCGCCCTCATAGATCATGGTGATCCGCGCATCGCGCAGATACTGCGACGCCGCGAAATGCTCGGTATAGCCGCTGCCGCCGTGCACCTGCATGGCCAGCGAGGCGACGTGGAAGCCCTTGTCGGTCAGATAGGCTTTCAGCACCGGGGTGATCAGACCCATGTAGTCATGGGCCTTCTGCGCCTCGGCGGCGTCGTCCGAGTGCTGCAGATCGGCCTGCAGCGCGGTCCACAGGGTGAAGGCCTGGCCGCCCTCGACGAAGGCCTTGGCCTCCAGCAGCATGCGGCGCACGTCCGGGTGGACCATGATCGAGTCGGCCGGCAGTTCGGGGCTCTTCGGCCCGGTCAGCGACCGGCCCTGCAGGCGGTCATGGGCGAACTCCACGGCGGCCTGATAGGCGGCGGTGCCGATCGAAAGGCCCTGCAGGCCGGTGCCGAGGCGGGCCTCGTTCATCATCACGAACATGGCCGCCATGCCCTTGTTCTCGGTCCCGACCAGCCAGCCCTTGGCGTTCTCATAGGCCATGACGCAGGTGGCGTTGCCGTGGATGCCCATCTTGTGCTCGAGGCCGGCGCAGGCGGCGCCGACATTGCGCTCGCCCAGGCTGCCGTCCGCGTTGACGAACACCTTGGGCACGACGAACAGGCTGATGCCCTTGATCCCGGCGGGCGCGCCCTCGATCCGGGCCAGCACCAGATGGATGATGTTGTCGGTGAAGTCGTGCTCGCCGGAGCTGATCCAGATCTTCTGGCCGGTGATGTTGTAGCTGCCGTCGCCGTTCGGGACCGCCTTGGTGCGGATCAGGCCCAGGTCCGTGCCGCACTGCGGTTCGGTCAGGTTCATGGTGCCGCCCCATTCGCCGGTGGCCATCTTGGGCAGATACATCGCCTTCTGCTCATCCGAGCCGTTGGCGTTCAGGCCCCAGTAGGCGCCGGCGGTCAGGCCCGGATACATCGAGAAGGCGGCGCTGGCGGCGGCGGTCATCTGGCCGAAGGCCATGGCCACCACGGCGGGCATGCCCTGGCCGCCGTGCTCGGGCAGGGCAGACAGGGCGGGCCAGCCGGCCTCGACCATCGCCTTGTAGGCTTCCTTCCAGCCGGTCGGGCCGGTCACCTTGCCGTCGACCCATTTGCAGCCTTCCTGATCGCCGATGCGGTTCAGGGGGGCGATGACCTCCTCGGCGAATTTGGCGCCTTCCTCGAGGATCTGGCCGACCAGGTCCGAGGACACGTCGGCGAATCCGGGCTGGTTGGAATAGCGGTCGATCTCCAGCACCTCGTTCAGGACGAACGTCAGGTCGCGGACAGGCGCCTTGTAGGCCATGGGATTACGCTCTCGCTTTGAAGGGCTGGTGGAGGGGGTCGGCGTTCAGGCGCGACTTGAGCAGGTCGGCGTATTCATCGGCGCCGGGCAGCAGGTCGGGGCGGAACTCACCGAGTTTCCGCTCCATCACGGCGCAGGCTTCCTCGGCGGTCTCGATGGCCGCGTCGAGGTCTTCGCGCTGCTGTTTCAGCGCGGCGATCTGGGCCCGGTGCCGGCGCAGGGCGACCGACATCTGGTGGGCGTTGTGATTGTCGTGGTCGTAGAGATCCAGCATTTCCTGGATCTCCAGCAGGGAGAAGCCGATGCGCCGCCCGCGCAGGATCAGCTTCAGCCGGGCCCGATCGCGGGCGTCATAGACGCGCGTCTGACCCTTGCGCGCCGGCGTCAGCAGGCCCTTGTCCTCATAGAATCGCAGGGCGCGCGCCGTCGCCCCGAACTCCCGGCAGAGCTGGCGGATCGAATAGGTGCGGTGGTCGTCGGCGGTCGCCATGCGTCACGTCATAACTTGACGTGCACGTAAAGGGAAGCCTTTAGGTCCGGATGGCTCGCAAACACGTCAACCTGGGCAGCGCCCCCGACAAGCGCGATCTGCCGCAAAAGACCTGCGTCGTCTGCGGCCGGCCGTTCTCATGGCGCCGGAAATGGGCGCGCGACTGGGAGAATGTGAAGGTCTGCTCGGACCGGTGCCGGGCCGCGGCGCCCTGAAGGTCCCGGCAGTCTGCTGTCCGCCGTTGCCTCAGCCGTGCCTGGTCCTCAAGGAACTGCGGCGGGTCTCAGTATGCAGAGTATCCCCGTCCAGATCATCCAGACGGTGAGCAGCAGGAATCCAACGAGCCCCGAGAGCCCGAACAGGCCGGGGTCGAACGGCAGGACTGTCGCCAGGCCCTCGACGAGGCCCAGCAGCAGGACGACGCCGCCCAACAGGCCGAGCCCGGCGATCAGGCCGCCGAAGCGCGGGTGTCTGCGTTGTTCCAGCGCCACGCCGATCAGCCAGAAGGCCGTGAGCGTCTGCCCGATCGCTTCGCCGACACCGACGCCGGCGAACTGGTGAAGGGTGGTGAAGGTCGTCTCGACCAGGGCGCGCGCGCCGGGGTCGCCGGCGCTGGCGGCCCAGTCGGCGGCCAGACCCGGCACGGCGTAGACCCAGCGCGACAGTCCGATCGCCTGTGTCACGCCTGCGGCGATGCCGAGTCCGGCAATCGTCGACGCGGAACTGCCGGCGCGCTTCGTGACCTCCGCGACGCCGACCGCGATCGGCGCGAACAGCAGGGCCGCCAATGCAAAGGCGGCCCAGGTCAGGATGAGCGACGGGCCGCCCGCCGCGAAGGCCGCGAGGATCGTTCCGGGCGGACTGCGCAAGATGTCGGGGTAGTCGAACGTCGTGGCGAGCCAGGCGTAGGGAAGGTTGAAGGCGATGGCGAACAGGATCAGCGCGATCCCGACGCCCCGCGTCATTCCCGAAGAGTTCGACAGGTCCATGGCGCAGCCTCCCAAAGGCGCACCGTGAACCATATCGGTGTTTTGCGAAATACCCCGGCGGGCTGGATCGCGCCTAGCGAACCTCGCGGGCCCGCTTCCACAGCACCGTCGCCGTCATGGCGATCAGGATCAGATTGGTCAGCGCCGGTCCGACGTCCATGCCCGTGGCGTGAATGCCCAGCATGACGACTTCCAGCGCCAGCAGGCCGCTGGCGGCCATGACCAGCAGCGGTCGGCCCTGTTTCCACGACACCAGCGGCGCCAGCACCAGAACGGCGAGGATGATCTCGGCTATGCCGAGGCCGCGGACCATGTTCGGCGCGACCAGGGCGGGCCAGCGCATCAGCTCGACCAGGTTCTCCATCGGCTCGCTGAGCTTGGCGTAGCCGGCGGCGATGAAGAACATCGCGATCCAGCCCTGGAGCGTCCAGAGCGTCAGGTTGCGATAGCTCTGGTTCAGGCGGGCGCGGGCGGGGGTGAGGGTCTGGGTCGACATTTTCGGCACGCCGGGGAGGGCGCTCTCTCTATTTGCAACAGTAGCGATGTCGGATCGCATGACCCGTTCCGCAAGAGCGCGAAGCGTGAGCGTAACCATCCGTGACCGCCTTCTGCGAGAGCTACGGGGCCAGAGCGTGGCCGTATGCATAACTCTCTGTAATGCAGCCGGCGTTGCAGTCGGGTTAAGGTCAAGGTTGGGGAACAGGGGCTGCACCCCCTTGTCATCCCGGACCCCGCAACGCGGAGATCCTTGTCATCCCGGCCGACGCGAAGCGGAGAGCCGGGACGCAACACTCCACCCCCTCCACCCTCCCGGACAGCCCGCAGGGCTGCGCCGGGAGCAGGGCGGCGACCAGCGCGTCCTCCTGCCCCTTGCCCCGGATAGCGGCCGGTGCCGCTTCCGGGGCGATCATGGGGTTGCCGCCACCGTCCCGGCTCGCCGCTTCGCGTCGGCCGGGATGACAAGGTCAGTCCCGATGGCCGCACGCTCAACCCCGCGCGCGCCCGGCCTCCCGCACCCTCTCGATCTTCCGCTCAAACAGTCCCCAGTCGTCCCCGGTCGCGATCGCGGCCCAGATCGCCTCGACCTCGTCGATCAGCATCTCCTCCGGTTCGGCGAGGGCGAACATCGGCGCCTCCAGCCGCTCGGGCCGGTCGGGGGCGTGTTCGAACAGGGCGAAGCGGAAGGCGTCGAAGGTCTCGCCCTGGTACAGCTTGCCCCGCGGGGCCTGCAGCGCGCGCGCCGACGAGGCGAAGCCGCCGAACCAGTCGAAGAACAGCGGCTCCCAGCGCAGCGCCTCGCCGCCCTCGCGCAGCAGCGCCAGGGTCGTGTCCAGCAGACGCTGGTCCGCCGCCTCACCCAGGCTCAGGACCCCCAGCCGCGCCAGGAAGGCGGCGCGCAGTTCGCGGATATAGGCCGGGCCGAAGCCGTTCAGGGCCTCGGTCAGGGGTTCGGCGTCCGCGACCAGTTTCAGCGCGCCGCCCAGCTGGGTCAGGGCCCAGAACACGGCCTCGGGCTGGCGGGCGAAGGCGTACAGGCCGGTCTGGTCGAAATAGGCGGCGGTGAAGCCGGGCTCATAGTGCGGCAGGAACCGCCATGGGCCGTAGTCGAAGCTCTCGCCCGTGACGTTCAGATTGTCGGTGTTCAGCACCCCGTGGACGAAGCCCGCCGCGATCCATCGCGCCGTCAGCCGGGCCGAGGCCTCGACCACGGCGCGCAGGAAGCCGGGCGTATCGCCCGCCTCGACCGCCGGGTGGTAAAGGGACCGGGCATGTTCGACCAGGCTCTCGACCATGTCCTTGCGGCCCAGATACGCCGCCCGCTGAAAGGTCCCGAAGCGGATATGGCTGTGCGACAGCCGCACCAGCACCGCCGACCGCGTCGGCGACGGCTCGTCGCCGCGCTCCAGGTCCTCGCCGGTCTCGATCAGGGAGAAGGCCCGGCTGGTCGGCACGCCCTGCGCCTCCAGCATCTCCGCCGCCAGCACCTCCCGCACCCCGCCCTTCAGCGTCAGCCGTCCATCCCCGGACCGCGACCACGGCGTCTGGCCGGAGCCCTTGGTGCCCAGGTCGAGCAGTCTGCCCCGGTCGTCGCGCATCTGCGCCGCCAGAAAGCCGCGGCCGTCGCCGAGGTCGGGGTTGTAGTTGCGGAACTGGTGCCCGTGATAGCGCATGGCGACCGGACCCGGCTGGCCGGGCAGGGGCTCGAACCGGCCGAACCGGGCGATCCATTCGGCCCCGGTCAGGGTCTCCAGACCCACGGTGGCGGCGGCCCGGTCATTGCGCACCCGCAGGATGGTCCGGGGGAAGTCCGCCGCCCGGACCGCGTCGCCATAATCCTCTCCCAGATCGAAGAAGCGCGGATCGGGAGCATAGGCGGGCGAGACGGGCATCCGGCGCAGATGCGGTCTCCGGCCCGCCGGCGCAACCGCCCGAACGCGGTTGAACCGCCCGACCCCTCGCGTATTGTAGGGTCCAGAGATCAGGCCGGGGCTATCCGGTCAGGCTGGCGCGCACCCTCAGGCGGCGCGAATCCGGTCCGGCGTCCGTCGATAACCTGACGCCACGACAGTCCCTTCCAGAATTCCGGAGGCCCGCCGTGGCGCGCAAGATCACTCTCGACTTCCTCAAGACCGAGGCCGCGTCCGGCATGGTGCTGGGTCTCGCGGCCCTGGCCGCCGTGATCGTCGCCAACTCGCCGCTGGCCCCCGCCTATTTCGGCTGGCTGAAGAGCGAGCACATCCTGCAGATCGGCCCCCTGCTGCTGGAACTGACGATCTCGGAGTGGATCAAGGAAGGCCTGATGGCGGTCTTCTTCCTCGTGGTCGGGCTGGAGATCAAATACGAGATCCTGAAGGGCGAGCTCAGCGATCCCCGGAAACTGGCGACGCCGGTGCTGGCGGCCGTCGGCGGCATGGTCGCGCCGGCGCTCGTCTATCTGGCCGTGTCGGGCCTGCTGGGCGGGCCGCACGGCGGCTGGCCGATCCCGCTGGCGACCGACATCGCCTTCGCCCTCGCGGTCTTCGCCGTCGCCGCGCGCGGCCTGCCGTCCTCGCTGCGGGTCTTCCTGCTCACCCTGGCGATCGTCGACGACCTCGGGGCCATCGCCCTGATCGCCGTGCTGTTCTCGAGCGGCGTCGACTGGGTCCCGCTGGCCTGGGTCGCCGGCCTGCTGGCGGCCGGCGCCCTGTTCGCATCCCGCCGCCGCGTGGCCGCGCCCTTCTGGGTGCTGGGTTTCGGTCTGGTCTGGCACCTCACCGTCCTCGCCGGCCTGTCCACCTCCCTGACGGCGGTGGCCTTCGCCCTGATCGTGCCGGTCAACAACCGCACCGACGACGGCCAGAGCCCGCTCAAGGAGGCGATGCACGACCTCCACCCCTACGTCGCCTATCTGGTCCTGCCCCTGTTCGCCTTCGCCAAGGCCGGGGTCTCCTTCGCCGGCCTGTCGCTGGAGCAGGCCTTCGCGCCCCTCGTGCTGGGCATCGCCCTGGGTCTGTTCGTCGGCAAGCAGATCGGCGTCTTCGGCGCCGCCTGGCTCGCCTCGGCGCTGAACGTCGGCCGCCGGCCCACGGACGCGACCTGGCTGGAACTCTATGGCGTCAGCCTGCTCTGCGGGGTCGGGTTCACCATGAGCCTGTTTGTCGGGATCCTGGCCTTCCCCGGCGCGATCGACTCGGTCGAGCAGGTCGAGGTCAAGTTGGGGGTGCTGGCGGGATCGTTCCTGTCCGCCGCCCTCGGCGCCGTCGTTCTTGCCGTCGCGACACGAAGGCGCAAGATTTTGGCCGAAGCCGCTACGGATACTCACGCCCGCTAGGCGAATATTGACCTAGCGTCATCGGTTTCTGTCGCTTTTGCGTCACAGTCAGGCTTCGCCCGTGGCGCAAATGAGGCGGTTAGGCTCCCCGCTCCTTGTCGCTGAGTCCGGCTTGGATTACGCCGGAGACTGGACTTACCGCGCTCCACAGAAGGGTGCGGTCCAGGGATCAGGAAACGCCGCGGTCGCCGTCAAGGACGGAGGCCCGGCCCATGTCGGGGAGCCACCATGCGCCTTACCAACCTTCTTCGCACTACTGTGTCGGCCGCTGTGGTCGGTGCATGCGCCTTCGGCCTCGCCGGCGCCGCCTCCGCCCAGGATGCAGCCCAGGACGGCCCGCAGACCATCGACGACATCATCGTCACCGCCCAGAAGCGTGAGCAGAACCTTCAGGACGTGCCGATCGTGGTCACCAGCCTGTCGGCAGAGACCCTGCAGGACGCCGGCGTTCGCGACATCAAGGACCTGCAGATCCTGACCCCCGGCATGACCGTCACCTCGACGTCGTCGGAAGCCTCGACCACCGCCCGTATCCGCGGCGTCGGCACGGTCGGCGACAACCCCGGTCTGGAAAGCTCGGTCGGCGTGGTCATCGACGGCGTCTATCGCTCGCGCAACTCGGTCGGCTTCGGCGATCTGGGCGAAATGGCCCGCATCGAAGTCCTGAAGGGCCCGCAAGGCACGCTGTTCGGCAAGAACACCTCGGCCGGCGTCATCAACATCATCACGGAAGCCCCGTCGTTCACGCCGGAGTTCAACGCCGAACTGAACGTCGGCAACTATGGCCTCCGCGGCGCTTCGGGCTCGGTCTCCGGCCCGATCAGCGACACCCTGGCCTTCCGCCTTTACGCCGGCCGCCGCATCCGCGACGGCTTCATGAACATCAACACCGGCGACGGCCAGCGTCCCGAGACCACCGACAACAACCAGGACTTCGGCACCGTCCGCGGCCAGCTGCTGTGGCTGCCCAGCGACAACGTCTCGTTCCGCCTGATCGGCGACTATTCGCGCCGTGACGAGTTCTGCTGCGTCGGCACCCAGATCCGCACGGGCCCGACCTATCCGTTCGTGGACGGCCTCTCCGACGGCTTCGGCCAGCGCCCGCCGGCCGCCGGCTTCGGCCCGCTGCCGTACGACCGCACCGGCTACGCCAACCGCTCGTCGTACCAGGACGTCACCGATCGCGGCGTCTCGCTCGAGACCAACATCGACATTCCGGGCATCAATGGCGCCCTGACCTCGGTCACCTCGTGGCGTCAGTGGGAATCCACCCTCGGCCAGGACATCGACTACACCGGCGCGGACATCGCCTATCGCGTCAATGACGGCGACTACGGCTTCACGGTCGACAACCTGACCCAGGAATTCCGCCTGGCGGGCTCCAACGACCGCTTCGACTGGCTGGTCGGCGCCTTCGCCACCTCGGAAGAAGTCGGCCGCACCGACAGCTGGTATTTCGGCGCCGACTACACGCCCTTCCTGTCCTTCCTGCTCAGCGCCCGCATCAATGCGCTGAACTCGGCCCTGCCGATCAGCCCGAGCACCATCGGCTGCTACACGCGTACCGGCCAGACGGCTCCGGGCTTCGGCGCCTGCCTGGCCACCGGCGGCGCGTCCAACGGCGGAGGCCCCGGCTTCACCGTCGGTCAGGGCTTCGAGGATGTGTACGACCAGGATTCGACCTCGTACGCGCTCTTCACCAACAACACCTGGCACGTCACCGAGCAGTTCGACATCACCCTGGGCCTTCGCTACACCCTGGATGAGAAGAGCCTGCAGGGCCTGCAGCGCAACACGAACGGCAACGGCGCCGCCTGTACCGCAGCCCAGGTCAACGCCGGCGCCGGCGCCTTCGCCGCTCTCGGCTCGTCGGTCCCGGCCATCGTTGGCAACTTCTGCCTGCCCTGGTCGAACTCCGCCTACAACAACCGCGGCGTTTCGGAGAGCTTCGACGACGGCGAGCTGAGCGGCACCATCAAGGCCGCCTTCCGCCTGAACCCGTCGATCCTGACCTATGTGTCGTACGCCCGCGGCTACAAGAGCTTCGGCTACAACCTGGACCGCGTGCAGACGGGCGTCACGCCCAACGCCTCGCTGTTCTTCCCGTCGGAAGTGGTCGACAGCTACGAAGCCGGCGTGAAGATGACGCTGCTGGATCGCACCCTGCTGCTGAACGCCACCTACTTCGACCAGACGTTCGAGAACTTCCAGCTCAACACCTTCCTCGGCACCGCCTTCGTGGTGGAATCGATCCCTGAGCTGACCTCGCGCGGCGTCGACGCCGACATGGTCTGGTTCACCCCGATCGAGGGCCTGAGCTTCCAGGGCGGCGTCACCTACACGGACGCCCAGTACGGCGTCTTCACCGCCGCCGACCTGTCCAGCCCGGGCAACTTCCCGCAGCTCTCGCTGCTGCCGGGCGCCCGCGCCTCGTTCGCTCCGGAATGGTCGGCCACCGGCTCGATCAACTACGACCGCAACATCGGCAACGGCCTGCGCGCAGGCTTCAGCCTCGCGGCCAAATACATGGACGACTACAACACGGGCTCCGACCTGCTCCCCTACAAGCTGCAGGAAGCCTTCACGACCATGAACGGCCGCATCATGGTCGGCACCGAGGACGAGCGCTGGACCGCCGAGTTCTGGGTCCAGAACCTGACCGACGAAGAGTACATCCAGGTCGCCTACAACGCTCCGCTGCAAGGCTCGGCGTTCCAGACGACGCTTCAGCCGAACGGCACCTACTACAACCCGGCGCTGGACTCGCAGACCTACGACGCCTTCCTGGGCCAGCCCCGGACCTGGGGCGCGACCCTGCGCTTCAAATACTAGACCCAAGCGCCGCAAGGCGGATCGAACGAGCCGGCCGGGGGAAACCCCGGCCGGCTTTGTTTTGGGCGGCAGGCGGGGTGGCGGAGGGGGTGTGAGCCGGACCCCTTGTCATCCCGGCCGAAGCGAAGCGAAGAGCCGGGACGGCACGCGCCGTTCCCCTGACCCTCCC
>CAYNNT010000013.1:0-39142 GCA_964398675.1 uncultured Brevundimonas sp.
ACATGGCCCACAGGTTCACCACCACCACCCTGCCGCGGAATTGCGCGAAGGTGACGTCGGCGCCCTCACGGTTCTTGAAGACATAGGCCGGGGCCATGGGCGTGGCCTTCAGCGTCTCCAGCCGGGTCAGGGAGCCCGTGGCGAAACGGGCCAGTCCGCTCTTCGCCGCAGGTTCAGGCGTTGCGGCTTTGAAGAAGGCGTCGCGATTGGCGTATAGCAGGCCGGCGCCCACGATCATGCCGACCGCCAGCGCGCCCGCGATCGCTATCCCCGCCGTCTTCGAGCCCTTCATGACCAAGCCTTCCCCCACGCCAGCGTCAGTTAAGCCTTCTCCGAACGCGGAAGGTCAAGACATGTGGGGCGGGCGCTTCTCGGCGCGGCCGGCCGACATCATGCAGGCGATCAACGTCTCCATCGGGGTGGACCGGCGGCTGTGGGCCCAGGATCTGGCCGGTTCGCGGGCCCATTGCCGCATGCTGGCGGTGCAGAAGATCATCACCGGCGCCGACGCCGAGGCCATACTGGGCGGGCTGGACGCCATCGAGGCCGAGATCCGCGACGGGACCTTCCCGTTCCGCGACCAGTTCGAAGACATCCACATGAATGTCGAGGCGCGGCTGGCCGAACTGGTCGGCGAGCCCTCCGGCCGGCTGCATACGGCGCGCAGCCGCAATGATCAGGTGGCGACCGATTTCCGCCTTTGGGTGCGCGCCGCCTGTGACGCCGCCGCCGACCAGTTGAAGGGGCTCCAGTCGGCCCTGCTGGTCCGGGCCGAACAGCACGCCGGCGATCTGATGCCCGGCTTCACCCATCTGCAGCCGGCCCAGCCGGTGACCTTCGGCCATCACCTGATGGCCTATGTCGAGATGTTCGGCCGCGACGCCGCCCGGTTCGCCGACGCCCGGGCGCGGATGAACGAGAATCCGCTGGGCGCCGCGGCCCTGGCCGGCTCGCCCTTCCCCATCGACCGCCACATGACCGCGGCAGAGCTGGGCTTCGACCGGCCGATGGGCAATTCGCTGGACGCCGTCTCGGACCGCGACTTTGCGCTGGAAAGCCTGGCCGCCGCGTCCATCTGCGCCGGACACCTGTCGCGGCTGGCCGAGGAGATCGTCATCTGGATGACGCCGCAGTTCGGCTTCGTCACCCTGCCCGACGACCTGACCACCGGCAGCTCGATCATGCCGCAGAAGCGCAATCCCGACGCCGCCGAACTGGTCCGGGCCAAGACCGGCCGGATCATGGGCTCGCTGGTCGCCCTGTCGACAGTGATGAAGGGCCTGCCGCTGGCCTATTCGAAGGACATGCAGGAGGACAAGCCGCCGGTGTTCGAGGCCTTCGACGCCCTGACGCTGGCGCTCGGGGCCATGACGGCCATGGTCTCGGCCCTGCAGCCGAACACGGAGAGGATGCGCGCCGCCGCCGGATCGGGCTTCTCCACGGCGACCGACCTGGCCGACTGGCTGGTGCGCGAACTCAACCTGCCGTTCCGCAAGGCGCACCATGTCACCGGCGCGGCGGTGAAGCGGGCCGAGGCCCTGGGCGTGGATTTGTCGCAACTGCCGCTGGCCGAACTGCAATCGCTTGAGGCGGGCGTGACGGAAGCGGTTTACAAGGTGCTCACCCCTGAGGCTTCCTGCGCCAGCCGCCAGAGCTTCGGGGGCACGGCGCCGGAACAGGTCCGCGCGCGCATCGCCGAGTGGAAGACGCGTCTCGCGTAAGGGGATTGGGATGAAAAAGATCGTGCTCGTGGGCGTCGCCGCCCTGATCGCCGTCTCCGCCGCCGGTTGCGGCCGGATGGCCGACCTCGACGCCCCGCCGGCCAAACGCACGGAGCGCGGCATGCGCGACGAGCGGGCCCGCAATCTGCCCGAGCCCGCGACCGTCAACCGGCCGCCCAGCCAGGTTCCGATCGACGGCGGCCCCAGCTCGAGCCCCTATGGCGGCTCGGGCTCCAACCCCGGCTAGGGTTTCCTTGCACCATTTTGACCGGATCGACGGCGCGCTTCAGGCCGAAGGCGTGCCGCTGGAGGCGCTCGCCGGTGCGGTGGGCACGCCCGCCTATGTCTATTCGACCGCGACCCTGACGCGGCACTATGGCCTGCTGGCCGACGCCGTCGCCGCCCATCCGGCGGCCCTGGGCGACGCCCTGATCGCCTTTGCGGTGAAGGCCAATTCCAATCTGTCGGTGCTGGCGACCCTGGCCCGCCTCGGCTGCGGCGCGGACACCGTGTCCGAAGGCGAGATCCGGCGGGCGCTGAAGGCCGGGATACCGGCGGACCGCATCGTCTTCTCCGGCGTGGGCAAGACCGACGCCGAACTGGCCTTCGCCATCGAGACCGGCGTGCGTCAGATCAATGTCGAGAGCGCGGTGGAGCTGGACCGGCTGATCGAAGTCTCCTCGTCGCTCAAGCAGCGAGCGACCGCGTCGCGAGCGATAGCGACCCCCGAGATAGCCATTCGGGTCAATCCTTCGGTCGGCGCGGGCGGCCATGCGCGCATCACCACCGGCGGGGCGACGGACAAATTCGGCGTGCCGGCGGATGAGGCTCACGCCCTCTACGCGCGGGCGAGCCTGTCGCCCCATGTGACGCCGGTCGGTCTGGCCTGTCACATCGGCAGCCAGATCACCTCGCTGGAGCCGCTGGAGGCGGCCTTCCGGGCCCTGCGGTCCATGACGCTGGAGCTGCGCGCGGCGGGCTTGCCAGTGTCGCGGCTCGACCTCGGCGGCGGGCTGGGCGTGCCCTATCACGGCCAGTCGGACCTGCCGTCGATCGAGGCCTATGTGGCCATGGCCGCGCGGGTGCTGGACGGGCTGGAGGTCGAGGCGGCCTTCGAGCCCGGCCGTCTGCTGGCCGCCAACGCCGGGGTGCTGCTGAGCCGGGTGATCCAGGTCAATGAACGCGGCGACGGGCGGCGGTTCCTGGTTCTGGACGCGGGCATGAACGACCTGATGCGCCCGGCCCTCTATGACGCCTTCCACGATCTGGTCCCGGTGCGTCCCCGCGAGGGCGAGGCGCGCCGGTATGACCTCGTCGGCCCGATCTGCGAATCCACCGACATCTTCGCGCGCGACCGCCTGCTGCCGCCGATGCAGGCCGGCGATCTGGTCGCCTTCATGGGAGCGGGCGCTTACGGGGCCGTGCTGGCCAGCGAATACAACAGTCGGCCGCTGGTGCCGGAGGTGCTGGTCGACGGCGAGCGGTGGGCCGTGGTCAGGGCGCGACCGTCGTATGACGAGATGCTGGGGCGGGAGCCGCGGGCGGCGTGGCTTGAGAGGTGATTGGTGGTTGGTGATTGGTGATTGCGGCTTCACTGGCTGAGGAAGGGAGGCTCAGGCCGCGCCTCGGCTCGACTGGCGGCCAGCCACCAATCACCAACCACCAATCACCTAGTCCAGCGCACAGACGTCCGGCAGGCCGCGCAGCGCCCCGGCGTGATCCAGCCCGTATCCCACCAGGAACCGGTTCGGCGCGTCCCAGCCGACGAAGTCGGGCTCGGGCGCGCGCGGCAAGGGCCAGGGCTTCTTGGCGAAGACGACGGTGAGGACTTCCGACGCGCCCTTCGCCTTCGCGATCCGGACGGCCTCGGCCAGCGACAGGCCGGTGTCGAAGACGTCGTCGACAATCAGGACGCGCCGGCCCTCGATCGAGCGCTGGAAGTCCGCATAGACGTCGATCCGGCCCCGGCTGGTCTGTTCGTCGCCGTAGGAGGCCAGCCACAGGGCGTCGAAGCGGACGTTGCGGCCCAGACGCGACAGGGCGCGGGTCAGGTCGGCGGCGAACCATAGGCCGCCGGTCAGCAGCACGGCCGCGACGGTCTCATCGTCGATCACCGGGGCGATCTGCGCGGCCAGGTCGGCGACGATGCGCTGGACCTCGGCTTCGGGGAGCAGGACGGTGGGTTTGGCGGCGTCTTGGGGGGGAGTGTCAGCCATGCGAGGCGGATACCGCCTCTTCCCTATGGGTGTCCACCACCGGCACGGCGTCGATCGGATGCATGTCCATCGGCGCCGCAGCGCCGGGCGACAGGGCGGGGCGCAGGCCGCCGTCGGCGGGCGGGGCCGGGACAGGGGCGGTCGGCGCCGCCGCATGGGCCGGAGCCGGCGCGGCGGGGGGCCTGCGGGTGTCAGCGTGGCCGGCGGGCGCGCGCGTCGCGGCGGCGCGGGACGGGGCCTCGTCCAGCACGAAGGCGACGCCGACGCCCTGACCGCGGGCGCCCGGATCCGGGATCACGGCGGCGAAACCCTGGACCTTGCCCGGCAGGACCGGCGCGGCGTCGATGCGGATGACGGCGTGGCCGATCTCTGCGCCGTGGGCGTCCAGCAGGGCGACGCGCACCGGCGGGGCGATCCGCTCGTTGTCGCGGACGTTCCTGAGCGCGCCGGAGACGATCACCTTGCCCGGGTCATTGGGCAGGGGTTTGGCGCTGACGGCCTCGAAATCCAGCCCGGTCGGGTTCACCGTCAGGCCGACGGCGGCATAGGCGGCGGCGGCGCGGGGGGCCATCTCGACCACCTCGACCCGGAACAGCCAGGCGGACGCCAGCAGGGCGGCGAAACCGGAAGCGATGCCGGCCCAGACTACCCCATGGGTCGCGGCGCGGCGCAGACGGCGCTGCTGTTCGGCGCGGGCGCGGAAGGCCTTGGGCAGTTCGGGGGCCGGCGTCTCCGCCAGTGATTCGGGTTCAGGCTCTTCGCGCTGGCCGAAGCTGACGGCCTCGGTGGGCGTCGATGACTGGGACAGTTCCAGCGGCTCGTCCAGGGTCGCGCGCCAGGTGTGGCGGCACGACTTGCAGCGGACGGTCCGGCCGCCGGCCCCGATCGCCTCGTCGGGGGTGAAATAGCTGGTGGCGCAGGACGGGCAGGTCAGTATCATGTGCGCTGACTGCGGGGCTGTTCGCCCCCTCCCGTCGCGGTCCTGCCGCGTCCTGACCCGAAATTCATGACCGTCCAGCCCCGCCGCGCTTACGAATCCGACGCCGCGACCGAGACCGTCCGCCTCTCCGGCGTGGGTTTCGGCTATGCGGCGACGCACCGCGCGCTGCGGGACGTTAATCTCACCTTGCCAGCCGGCTCTTTCCACTTCCTTACCGGGGCGTCCGGTGCGGGGAAGTCGACCCTGCTGAAACTGCTGACCCTGGCCGAACAGCCGACCGTGGGAACCCTGCATCTGTTCGGCGAGGACGCCACCGCGGCGCCGCGCCGCGCCCTGCCCGCCTTCCGTCGCCGGATGGGGGTGGTGTTCCAGGATTTCCGGCTGCTGGATCACCTGTCCGCCTTCGACAATGTCGCCCTGCCGCTGCGGCTGACCGGCGGGAAACAGGCCGACTATGCGGGCGACGTCGAGGAGATGCTGGACTGGGTCGGGCTGGGCGACCGGATGGACGACGCCCCGCCGTCCCTCTCGGGCGGCGAGAAGCAGCGGCTGGCCATCGCCCGGGCCGTGGTCACCAAACCGGACCTGATCCTCGCCGACGAGCCGACCGGCAGCGTCGATGCCAAGATGGCCGGGCGGCTGCTGAAGTTGTTCCAGTCGTTGAACCGGCTCGGAACCACCGTCCTGATCGCCAGTCACGACGAGGCGCTGGCCGCACGGTCGGGCGCCACCGTGCTGAGGCTCGAGGGCGGCCGCCTGTCCGGAGGCGCGACATGATCCGCCGCCTGTTCAATACCCGCCCGTCCCTGCTGCCGCGCGACGCCGGCGGCGAGGCCTGGCTGGCGGGGCTGATCGCCGTGCTGTGTTTCCTCGCCTGTCTGTCGGCGGTCGGGGCCGTCTCGGCCGACCGGGCCGCCCACGGATGGGCGCGCCAGCTCAGGGCCGAGGCCACGGTGCAGGTGCGGCCGCGCGTCGGCGAGACCGGGGCCGAGGCCGCCGCCCGCGCCGCCGAGACCCTCGCCGGGGTCGAGGGCGTCGACGAGGCCGAGGCCATGGACCGCAAGACCGCCGAAGCCCTGCTGCGGCCCTGGGTCGGGGACGCCGTCCTGCCCGACCTGCCGATCCCCTATCTGGTCACCGTGCGGCTGGACCCGGTCGCGCCGGCCAGCGCCGTCACCCTGGGCAGGGCCCTGGCGGAGGCCGGGCTCGACGCCACGGTCGACGACCACAGTCTGTGGCGCGGCGAGGTCGAGCGGTCGGCGGGTCTGATCACGCTTCTGGCCGCCGCGGCCTTCCTGCTGACCGCCGGAGCCGCCGGCGCCGCCGTCGCCTACGCCACCCGGGCGGGGATGGCGGCGCAGGCGGGGGTGATCAGCACCCTCAGCCTGAACGGCGCCTCCGACGGCAGGGTCGCTGGCCTGTTCCAGGTCCGTTACGGCCTGCTGGCCGCCGGCGCCGGGGCCATCGGCGCCCTGGTCGCCATGCTGCTGGTCGCCGGCCTGCGCTTCCTCGGCGGCGCCGAAGGGGTGACCCCCGCCCTGCCGCTGGCCTGGAGCGACCTGCTGATTCTCTCGCCATGTCCGCTGCTCGCGGCTACGGTGGCGCTTGTGGCGGCGCGATTCACCGCTCTGGCGCGGCTGAAGCGGGGTCACTAGGTTAAGCGCATGAAGTTTCTGACCTTCATCGCCATTCTGGTGCTGATCTGGACGATCGGCCTGTTCGCCTTCGCCGAGCGCGTACGCGGCTTCACGCCTGCGCCCGAGCCGGCGCGCGCCGACGCCATCGTCGCCCTGACCGGCCCCTCGGCAGAACGGGTCAACGCCGCCATCCGCCTGCTCGAGCAGGACAAGGGCCAGCGGGTTCTGATCTCGGGCGTCAACCGCGAGGTCCGCCGCCAGGAGCTGCGCGCCCTGACCCCCGGCTCCAACCGTCTGTTCAACTGCTGCGTCGACCTGGGCTTCGAGGCCGAGGACACGGTCGGCAACGCCCAGGAGATCGCCGCCTGGGCCGAGGCCAAGGGCTATGACAGCCTGATCGTGGTGACCTCGGACTATCACATGCCCCGCGCCCTGACCGAGATCCGCGCCGCCGCGCCGGGGATCGAACTGACGCCCTATGCGGTCGAGACGCCGTCGCTGGACAATTCCCGCTGGTGGAAGGCCGCCGTCACCGCCCGCCGGATGACGCTCGAGTACACGAAATACCTCGCCGCCCTGGCCCGCGCCACGGTCGGCGGCGGTGACCGTCCGGCCACGGACGAACCCGCGATGGAAAAGGCCGCCTGAAGTGACATGGCTCCGGTCGCTGGCCTTTGTGGCCTGGCTCTATCTGTCGATGGTGCTGTTCTCGGTCGGTCTGTCACCGGCCCTGCTGATGCCCTACCGCCAGGCCATGTGGGTGATCCGCAACTGGTCGAAATTCACCCTGTTCGGCCTGCGCTGGATCGGCGGGGTCAGGGTGGAGTTCCGGGGCGTGGAGCATATGCCGGTCGGCGCCTGCCTGATCGCCGGCAAGCACCAGTCGATGCTGGACGTCATCGCCCCCTTCGCGGTCCTGCCGGACAACTGTTTCATCATGAAGAAGGAACTGGCGCCCCTGCCCTTCTTCGGCTGGTTCGCGGTCAAGACGAAGATGATCGCGGTCGACCGCTCGGCCCACTCCAAGGCGCTGAAGGACATGGTCCGGCAGGCGCGCCTGCGCTTCGCCGAGGGCCGACAGATGCTGATCTTCCCCGAAGGCACCCGCGCGCCCGTCGGCGCCCCGCCTGGCTACAAGCCCGGCATCGCCGCCCTCTACCGCGACCTCGACTGCCCCTGCACCCCGATGGCCACCAACTCGGGCGTTCACTGGCCGGCGCACGGGTTCCGGCGGTATCCGGGGACGGTGGTCTATGAGTTCCTGCCGGCGATCCCGGCGGGGCTGAAGCGGGACGCCTTCATGGCGACGCTGGAAGAGCGGCTGGAGGCGGCGTCCAACCAACTTCTTTCGTCATCCTCCGGCAAGCCGCAGTAGCGGCGCAGACCGGGGGACCCAGCGGCGCCGAAGGCGACCTGCCCAGCCGCTCTCCCGGCAGATTCGCGCTCTCGCGCGCCGCTGGGTCCCCCGGTCTCGCTACGCTCGCCGGAGGATGACGAACGAAGGGGCGCCTACCGCAGCGTCTCCCACGCCAGCGCATGCACCCGATCCCGGCCCAGCGCCGCAGCCATAGGCGGTTCCGCGAACAGCCCCGCGATCGCCGGGTCCCGCACATCCAGCCCGCCCGTGAAGGCTCCGAAGGCGGGCAGGACCGCCCGCCGTCCGTCCGTCACGAAACACGGCCGCCGTACACCCCGCCCATGCGCCGCCACCCGCGCCGCCGGGTGCAGGTGGCCGGCGATCTCGCCGGGTTGCACGCCAGGCTGAGGCTCGTGGATCAGGCGCAGCGAACCCAGGGCCATGGTCTCGACCACCTCGCCGACGAGATCGTCCATGGCCCCGGCCAGGGCTGCGATGTCGTGGTTGCCCTCCAGCCAGATCCAGTCGCGGCCCGCCGCCAGACGGTCCAGCCGCGCCCTGTCGTCCGTCGCCATCCGGCCCACCGACTTCGCATCGTGGAAGCTGTCGCCCAGCAGCACCACCGCCGAGGGCGACAGCGCCTCGATCTCGGCCTCCAGCCGGTCCAGGGTCGCGCGGCTGTCGTAGGGCGGCAGCATCTGGCCGCGGGCGGCGAAGGCCGAGCCCTTCTCCAGATGCAGGTCGGCGGCGATCAGGGTGCGGTGGTTCAGCACCCACAGGGCGCCCGAGCAGCGCAGCACGCAGGGCTCGCCCTCGATATGCACGCGCAGACCGCCGCTGGGGCAACGGGACGGAGACAGGAGGTTCTTCAGGGCCGCATTCATCGTCCTTCTCCCATTGGGAGAAGGTGGCCGCGAAGCGGCCGGATGAGGGTCGGCTGCGTCCGTCGGCGTAAGCCGTCGCAGGGTTCGGGGTGCGGCTTACGCCGGCCCTTGGACCCGGCCCTCACCCTTTCGCCTTGCCGATCGCTTCGCTCCCGGAGGCTCAAGCCCTCTCCCAGCGGGAGAGGGGGCTGTAGGTGGTCCTTCACGCCATCACCTCGGCGATCAGCGTCTCCTCGTCGAACCCATAGGCCGAAGCGTCGAGGATCATCTCCGCCGCCTGTCCTCCGCCGACCCGCTCACGCCCGATCTGGACCAGAACCGGCACGCAGAAGGGCGAGGGCCGATCCAGCGGCACATGCCGGATCTGCCCCCGGATCCGCTCGAGCAACTGCCCCAGCCGCGCCACGTCCAGCAGGCCCGCGGCCGCATCGGCGCGGGCGGTCTTGAGCAGCAGATGGTCGGGCTGATGGCGGCGCAGCACGTCGTAGATCAGGTCCGTCGAAAAGGTCACCTGCCGCCCCGTCTTCTCATTGCCCGGCTGACGTTTCTCGATCAGGCCCGAGATCAGGGCGCAGTTGCGGAACGTCCGCTTCATCATGAAACTCTCGGCCAGCCAGCTTTCCAGATCGTCGCCCAGCATGTCGGGCTCGAACAGGGCGCCGAGGTCCAGCCCGTCCATCGGCTTGATCGACCAGATGGCCAGCGAATAGTCGGTGCAGACGAAGCCCAGGGGGCCGACGCCGAGCCGGTCCAGCCGTCGCGTCAGCAGCATGCACAGGGTCGCATGCGCCAGCCCGCCCTCGAACGGATAGGCGATGAGGAAGTGGCGGGAGCCGCGCGGAAAGGTCTCGACCAGCAGGGTCCCGGCGTCGGGAATGACCGAGCGCGTCTCCTGCAGCTCCAGCCATTCCTGCACGTCGGGCGGCAGGACGCGCCAGTGGTCGCGGTCCTGGATCATGGTCCGGACGCGATCGGCCAGGGAGGTCGACATGGGAAATTTGTTCCCGCCCCATGACGGGATCTTCGGATCCTTGTCCTGCGCATGGGTGACCAGGGCGTCCATGCCGTTGATGCCCTGGAAGGCCCAGACCTGGCCGGCAAAGACGAAGGTGTCGCCGGGCGACATCTGTTCGAAATAGTTCTCTTCCGCCTCGCCGACCTTGCGCCCGCCGATCAGCTGTTTCGAGGCGCCGCCGCGTCGTGAGGCGATGCGCACGTTCAGGGTCGCCGCCGCCACGATGGTCCCGACGTTCATCCTGTGGCGCTGGGCCGTCTGGGCGTTGCGGACGGTCCATCGGCCGTCCTGCGTCCGGACGATCCGCGCGAACCGCTCATAGGTGCGCAGCGCATAGCCGCCGGTGGCCACCAGATCGACCACCTCCTCGAACTGCTCATACGTCAGGCCGCGATAGGGACCGCAGCCGGTTATCTCCGTATACAGAGCATCTATTGCGAACGGCTCGGAGCAGGCGCAGCCCATGACGTGCTGGGCCAGGGTGTCGCGCGTGCCGGTATGCACCGGCTCCCAGTCGAAGGCGTTCTCGGCCACCGCCTCGCGCGCGGCCTGGCATTCCAGCATCTCGAACCGGCTGGCGGGAACCATCAGGGCCCGCGACGGCTCGTCCAGCCGGTGATTGGCCCGGCCGATCCGCTGCACCAGCCGCGAGGCCCCCTTGGGCGCGGCCAGCTGGATGACCAGGTCGACGTCGCCCCAGTCGATACCGAGGTCCAGCGTCGAGGTGCAGACCACGGCCCTGAGCTCGCCCCGCGCCATGGCCGCCTCGACCTTGCGGCGCTGCTCCGCCGCCAGCGAGCCGTGGTGCAGGGCGATGGGGAGGTCGTCCTCATTGATCGCCCACAGCGACTGGAAGACGAACTCCGCCTGCCAGCGCGTATTGACGAAGATCAGGGTCATGCCGGAGCGTTTGAGCGCCTCATAGACCTCGGGGATGGCGTGCTGGCCGGTGTGACCGGCCCACGGCACCCTGCCCTCGCTGACCAGCACATCGACCACCGGCGGCGCGCCGGGGTCGCCGCGGACGATGGTGACCCCTTCTTCAGCCAGGTCTCTTCCTTCTCCCCTCGGGGGAGAAGGGGGGCTGCCCACCAGGGCGGATGAGGGGCCTGGTTCCGGCGACGGACTGTCCAGAGTCGAGTCCGGGGCCGACGGCCCCCTCATCCGGCCCTGCGGGCCACCTTCTCCCCCGAGGGGAGAAGGAGACAGAGCCGGACCTGGCCTCAGCCAGTCCGCGATCATCTCCGGATCGTCCACGGTCGCGCTCAGCGCCACCCGCCGCATGTCCGGCGCGAACTGTTGCAACCGCCCCAGGCCGAGCGACAGGAGGTCGCCCCGCTTGCCGCTCCAGATCGCGTGCACCTCGTCCAGCACCACGCATTTCAGGTCGGCGAAATAGTCGCGCGCGCCATCCCAGGCGCAGAACAGGGCCAGCTGTTCGGGCGTGGTCAGCAGGATGTCGGGCGGGTTCTCGCGCTGCCGCTGCTTCTTGGACTGTTTGGTGTCGCCGGTGCGGCTCTCGACATGGATGTTCAGCCCGATCTCGCGGATCGGCGTCATCAGGTTGCGCTCGACGTCGGTGGTCAGGGCCTTGAGCGGCGACAGATAGAGGGTGTGCACTCCGCTGCCCGGCCCGAACGCCGGCCGCGGCCCCCGCTCCGCCAGCTCGACCAGCGACGGCAGGAACCCCGCCAGCGTCTTGCCGCCCCCGGTCGGCGCGACCAGCAGGGCGTGCGACCCGGCCTCGGCCGCCGCGATCATCTCCAGCTGATGCCGTCGCGGCGACCAGCCGCGTCGCGCGAACCAGTCGGCGAACAGGGGCGAAAGCGTTGCGGGAGCGGGCGGCGGCGTCACATCGCGCCTATAGCATGTTCCCGTTCCGTTTCACGTCCCGAACCGCTATCTATCGGTCGTGTCCACCGACTCCCTCACCTCCGCCTCCGCCCTGACCGGCGCCGAGCCCTGGCTGGCGCTGCCGCCGGCGTTGGCCATTCCGCCCGGCGCGGGAGCGATCTGCGACGGCGAGGGCGCGCGGAAGATCGGGCGGGGCGCGGCCGAGGGGGCCTTCACCACCGCCCCGGTCATGGTCGCCCATGCCAGCCTGACCGCCCGCCGTCTGGGGATCGCGCCGCCGGCCCGCTCGCCCGAGATGCTGGACGTGCTGGAGCTGTTCGCCTTCGTCCGACCCGCCCGCTTCTGCGCCCCTTCGCCCAGCGGCCTGGCCCTGGCCATGGGGATGAGCGAGCCGAAGGGGGCGGAGGCCCAGGCCGAGGCTTTGCACCGCGCCGCCGACGGCCTGCTGCGCGAACTGGCCGACCCGGCCTATCCCGACCGCGAGGCCGCCTTCACCCTCGCCGAGACCCTGGGCCGCGCCGGCTGGTCCTGGGCCTGGCGCGTCTCGGGCGCCCTGCAAAGCCAGCCGCTCCGCGATCGTCAGCATCGCGGCAGCGGGCTCGACGTCTGGTCCCGCCTGCCAGAATGGGAGGACGAGGCGCCGCGCGGCGAGGCAGGCTCGGCCCCGGTCGACAGCGAGTCCGCCCGTATCCGGCTTGAAAAACTGCTGCAGGCCTCGGGCCTGGACGAGACCCGGCCGACCCAGTCCGACTACGCCGCCGAGGCCGCCTATGCCTTCTCCCCCCGCAACGAGGAGGGCCGCCCCCGATTCCTGCTGGCCGAGGCGGGCACCGGCACGGGCAAGACCCTCGGCTACCTTGCCCCCGCCAGCCTCTGGGCCGAGCGCAACCAGGGCGCGGCCTGGGTCTCGACCTACACCCGCGCCCTGCAGCGCCAGATCGACCGCGAGAGCGCCGCCCTGTGGCCCGACCCCGTCGAGCGCAAGAAGAAGACCGTCGTCCGAAAGGGGCGCGAGAACTACCTCTGCCTGCTGAACCTGCAGGACATGGTTCAGGCGGCCCAACTGGGGAACGGCGACCTGATCGGCATGGCGCTGGCCAGCCGCTGGGCCATGCATACGCGCGACGGCGACATGACCGGGGGCGACTATCCCGGCTGGCTGCCCGGCCTGTTCGCGACAGGCCCCAGCCATCAGGCCAGCGCGGCCAACCTCGTCGACCGGCGCGGCGAATGCGTCCACGCCGCCTGCCCCCACTACCGCACCTGTTTCGTCGAGAAGACCATCCGCGCCAGTCGCCGCGCCGACCTGGTCGTCGCCAACCACGCCCTCGTCATGACCCAGGCGGCCTTCGACGGGGCCCGGTCGGCGCGCGGCCTGAAGCAGGACGGCGAGACGGCGGCGCTGAAGCGGATCGTCTTCGACGAGGGCCACCATCTGTTCGACGCCGCCGACAGCGCCTTCTCGGCCTGCCTGTCGGGTCAGGAGGCCGCCGAGCTGCGCCGCTGGCTGCGCGGACCCGAGGGGCGCAGGCGGCGCGGACGGGGTCTGGAGCAGCGGCTCGGCGACCTGTGCGCCGACAACGAGGCCGCGACCAGGGCGCTTCAGGACGCCGTCCGCGCCGCCGCCCAGCTGCCCGGCGAGGGCGTGTCGGGCCGCATCGCCCCGGCCTCGGGCGAGGTCAATCCGGTCGGGCCGATCGAACGCTTCCTGCTGGCGGCGCTGGAACAGCTCCGGGCACGGACGTCCGAGAATGCGTCGGGCAGCGGCGTCGAGTTCGGCATGGAATGCTCACTGCGCCCCGTCACCGAACCGGTGCTGGAGGCCGCACGCGAGGCGGCCCAGGCGCTGGCCGCCGTCGAGGCGCCGCTGCTGGCCCTGTCGCGCCATCTGGAAGACATCCTCGACGACGAGGCCGCCGATCTGGACGGGGCGTCGCGCGCCCGTATCGAGGGGGCCCTGCGCGGCCTCGACCGCAGAGCCCGCATGACCCTGCCCGGCTGGCGCTCGATGCTGGCCGCGCTGGAGGTGTCGTCCGACGAGCCGGACCCCGACTTCCTCGACTGGCTTTCAGCCGAAGCAGCGTTCGGCCGCATCATGGACGTGGCCTTGCGCCGCCACTGGATCGACCCGACGGTGCCGCTCGAGGCCGCGGTCATCATGCCTGCCCACGGCGTGCTGGTGACCAGCGCCACCCTGTCCGATCCGAATGCGGACGATCCGTTCGACATGGCCCGGCTGCGCACCGGCTCGGCCCGGCTGATCGAGCCGGCGCGGACGCTGAAGGTCGAAAGCCCGTTCGACTATGCGGCCAACGCCCGCGTCATCGTCGTCAACGACCTGATCAAGGACGACACCCGCCAGACGGCGGCGGCCATGCGCGAACTGTTCCTCGCGGCGGGCGGCGGGGGCCTCGGCCTGTTCACCGCCATCCGGAGGCTGAAGGCCGTCTATGAGCGGCTGGGGCCCGACCTGGCGAAAGCCGGCATCCCGCTCTACGCCCAGCACGTCGATCCGCTGGAGGTCGGGGCGCTGGTCGACGTCTTCCGCGCTGAGCAGGACTCCTGCCTTCTGGGCACCGATGCGGTGCGGGATGGCGTCGATGTGCCGGGCCGGTCCCTGCGCATCCTCGCCTTCGACCGCGTGCCCTGGCCGCGCCCCGACCTGCTGCACAAGGCGCGGCGCCTGCGGTTCGGCGGCGAGGGCGCGGGCGGGCGCAATTTCGACGACGCCCTGGCGCGCGCAAAGATGGCCCAGGCCTTCGGCCGGCTGATCCGCCGCGCCGACGACAAGGGCGTCTTCGTCATGCTGGACGCCGCCGCCCCGACCCGCCTGTTCGCCAGCCTGCCGCCGGGCACGGAGGTGCAGCGCATGGGGCTGGCCGAGGCGGTTGAACTGGTTGGCGCCTTCCTCAAGCCGGACTAGACGGTGCCCCGATGACCGACACCGTCCCCCGCTATTCCCGCCGCGGCATCGCCGTGCCCTTCCTGATCGTCGGCCTGCTGCTGGCCGCGTGGACCGGCTGGTGGTTCTGGCTGACCGATCAGGTCGAGACCCGGCTGGCGGCCCAGGTCGAGGTCCTGCGACAGGACGGCTGGACCATCACCCATGCCCCGGTGAGCACCACCGGCTGGCCGTTCCGGACGCGGGTGTCGATGCCGCAGGCCGACATTCTCGCCCCTTCCGGCCACGGCGTCGCGGCCCCCGAACTGGTGGCCGAGGCCAGCGCCTACAACCCCGATCACTGGGTGGTCATCGCCCCTGAGGGCCTGACCCTGACGCGGGCGGACAAGGGCCGGATCGCCATCGCCGGGAACGGCCTGCGCTTCAGCATCAGCCATCTGCGCGACCGTTTCCCCGACCTGAGGGCCGAGATGATCCGCCCGACCTTCACCCCGCTCGAGGGCGCCGAGCCGTTCCCCATCGTCTCGGCCGAGCGGATCCAGCTAGAGACCCGGCCGCACCTGACCGACGGCCAGGCCTCGACGGACGAACTGGACGTGCTGTTCCGCCTCGTGGACGCCCGTGGCCGGCCGGGCGGCCCGGTCGAGGGCGCGACCCGACAGGGCAGGCTGAGCGCCGATGTCGAGGGCACGATCGTCGGCGCCAGCCGGCTGCAGGGCATGGACTCCGCCGGGGTCTTCGCCGCCTGGACCGAGGCGGGCGGACGGTTCGCCGCCGTCCGGGGCCGGCTGAAGGCCGGAGACAGCACCGCCCTGATCTCCAGCGACAGCCTCTCGGCCCGGGCCGACGGGCGGCTGCAGGGGTCGCTGGCCCTGCGGGCCGAACAACCGATGGCCGCCATCGCCGGCCTGGCGCGGTCGCAGTCCGGCGCGGTCAACCGCATGGGCGCGGCCGGGGCGGCGGCGGCCACGGCGGCCTCGGGCCCGCGGCCCGTCGATCTGGTCGTGCAGTTTCGGGATGGCCGCACCTGGCTGGGGCCCTTCGCCCTCGCCCCGGCGCCACGGCTGTTCTGATGTTGATCGAACCCGAGGTCGACGCCGATCGGCTGGCCCTCGACCGGGCCGTGGCCGAGGCCGTGCGCCTGCGCGTCGCCGCCGGGCCCCGCCCCTCGCCGGATGCCGACGCCATCGCGCTGCGCGGGCTGCTGAAGGCCCTGTCGCCCGCCGCAGCCGCCTCGGTTCGTGCGGTGCTGGGACGGATTGACGCGGCGAGCGGCGCGCCGCTGGTCGTCTGGGGTTCTGCCAGCCAGACCCTGGCCGCCGACCGCTTCGGCCTGACCGCCCTTGCCGCCGCCGAGCCGGAACAGGCGCTGGCCGCCGTTCGTGAGGGATCGCGCGCCCTGCTGGACCTGACGCCGGGCAAGGCCTGGTGGGGGCGGCTGCTGGCCGAGCCGGCCCTGCGCGTGATCGCCGCCCTGCCCGACGACCGCCACGGCCTGCCCCGCGCCCTGCTGGTGCAGCGCTCGGAGCCCGGTCCGACAGGCGACGACCGCACCTTCTGGGCCACCGACAGCAAGGCCCCCGACGCCCGGATCCTCGAGACCCTGGGCGCTGCCGGCCTGGCCGCCAGTCCGCTGATCGCGGCGGGCGGCTTGAAGCTGTTCATGCTCGCAGGCTATGTGCAGGCCGAGGACGGGCGGCTTGCATCCGCGCCCGGCAGCCTCTCCGGCGTCATCGGCGCCGCCCCCCAGTTCTGACTTCGAGGACCGCCCCATGACCGACGCGCCCGCGCCCCGGAATCCTGCGCCCAAGCCCGGCATCCTCGACATCGCCCCCTATGTCGGCGGCAAGTCGCGCATCGAGGGCGTGGCCGAACCGATGAAGCTGTCGTCCAACGAGAACGCCCTGGGCGCCGGCGGGAAGGCGCGCGAGGCCTATGCCGCCGCCGTCGGCAACATCCACATGTATCCGGACGGCCGGGCGATGAAGCTGCGCGACGCGGTGGCGGAGCATCACGGGCTGGAGCCCGAGCGGCTGATCTTCGGCAATGGCTCGGACGAGGTTTTCGCCCTGCTGAACCAGACCTATCTCACCGCCGGCGACAACATCGTCAGCGGCAAATACGGCTTCCTCGCCTACCGCATCAGCGCCCTGGCCAACCAGGCCTCGGTCAAGCTGGCGCCCGAGCCCGACTTCCGGCTGACGCCCGAGGCCATCCTCGCCGAGGTCGATGACCGGACCCGCATCGTCTATGTCTCCAGCCCCTCGAACCCGACCGGCAGCTACAACACGGCCGAGGAAATCCGGCGCCTGCACGAGGCCCTGCCGCCCCACATCCTGCTGGTCATCGACGAGGCCTATGCCGAATTCGTCGCCGAGCCGGACTGGGAGACCAGCTTCCCGCTGGCCCGCGACAGCGACAACATCATCGTCACCCGCACCTTCTCCAAGATCCACGGTCTGGGCGGCCTGCGCATCGGCTTCGGCTATGCGCCGCTGAAGGTCTGCGAGGCGGTCGACCGCATCCGCCTGCCGTTCAACGTCTCGGTCCCCGGCATCGAGGCCGCGGTCGCCGCCCTCGGCGACGAGGCGCACCAGAAGGCCTCGCGCGATCTGGTCCACGCCTGGCGTCCGCGTCTGACCCAGGCCATCAAGGGCTTCGGCTTCGACGTCTTCCCCTCGGCCGGAAACTTCGTCCTCGTCCGCTTCCCCGACGAGACGCGCAACGCCGCCATGGCCAATGACTATCTGAACTCCAAAGGCATCATCGTCCGCCCCGTCGGCGGCTACGGCCTGCCCGACTGCCTGCGCATCACCGTGGGCACGGAGGACCAGAACCGGGCGGTGATCGACGCGCTCAGCGAGTTTGCGGCGGGGTAAAATGGCGAACGACCTCGCCAAGGCCGAATTCTGGCGGGCGTTCATTCTGGAACGGTCTGAGTACCCCGCGCCTGTTCGCCTTGAAGCCCAGTTCGAAGATGCCGTTTTCAGCGACTTCTGCCCGTGTGGCTGCAACAGTTTCTCGGTTAGCCGCCCCGCAAGTTCCACCGCCCCCTCGCTGGTCAGTCCCTCCGACCGAACCGAGAGGTTTGTCTTCGAGGCCGACTTCCCAATTCTTGCCGGAGGCTCTCTCGAGATTCTGCTGTTCGCCGGGGCTGATGGACGCCTCTGCTATGTGGAGATCGACTGCAACGCCAACTCTGATCCGGTGCCTGACGAGATCGAAGTTGGGTCGGCCTGTCGAACACAAGCTCCTGGTTCGCCGCTCCTGAGTGACGGCTAGGCACCTACTGTCGCCTGAACAGCCGGCTCGCCCCCCAGCCCATCAGGGCCGCCAGCAGCACCGTCAGCACGCCGTAGCTCCACGGCCGGCGATGGGCGAACTCATAGATGTCGCGTTCCAGACCGACCTTTTCCACGGTCAGGGTGAGGTTGGAGACCGACACCGGCTCGCCGTCCTGGAACAGCCAGACCTCGGCGAAATACTGGCCGGTGGGGGCCACGGCGGGCAGGTCCAGTTCGGCGCGGAACAGGCCCGTATCGACGAACTCCACCCCGTCCGGATCGGTGTTGTAGAGCGCCGCCGCTTCGCGCAGCCGGATCACGGCGCGGCGGTAGTCCAGATAGTCCTCGCCCAGCCGGCTGACGACCACGTCGCGCACGCCGTAGCGGGTCACGGCGCGGCTTTCCTGCGGGGCGTTGATCCTCAGATGGTCGACGCCGACGCCCAGCCGCCGCAGCTGGCCGAAGTCGGCGATGTCGGACAGGGGCCGGGTCGAGGCCGTCATATAGAAGCCCGGCGCGCCTTCGAACAGGACGGGTCGGCTGTTGAGCCAGAAGCCCATGTTGCGGGTCTTCTTGACCAGACGCACCGGCCCGTCCGGGCCGCGCACCACCACAATCACATCGGCGGGCCGGTCGGTCGGGTTGAAGACCGCGCCGTAGACGACGATGGACGCCCCGCGGAAGCTGGAATCGATCATGACCCGGGCGTCGGTCATGGCCGAGGCGACGCGGACCTGGCCGAGCGTGCCGACCGAGCGTTCCGGCGCGGGGGCGACGATGGCCGGAGGCGGTGGCGGAAGGGCCTGGATCACTCGGTCACCCCCGGCGCGAAGGCGAACAGGTCGGACGGCCGCACGAACAGCTCCAGCCCCATCTGGATGCCGACCAGCAGGACGATCAGCCCCAGCACCGCCCGCAGCACGTCGGGCCGGAACCGGCCCGACAGCCGGGCCCCGTACTGGGCGCCGACCACCCCGCCGACCAGCAGCAGGGTGGACAGGACGATGTCGACCGTCTGGTTGCGCCCGGCCTGCAGGATGGTGGTCATGGCGGTGACGATGATGATCTGGAACAGGCTGGTGCCCACCACCACCCCGGCCCGCATGCGCAGGACATAGAGCATGGCCGGCACCAGGATGAAGCCGCCGCCCACCCCCATGATGGCCGACAGAACCCCGGCGAAGGCCCCCAGGACAAACGGCGGAATGGCGCTGATGTAGAGACCGGAGCGGGGGAACCGCATCTTCAGCGGCAGGCCGTAGAGCCAGAGCGGGCGACGACGCTCCTTGTGCGGAAGAACCTCTCCACGCACCCGGCGCAGGATCTGGCCGAGGCTCTCGTAGAGCATCAGGGTGCCGATGATGCCGAGGAACAGCAGATAGGACACCGCGACCGCCATATCGGCCTGGCCGAGCAGGCGCAGATAGCGGAACAGCTCCACGCCCAGCAGGGCGCCGACGACGCCGCCGAAGGCCATGACCCCGCCGATGCGGTAATCGACCGCCTTCTGACTGGTGTAGCTGATCACGCCGGAGGTCGAGGAGGCGACGACGTGGCTGGCCTGGCTGGCCACGGCCACTGCCGGCGGGATGCCCAGAAAGATCAGGATCGGGGCCATCAGGAAGCCCCCGCCGATGCCGAACAGACCGGACACGAATCCGACCGTCGCGCCCAGCAGAACCAGGAGCGGCCAGTTCACCGAAACCTCGGCGATCGGCAGATAGATATCCAAAGGACGCGCCTTCGGCTGGAACTGAGGCTAGGCGCCGGAAAGGCGACGACGGAAGTGATGGTGTCCTAGACCCACCGGACGGCCCCCGCCACCCGATGCGCCAGAAAAGCTCGTCCCTCTCGCGTCAGGCGAGTGGTTCGACCGCGAAATTCTCGGCCTCTGTTCCGGCCCTGGCGCGGATCTCGGCCGGGACCGAGGCGCGCAGACGCTCGACCGCCGACTGGGCGTCGGTATCACCGGCGCGCGCCGCGATCAGATACCATTTGTAGGCTTCGGTGAGGTTGGGCCGGATGCCCTGGTCGCCGGTCTCATACAGTTTGGCGACGTTGAACTGGCTGTCCACCAGACCGAGTTCCGCCGCCCGCTTCAGCCAGTCCAGCGCCTCGGCGCGATTCTGGTCGCCGCCGATGCCGTCGAACAGATACATGCCGTAGGCGTGCATGCCGCGGGCGTCGCCCCCGTCCGCCGCACGACGGGCCCAGGCGCGGGCCTCCGAGGAATTCGCCGTCAGACCCTTTTCGCCGTCCTGATACAGGCCGGCCAGATGCAGTTGCGCGGGCGTGTAGCCGGTCGCGGCCGCCTGTTTCAGCGTCTCGATCCCGGCAGGTTCGTCCGCATCGAGCTGGACCGTGGCCTGCTGGTACAGCTCTTCCCCGCGCGCGAGGTCCTCGGCCGAGGCCGCGGCCGGCACGATGGCGAGCGCGGCGACCGGCGTGGCCGGGTCGGCGCCGGTCATGCCGGGAATGTTCAGGCCCGAACCCGTCAGCTGGCCGGTGGCGTAGGCGCCGCCGGCGGTCAGCAGCACCGCGATGGCCGAGGCGCCCAGCGCCTTGCGGACTGTGCCGCCATCCTTGGCGGCCTGTTTGTCGAGCCGTTCCTGCAGACGGGACTTGCCGCCGCGTTTCAGGCCGAAGCCCGAGCGGGCGGGCGCTTCGGCCACGGCCGGGGCGACCATGGCGGCGCGGGCGGCGTCGATGGTCTGGCGGGTGGAGGAGGCGCGGCCCTGGGCCGCCGCGGCGCGCAGGGCGCGGGGATCGACGAAGTCCGTCTCGCCCTCGAAATCGTCATGCCCGCCATCGAAGGCGCCGCCGACGGCGCCGGGCGCGGTCGCTTCCAGCGCATCCGAGACATCGGCGCCGCCGAAGCCCTGGCCGAAGGCGACCGGCGCGGGCGGAGCCTGGACCGGCTGGGCCTCCGGAGCGGCGTTGAACGGGGGCGGGGTGAAGGCGGGAATCTGCGGCGCGGGGCCGACCTCGTCGTCAAACGCCGTCCCGCCGGACCGGCTGCCGAACGGAGCGGACGCGGCCATCGGCGCCTCGGCGAGGGTCTCATCCACGCGCGGGCCGCGCATGACGGCATCGAAGATGGCGTCGGCGGTCAGGACCTCATCGGCCGCAGGCTCGGGGCTGAAGGCGGCGGGCGCCGGCTCGGGCGGGGCGAGGTCGGCGGACCACGCCTGCTGTTCGGCGTAGACCGGATCGTCAAACACGGTTTCGGAGAAGGGCGCGCCGGGGAAGGCGGCGTCCGGGAAGGCGGCGGCCCGCCAGTCCGAATCCGGAGCCGGGGCGGCCGGGGCGGTCACGGCGGCCGGGACTTCCGTGCGGCGCTCGATATTGCCGCGGGCCTCGGCGATCAGGGCCGCGGTCCGCTCTTCCGACATCCGCATACGCTCGGCCAGTTCGCCGGACGCCCGGTCGTAGCCCTGCTCGATACGGCTGGAGCTGTCGGCCAGGCGGCGGCCGATGTCGTCCAGCGCCTGCTGCGAGCGCCGCTCGGACTGGGCGATGCGTTCGCTCAGCCGGTCCGAGATGCGGGTGATTTCGCCGCCCAGTTTCTCGAGGGCCAGGGCGTGGCGATCGTCGGTCGCGGTCAGCCGTTGCTCGATGCCCTGGGCGAAGCGGCCCATGTCGGTCTCGACCTTGCGGCTCAGTTGTTCGAACCGGACCGGCGTTTCGGCCTCGATCGACTGGACCCGGCCGTTCAGGTTCTGGGCGATGCGCAGGACCTCGTGGCCCATGCTCTCGACGGCCTTGGCGGAGCGTTCCTCGGCGGCCTTGACCTGATCGCCGATGGCCAGCACCGCGCGTTCGATGCGGTCCATCCGGCCTTCGGTCTCGGCGGTGTCGAGCCGCCGCATCATCTCGGCGCGGTTGCCCTCGACCTGACGGCTCAGGGTCTCGGCCAGCTTTTCGAAGCGGGCGGCCTCGCGCGCGCCCTCGGGTTCAGCGCGGGACTCGGCGGCGCGCAGGCGCTGGTCCAGACCGGCGAACGAGGCCTGCAGATTACGCAAGGCCTCGGCGGTGCGGCTCTGGGCCTGATCCAGCCGTTGTCCGACCTGGGCCAGCAGATCCGACCCGACGCCCGGTCCGGCGACCTTTTCGACCGCGTCCATCCGGTGGCGCAGTTCATTGACGCTGGAACGCTGGCGCTCCTCGATGTCGTAAAGGCGGCCGGCGAGGGCGCCCATGGTGGTCTCGACCTTGCCGAAGGTCTCGGCCGTCTGGGGGCCGACCTCCTGCTCGAACCGGCGCAGACGCTTGTGCCCCTCGCGCAGTTCCTCGGCGATGTCGTCGATGCGGCGGGCGTAGGCCTTGCCCGTCTGGTCCTGGCCTTCCAGTCGACGGACCAGTCCCGAGACGGCCTGGTCGACACCCTGGATGGCGACGGTGGAGCGGCGCTCGGCGGCTTCCAGCCGGGCGGCGATGGCGTCGATCGAGGCGCCGAGACGCTGCAGCTGGTCCTCGTTCGCGCCCGACCCGTAGGCGTCGTCCACGCGACGGCTGCGCCCGCGGCGGTCAATGCTGTCGGCGGCATGGAGGCGGCGGGACAGGGGCGTGAAGCCGCCCTCCTCATCGTCGCCGTCTTCCATGATGATGGTGTTCAGCCACTCGCCGAGCGTCATGCCGGAACGACGGGCGAGGTCCTTGGCGATCTCGCGCGCCTTGGGCTCGATGCCCTTCACGCTCCAAGGCGCCGCGGCTGCGCTCACTGATTCGTCTCCCGACCCATACGTCGAACGCTAAACGGCAAGATGATGGGTGTAAACGCGTGGTTAACCCCAAGATATAGCGGTGTCCCCATCTTCCTGTGGAAAGCGCCGTCACCCGATGAGTATCTCGCGCCAACGTGGTTAACGACGGATGAAGATTAACCTCCCGGCAAGGAATTCGCCCTTGCGCCGGGGCGTTCAACGGACCACCTCGCGCGGATGAGTCTGACCGTCACCCTCGCCCTGCTCCTCGCCGCCCTCGCCCTGGCCGTCTTCGCCGGCTGGCGGGGTTCGCGACCCTGGGACATGACGCGTGGCGTGCGCATGATCCCGTGGCGCTTCATCATGCTTCTGTGCGGCGTCGCAATCTTCGTGCTGGCGATCCACCTCGGAACCCTGATGGGCGTACCCCGGCGGCCCTACTAGGCGAGCGCTCGCCGGAACCCGTCCGGCTTCCGGTCATTCCTGATCCACCCCCCGAGATCAGGAGATGCAACCATGAGCGACAAAACCCTCACCGCCGCCGAGGCCGAGAAAGAGTTCTGGGACCACCTCAAGACTTCCAACACCGGCATGCTGGGCCTCGACCAGCCCGGCTATCACAGCCAGCCGATGACCGCCTTCCGCGAGGAAGAGACCGGGACCATCTGGTTCTTCACCCGTGACGACACCGACCTGGCGAAGGACGCCGCCATCCCGGACCAGTCGGCCATGTTCACCTATGGCTCGAAGGATCAGGAAGTCTGGGCCTGTATCCACGGCGCCCTGTCGGTGGCGCCGCGCAATCCGGCGCTGATCGACAAGCACTGGAACCCGATCCTCGCCGCCTGGTACCCCGAGGGCAAGGACGACCCCCACCTGACCCTGCTGCGCTTCGACGCCGACGACGGCCGCATCTGGGTGTCGAAGAAGGGACCCGTCCGCTTCATGCTCGAGGTGGCCAGGGCCAATCTGACGAAGACCCTGCCGGATGCGGGCGGGGTGGCGGACGTGAACCTGCAGTGAGGCAGTAGGGGTCAGGCAGTAGGCAGTAGTGAACCTGGCGCAGGCGCCCGCGTCCGCGGTCCCTGCTGCCTAACGCCTGCTTCCTGATCCCTAACCCGCGAAACACCAGGCCAGCACCGCCTTCTGGGCGTGGATGCGGTTCTCCGCCTCGTCCCAGACCAGCGACTTCGGTCCGTCGATGACCGCGTCCGTCACCTCCTCGCCACGGTGGGCGGGCAGGCAGTGCAGGAAGACGGCGTCGCTATTGGCGGCGTCCATCAGGGCGGCGTCGACGCCATAGCCCTCGAAGGCCTCGAGCCGGGCCTCATAGTCGCCGTCGCCCATCGACACCCAGGTGTCGGTGACCACGACGTCCGCCCCGGCCACGGCCTCGCGCGGGTCGCTGGTCAGGGTGACGGAATTGCCGCCCTTGGCCAGGTCGTGCAGGTCCGGATGATAGTCCGCCGGGCAGGCCACGTTCAGGTGGAAGCCCAGCTTCGGCGCCGCGTGCATGAAGCTGTGGCAGACGTTGTTGCCGTCCCCGACCCAGGCGATCGTCTTGCCGGCGATCGGGCCGCGAGCCTCCTCGATGGTCATGATGTCGGCCAGGATCTGGCACGGGTGGGAGCGGTCGGTCAGGCCGTTGATCACCGGCACGGTGGCGACGCGGGCGAAGCGTTCGACGTCCTCGTGGCTGTTGGCGCGGATCATCACCGCATCGACCATGCGCGACAGGACGCGGGCCGTGTCCTCGACCGGCTCGCCGCGGCCCAGCTGCATGTCGCCGGCGTTGGCGATGATCGAGGCCCCGCCCAGCTGGCGGATGGCGGCGTCGAAGCTGAAGCGCGTGCGGGTCGAGTTCTTCTCGAAGATCATCGCCAGCACGCGATCCTTCGCCGGCGCGTCGGCGTCGGGGCGGCCCTTGGGCCAGCCCTTGCGGGCCGCCTTGCGGGCATGGGCGTCATCGAGGATGGCGCGCAGCGCCTCGCCCTCAAGCCGATGGATGTCGAGGAAGTGGCGGACCATCTTCAGGTCTCCGGTCAGGCCGCAGCCAGCTTCGTGCGGGCGAACTCGCAGGTCTTCTCAAGGCGTTCGATGGCCTCGCGGGCTTCGTCCAGCGTGAAATTCAGGGGCGGCAGGATGCGGACCAGATTGTCGCCGCCGCCGGCGACCAGCAGATGCGCCTCGTCGCGGGCCCAGCCCATGAATTCCCGGTTGTTGGGGACCAGCTTCATCCCCATCAGCAGACCCTTGCCGCGGACCTCGACGATCACATCGGGGAAGCGCTCCTTCAGCCCGTGCAGCTGCTGCTTCAGATAGCCGGAGATCTCGTTGACGTGGGCCAGGGTCTCGGGCTTCGAAATTTCGGCGAAGGCGGCGGCGCCCACGGCCATGGCCAGCGGATTGCCGCCGAAGGTCGAGCCGTGCACGCCGACGACCATGCCGGTGGCGGCGTGGCTGGTGGCCAGGCAGGCGCCGATGGGGAAGCCGCCGCCCAGGGCCTTGGCGATGGCCATGATGTCGGGGGCCATGCCGCCCCACTCATGGGCCCACAGCTTGCCGGTCCGGCCCATGCCGCACTGGACCTCGTCGAAGATGATCAGGACGCCGTATTCGTCGCACATCTCGCGCAGGCCGCGCAGGCAGACCTCGGGAATGGCGCGGCAGCCGCCCTCGCCCTGCACCGGCTCGACGATGATGGCGGCGGTGTTCGGGTTGGCGATCGCGGCCTTGAGGGCCTCATGGTCGCCGAAGACCAGCTGGTGGAAGCCTTCCATCGGCGGGCCGAAGCCGTTGGTGTAGCTGGGGTTGGCCGCCGCGTTGATGGCGCCGTAGGTGCGGCCGTGGAACGAGCCGTCGAAGCCGTAGATGTCGATCCGCTCGGGCTGGCCGTTGGCGAAATGAAAACGGCGCGCCGTCTTGATCGCGCACTCGACCGCCTCGGTGCCGGAGTTGGTGAAGAAGACCACGTCGGCGAAGGACTTCTCGCAAAGGGCGTCGGCGAGGGCTTCCTGACCCGGAATCTTGAAGATGTTGGAGACGTGCCAGAGCTTCTCGGCCTGGTCCTTGACCGCCTGGACCAGCACCGGATGGGCGTGGCCGAGGGCGTTGGTCGAGATCCCCATGACGCAGTCGAGATATTCGGTCCCGTCCTTCGCCCACAGACGCGCGCCCTGGCCGCGATCCACTTCCAGCGGCGCGCGGTTATAGACACCCATCAGATGTTCAGTGGACACGGGACAAGCCTCCAAAAGCGAGACGGCCCCGCCGCTGGAGAGCGCCGGGACCGCTGGAATAAGGGTCAGGCCTTGTCGGCCGGAGGGCGGTGTTAGTCAATCCTGTTGGGCCGCGGTCACAGGGCTCCGCCCTGTCAATCCGACGCGGCCTGGCGCTTTCGCGCAGGCTGAAGCTCTCTTCCAAAGGAAAGAGCGGCCAGTCGGCTAGCGCGAAAGCTGCGCGTCCAGCCGCTCGACCACCGCCGCATAGGTCGAGCCGGCCAGCGCCACGGTCGCCGGATCGATGTGTTCCATGGTGTCGTCGTTCGAGTGGATCAGGCGGAAGACCTGGGGCGTGAAGCCCGCGGCCAGACCGTTGTCCTCGCCGCCGTTGAAGGCCAGCCACATCTGGTGGGCGCCGATCTGGTCCTGGAAGCCCAGCGACACCACCGGCGCGCCGGCGGCGGAGAAGGCGCGGTCGTCCGACGGCGGATAGACCGGATAGCCGACGCACTGCAGGGCGCGCTCGGCGCACAGTTCCTGCACCGCGCGGGTGACGAAGGCGGACTGCGGGCCGTTGTTCTGGCCGTACATCATCGTGTCGCCATAGCCCGCGACGTCCGAGTTCACGACGGCGGCGACATTCTCCAGGCCGTGCGCCTCGATCCATTTGCGCGCGCCGATCAGACCCAGCTCCTCCTGGTCGAACAGGATGATGCGGATGCGGTGGGTCAGCGCCTTGGTGCGCAGGATCTTCGCGGCCTCGATCACCCCGACCACGGAGGCGGCGTTGTCCACGACGCCGTGAGACATCGTCCCGTCGCGCAGCTTCACCGCGTCATAGTGGGCCGTCAGCAGGATTTCGCGCGGGCCGTCGCCGATGGTCACGACGACGTTGCGGCCCTCCATCCTGCCCGACCGGGCATTGCCGCCGGTGAAGGTTTCGACGGTCGGCTCGAACCCGGCGGCGCGCAGCTGGGCGACCACGACGGCGGTCCGCGCTTCATTGGAGGGCTGGACGAAGGCGGCGACCTGGGCGCGCAGGTCGAGGTCCTGGGCGGCGACCGGCGTTGAGGCGACGAGCAGGGCCGCGGCGGCGGCGAGCGAACGGAACAGCATGGAACCCCCTTGAGACGAGGCGCCATGGCTAGCGCGGGCCGGAGCCCGGCGCACCTTACTTCTTGGTCAGCTCTTCAGCCGCCAGCCCGACCGGAACACCTGCCAGCAGGCCAGGGACATGACCAGGGTCAGGACCGCGCTCATGACCACGCCGATCCAGACCTCGCCCTCGGCATGGCCGATGAAGCCGTAACGGAAGCCGTCGATCATGTAGAAAATCGGGTTGAAATGGCTGATCGTCCCGAACGGCTCCGGCAGGTTGTCGACCAGGTAGAAGGTCCCGCTCAGGAAGGTCATCGGCATGATCAGGAAATTCTGCACGGCCGCCAGCTGATCGAATTTCTCGGCCCACAGGCCGGCGAAGACGCCGAGCATCCCCATCATCAGCGAGGCGGTCAGGCTGAACCACAGGATGGCGGCGACATGGGCCACGCCCAGTTTTGCGAAGGGCAGGACGCAGATCGCCGTCACCAGCCCGACCGCTATGCCCCGCGTCGCGGCGCCCAGCGAAAAGCCGATCGTCAGTTCCAGCGGACTGAGCGGCGGGGTCAGGAAGTCGGTCGAGGTGCCCATGATCTTGGCCTGGATCAGGCTCGATGAGGCGTTGGCGAAGGCGTTGTTGAGGATCGCCATCATGATCAGGCCCGGCGCGACGAACTCGGCGAACGGGGTGCCGTGCAGCGGCGGGCGGGCGCCCTGCAGGGCCACCACGAAGACCAGCATGTACAACAGGGTGGTGACGACCGGCGCCGCCACGGTCTGGGCCCCGACCTTCCAGAACCGCCGCACCTCCCGGAGGTAAAGGGTCTTCACTCCGATCCAGTTGACGCCGGAATAGCTGCGCGGCTGGGGGGTCGTGGAGGCGGTGCTCAGGTCGGTCATGGGTGGGGAAATGCGGCGAGGGGCGGTGGGATGCAAGTGGTTGGTGGTTGGTGATTGGTGGCTGGGCCAGCGGCGGTGCGCGGGCACCCGCTGCGCCGCGCTTCCGCTGGCGGGGAAGCTGCAATCACCAATCACCAGCCACCAATCACCAATCACCCGGCGGCGGAGCCGCCGCCCGTTAACCATCTCTACATCTGGTTCCTGTGGACGGACTGATTCGCACATCTTGCGTCTGTTAGGACCTCGTTTACGATTAGTGGTAGGTCGAGGCCCCGGGAGGGCAGCCTGGACCCCATATATTGAATCCGAGACCCGGAGGGTTGGCTATGACCGCAGGCTGGACTGAAGACCGCGTCGGGGCGCTGAAGAAGCTCTGGCTGGAAGGCCAGTCGGCCAGCCAGATCGCCAAACAGCTGGGCGGCGGCGTCACGCGCAACGCCGTCATCGGCAAGGTGCACCGCCTCGGCCTGTCGGGCCGCGCCGCGCCCTCGCAGCCGGCCCGCGCCACCTTCCGCCCGTCGCGCCCGCGCCCCGCCGCCCAGCCGACCCAGGCCCCGTCGGCGCCGCGCCGCATCGAGGCCGTGCAGCCGCGCGCCGTCACGGCCCCGTCGGTTCCGGCCCCCATGCCCGACCTGCCCGGCACCGCCACGGTGATGACCCTGGGCGCGCACATGTGCAAATGGCCGATCGGCGACCCGTCCTCGAACGAGTTCAGCTTCTGCGGCCGACGCTCGTCGGAAGGCGTCTATTGCGTCGAACACGCCCGCGTCGCCTACCAGCCGCAGGTCAAGCGCGGCGCGACGGACCTGGCCCGCTCGCTGCGGCGGTATATCTGACCCCTTTCAGCCATACGGCTGTCATGAACGGCTCCTAGAGAGCCGCCCTCCGCCTTGAGGCCCCACCCGCACGGGGCCTCAAGTGCTGGGGCGGGGCTGCGCTTTTCCGGGTTGACGCAGCCCCTCACCCGCTCCGCGGGTCAACGACCATTCCGTCCGTCGGTCAGCGCGGCTGCCAGGTGGCTGGTGATTGGTGATTGGTGATTGCCGCCTCACTGTCGGCGGAAGGCGGCGCTGACAGCGCCCCGGACAGGTGCCGACCAGCCACCAATCACCAACCACCCTAGTTCAGCACCCGCCGGTCGCCCGGCACATCCAGACTGAACGCCGGGATAGCCGCCTCGAACTCGCGCCCGGTGGCGTCGGTCATCGCATAGCCCCCGACCATCGAGCCCGAGGCCGTGCCCAGCGGACAGCCCGAGGCGTAGGAATAGCTTTCGCCGGGCAGGATCGTCGGCTGTTCGCCGATCACGCCCGGACCGCGCACCTCCTCGACATGGCCGCGCGCGTCGGTGATCACCCAGCGCCGGGCCATCAGTTGCACCGACACGCCGGTCAGATTGACGATCTCGACCTGATAGGCCCAGACCCAGCGCCCGCCGTCCGGATCGGACTGGCCGGCCAGATAGCTGGGCCGGACGCGGACCACGATCCCGTCGGTTTCGGCTTCATAGGCGCGCGTGTCGTGCATCCGCCCATGGTCGCGGAACCCCGTCCTGCGTCAAGCGCCACCTTGGCCTTCTCGGGAGGGGAGACACGACGAAAATTCGTGTAAGCCGGAGCCATGCAGTCTTTCGAACACACCACTCCGGGCATCCTGCCCTGCCAGTCCATCGAAGCCCTGATCGCCGGCGGCGCGATCACCTCGGACACCCCCTTCGACGCCGACCAGGTGCAGCCGGCCAGTCTGGACCTGCGCCTGTCCGACCAGGCCTGGCGCGTGCGCGCCTCCTTCCTGCCCGGCCAGCGCACGGTCGAGGACCGGATCGCCGACGTCGCCATGCACCGGATCGACCTGTCAGGCGGCGTCGTGCTGGAGCGCGGCTGCGTCTATATCGCCCGCCTGCAGGAGCGGCTCAGCCTGCCCAAAGGCCTGATCGCCCGCGCCAATCCCAAGAGCTCCACCGGCCGGGTCGACGTCTTCGTCCGCCTGCTGACCGATCGCGGCGCGTCGTTCGACGACGTGGCCGAAGGCTATGAGGGCGCGCTGTATCTGGAAATCTCGCCCCAGACCTTCCCCATCCTCGTCCGCCCCGGCACCCGGCTGAACCAGCTGCGGCTCAAGGCCGGCGAACCGCCCAAGCTGGAGACCCGCAGCGTCGGCGTCGAACTGCAGGGCGGCGAGGGGTCCGTGGTCGGCTTCCGCGGACGACGCCACGCCGGGGTGATCGACCTCGACAATATCGACGGCCACGACCCGCGCGACTTCTGGGAGCCCCTGACCCTGCGCCGCGGCGAACTGCTGCTCGATCCGGGCGAGTTCTACATCCTGGCGTCCAGCGACGACGTGGAAATCCCGGTCGACCAGGCCGCCGAGATGACGCCGATCGATCCGTCGGTGGGCGAGTTCCGCGTCCATTACGCCGGCTTCTTCGATCCCGGCTTCGGCACCGACGAGGCGCACGGGGCCGGCTCCAAGGGCGTGCTCGAGGTCCGCACCCACGACACCCCCTTCCTGCTGGAACACGGCCAGATCGTCGCCCGGCTGGTCTATGAGCCCCTCACCGAACGCCCCACCCGCCTCTATGGCGAGGGCGGCAGCCACTACCAGCGGCAGGGGCTGAAGCTGTCGAAGCATTTCCGGCCGTGGGGGTGAAGGCGAGGGCTTAGGGCTTAGGGAAGCCGCTCGGCTCTCACTGCTAAGACCTAAGACCCACGACCTACTCCAGCCGGTCCGCCTTCCGAAGGTCCGGGAACCACCGCGCCCACAGGCCGGTCGCTGTCAGCGCTCCGATCCCGCCGAACACCGCGGCATAGATCGGTCCCAGCAGGCGCACGGCCAGGCCGGAATAGGCCTCGCCCAGTTCGTTGGAGGCGCCGATGAACAGCATGGACACCGAGCTGACCCGCCCGCGCATGTGATCGGGCGTGGCCAGCTGGATCAGGGTCTGGCGGATGTTGACGCTGATCATGTCCGCCGCCCCGCCGAGGAACAGCACGACGCCCGACAGCCAGACGCTGGTCGAAAGGCCGAAGATCAGGGTGCAGACGCCGAACACCGCCACCGAGGCGAACATCCAGCGCCCCCCGTGGGCCAGGATCGGGAAGCGGCTCAGATACAGGGCCACCAGCAGGGCCCCGGCCCCGAAAGAGGCCCGCAGCAGGCCGAACCCCATGGCCCCGACGTGCAGGATGTCGCGCGCGAAGATCGGCGTCAGCAGGGCGACGCCGGCCAGCAGCACCACGATCAGATCGAGCGAAATGGCCCCGAGGACGATCTTGGTGTTCCAGACATAGGCCAGCCCCTCCCTGACCTGTTCAACCGGCGACACCCGGGTCGGCGACGGCGCGGGCTTGCCGCTGGTGCGGATCAGCAGAAGGCTGACGAAGCCGATGGCGAACATGGCCAGGGCCACGCCATAGGCGCCGGGCACCGAGACGCCGACGATGACCCCGCCCAGGGCCGGACCGGCGATGGCCCCGGTCTGGAAGGCGATGGACTGGGCCGCGATGGCCGGCGGCAGGGCGCGGCGTCCGACCACCATCGGCAGGAAGGCCTGGCTGGCCGGGGCGAGGAAGGCCCGCGCCGCGCCGAACACGGCAGCGACGGCCAGCAGCCCCCACAGCGGCGGCGAGCCGTGCAGCGCCATGAACAGGAAGGCGAGCGCGCAGCCGCCCTCGACCATGACCGACAGGGTGACCGTGTTCTTGCGGTCGCGGCGGTCGGCGAGGGCCCCGGCGGGCAGGGTCAGGGCCAGCAGCGGCAGGAACTGGCACAGGCCGACGAGGCCCAGATACAGGCTGGCCTCGGCCACGGGGTGGTCGCGGCGCGCGATCTCATAGACCTGCCACAACAGGGCCGAGGACTGGATCTGGATGCCCAGCACCGCGGCGACGCGTCCGACCCAGAGCAGGCGGAAGTCGCGGATGGCCCAGGGATTGGTCGGCTCTCCGGGCGGCGGCGGGGGCTGGACCGGTTCGGTGGTCTCGATGGTTTCGGTCACGTGCGGCGATCGACCTTCGGATACGACGTCCCGTCGCGGTGGAAATAGCCGGCGCCGCGGAAGACCATGTCGATGTCGGGGTAGTCGCCGGAGTCCCCGCCCGGCGTGCGCGTGCCGACTTCCAGCAGGACGGCCTCGGCCCCCGAGCGGTTCTGCAGCACATGGCCGTTGGGCACGCCCGCCTTCCAGCCCGCGCAGTCGCCGGCCCTCAGCACCGTTTCGCCCTCATCCTCGACCAGCACGACCTCGCCCTCCAGCACCCAGACGAACTCGTCCTCGCCCTCGTGCCAGTGGCGCTGGCTCGACCAGGCGCCGGCCGGCAGGCGCAGCAGATTGACGCCGAACTGGTCCAGCCCGACGGCGTCGCCCAGCCGCCAGCGGCGGCGCGCCTTGCACGGTCCGGCGAATTCCTCGGGATAGCCCGTGCCGTGTCCGGTCGGGGCTGCGTCAATGTCGATCTTCGGCATGGGAGGGGCGCCCTTCTCGCAGTCGTCCGAACCCCGTAAAGCACAGCCTTATGAGCGTCGCATCAACTCCCGTTATCGATCCTGTCGCCCTGACCCGCGACCTGATCCGCAGACCCTCCGTCACCCCCGCCGACGAGGGCGCGATGGATGTGCTGGAGCGCGCCCTGACGGGGCTGGGCTTCCACTGCCGGCGGATGCCTTTCGAGAACATCGAGAACCTGTACGCCCGGCGCGGCACGGCCTCGCCCAACCTCTGTTTCGCCGGCCACACCGATGTGGTGCCGACAGGCTCGACCGAGGCCTGGTCCTCCGGCCCGTTCGAGGCCGAGGTCAAGGACGGGATCCTCTACGGCCGGGGCGCGGTCGACATGAAGGGCGGCATCGCGGCCTGGGTGGCGGCGGTCTCCCGGGTCCTGGCCGAGGGCGAGGTCCCCGGCAGCCTGTCCTTCCTGATCACCGGCGACGAGGAAGGCCCCGCCCTGCACGGCACCAAACGGGTGGTCCAGGCGCTGACGGCCGAGGGCGAGGTCATCGACGCCTGCGTCGTCGGCGAGCCGTCCTCGCAGCACGCGCTGGGCGACATGATCAAGATCGGGCGGCGCGGCTCGCTCAACACCTGGATCACCGTCCACGGCAAACAGGGGCACGTGGCCTATCCGGACCGGGCCGCCAATCCGGTCCCGGTCCTGGCCCGGCTGGTCGCCCGTCTCGCGGATCACAAACTCGACGCAGGCTATGAGGCGTTCCAGCCGTCCAACCTCGAACTGACGACGCTCGATGTCGGCAATACGGCGACCAATCTGATCCCGGCCGAGGCGCGGGGCCGGCTGAACATCCGGTTCAACCCCAACCACACCGGCGAGAGCCTGATGGCCTGGCTGAATGCCGAGGCGGGCAAGGCCCAGGCCGAAAGCGGGCTGCGGATCGAGCTGGAACACCTGCATTCGGGCGACGCCTTCCTGACCCAGACCGGGCCGTTCGTCACCGGCGTGCAGGACGCCGTCGAGGCCGCCACTGGCCGTCGCCCCGAGGCCTCCACCACCGGCGGCACCTCCGACGCCCGCTTCATCCGCGCCATGTGTCCGGTGCTGGAACTGGGCCTCGTCGGCCAGACCATGCACCAGATCGACGAACGCGCGCCCGTCGCCGAGATCGAGGCCCTGGCGGAGGTGTATCGGGCGGTGATCGGGACATATTTCGAACGGGCGTAGGGCGCCCCCCTTGTCATCCCGGCGACGCCTTCAGTGGAGCGTCGCTTCGAGGCGGGCGATCCGCCGGTCCAGATCGGCGACCATCTCCTCCAGCCGCGCCTGTTCCGACTTCATGTCGACCGCCGTGCCGTCCTCATAGGTCAGCTGCGCGCCCTTGCCGATCAGGTCGAGGCGGTAGAGGGCGGTCACCCGGCGCGCCTTCAGCCGGTCCAGTTCGTCGGCCATGGATCAGTCGCGCTCGAGGAAGCGGATGGCGCTCAGCACATGGGCCCGGACGCCGACCGGCAGCACGGCCTCGTTGACGTCGAAGCCCGGCGAATGGTTCGGCGGCGAGGTGTTGGGGTCGACCCCGTCCTTCGATCCGCCGAGGTGGTAGAAGACGCCCGGCACCTCCTGCGACAGATAGCTGAAGTCCTCGGCCACGGTCGTCGGCGGGGTGGCCGGGTTGACGTTCCCCGCTCCCGCCGCCTCGGTCAGGACCGGGGCCAGCCAGGCGGACAGTTCCTCGTTGTTGAACACCAGGGCCGCGTTCTGGCGCACCGTGAACTCGGCGGTCGCGCCATAGGTTTCCGCCACGTTGTTGATGGCGATGCGGGTGCGGGCGACCAGGTCGTCACGCTGGGCGATGTCGAACGTGCGCAGGGTGCCCGACAGCGTCGCGTCCTCGGGGATGATGTTGTAGCGCACGCCCGCGTCGAGCGTGGCGATGGTGAACACCGTCGGCGTCGTGGTCGGGTCGATGGTCCGCGCGGTCAGGGTGTTGATGGTCTGGACGATCTGGGCCGCCACCGCGATGACGTCGACGCCCTTCCACGGCCAGGCGCCGTGGGTCTGGCGGCCGTGCAGACTGATGTCGACCCGGTCGGAGGCCGCCATGAATCCGCGCGGGCGATAGAACAGCGTCCCCGGCCGGCCCGGGACGACATGCAGGCCGAAGATGGCGTCGGGACGCGGGTTGGCCAGCGCCCCCTCCTGGATCATCAGCCGGGCCCCGCCCAGCGGCTCGCCCGGAGGCGCCCCTTCCTCGGCGGGCTGGAAGATGAAGACGATGGTCCCGGGAATGTCGGCCTTCATGCCGGCCAGCACCTCGGCGGCACCCATCAGCATGGCGACGTGGGCGTCGTGGCCGCAGGCGTGGGCCACCGGCACCGTATTGCCCATATAGGTTCCGGTCGCGGTCGAGGCGAAGGGCAGGCCCGTCGCCTCGAGCACCGGCAGGGCGTCCATGTCGGCCCGCAGGGCCACCACGCCGCCGGGGCGGCCGCCGCGCAGCACGCCCACGACGCCGGTCTTGCCCACCTCGGTGCGGACCTCCATCCCCAGCGCCCGCAGATGCTCGGCCACGAGGGCGGCGGTCCGCGTCTCGGCGAAACCCAGCTCAGGGTTGGCGTGCAGGTCGCGACGCCAGCTGATGACCTTCGGCATCTCCGCCGTCACCGCCGCCTCAATGCGGTCCAGAGCGACCGGCGCGGTCTGGGCGTGGGCAAGACCCGCGGACAGGGCCAGCGAGAGGGTGGAGACGGCGAGCAGGCGGCGGATGGTCATGACAGTCCCCGGAATCTTGGCCCGCCACCGTGCGCGGAGGAACCACCCCCATGCAAGGCCCATTCCCGGTAAGTGACGTTGTCGCCGCCTCCGGCTAGGGTCCTCCCGTGAATCTCCGCTCCCCCGCCTTCGCCATCCTTTTCGCCGTCAGCCTGATCGCGGCGGCGGGAAACATGGCGCTTCAGTCGGTGCTGCCCGCCATCGGGCGGGAGTTCCGCCTGTCCGACACCCTCGTCGCCGGGGCCTTCGCCGTCTCTGCCCTGATGTGGACCGTCGCCTCGCCCTTCTGGGCCCGGCTCTCGGACACGCTGGGGCGCAAGCGGGTCATCCTGATCGGGCTGGCGGGCTTTGTCGTCTCCATGAGCGGCTTCGGCCTGGCGGCCACCTCGGGGCTGGAACAGTGGCTGGGCGCCGGCCTGGCCTTCGTCCTGATGATCGTGGCGCGCACGATCTACGGCGTCTTCGGTTCGGCGGCGCCGATCGCGTCCCAGGCCTATGTCGCCGACCGCACGACGCCGGAACAGCGCACCCAGGCCATGTCGCTGCTGGCCTCGGCGCAGGGACTGGGCACGGTGATCGGCCCGGCGCTGGCGCCGTTCTTTGTCCTGCCGCTGATCGGACTGGCGGGACCGATGTACGCCTTCGCCCTGTTCGGGATGGTGGTGCTGGTGATCGTCTGGCGCAGACTGCCCAGCGGCGAGGTGGTGCGGATACCCTCGCCCAGCGGCCATCGCGGCGACGCTGGCAAGGGGTTGTGGAAGGACCCGCGTGTGCGCGGCTATCTGCTCTACGGCCTGTTCGTCACCGGCGCGCAGGCGGCCAACATCTCGGTCCTGGGCTTCCACATCATTGACGAACTGTCGGCGACCGGCATCGCCGTGCGCGACGCCCAGCCCTTCATCGGCATCGCCATGCTGGCGGGGGCCGCCGCCACCCTGATGGCCCAGTGGGGGCTGATCCCGCTGCTCAAGCTGCAGCCCGCCGACCTCATGCGCTGGGGCGCGGCCCTGGCGCTGATCGGCAATCTGATGAGCATCGCCGCGCCCGGCTACTATGGCGTGGTCGTCGGCTATGCGGTCGTGTCCATGGGCGTGGGTTTCGCGCGGCCGGGTTTCACCGCCGGCTCGTCCCTGTCCGTCGGCCCTCACGAACAGGGCGCCATCGCCGGGCTGATGATGTCCCTGGCCGGTCTCAGCTTCCTCGCCCCGCCCGTGATCGGCGTCGCCCTGTATGAACTGGCCGAGCCGGCGCCCTTCCTCGCCAACGCTGTGCTGCTGGCCGCTGCGACCGCCCTGTGTTTCCTCAATCCAGGACTTCGCGCGGGTCCGCCGGACCTGCCCGACCGTGATGAAACGCCCTCGCGCGAGACCCCGCCTGCGTCCCAGCCGGGGCCCGAAGGCAACCGCTGACCGCCGCGAGCCTCTCCGGGCCTTTTCCCGGTCCCAAAGGCGTGGCAGATCGGACCCATGGACATCGCCCGTATCGAGCGCCGCATCGGCGTGCGCGCCACTCCCGACCAGATCTGGGACCTGATTGCGGACCTGCCGGGATGGGACCGCTGGAATCCGGTCGAGACCGGGCTGGAGGGCGCGATCGCCTTCGGCGCCGACATCACCCTGACGGAGCAGATCGGCGACCTGCCCGAACGCCGGGCCGCGACCCGGGTCGGTGACTGGCAGCCGTATTCGCAGCTGGTCTGGGCCGAGAACCGCGGTCTGTGGTTCCGCTCGATGCGCTATTTCGAGATCCAGCCCCTCGACGAGCCGAACAGCTGCGTCGTCGCCAATGGCTTCATCTTCTCCGGCCTGCGGGGCGAGATGTATTTCGACAGGAACCGCAAGCATCTGCGCCATGCGGTCGACGCCGTCGCCGACGCCTGGAAGGCCGCCGCCGAAGGCTGATCGATTTCAGGTCTGGTGAGCGTCAGGTCGGAAACGGCCGAAGCCGCTTCCGATTTCCATCGCTGCGCACGCAATGCGGGGGCGTCAGCCGCCCGCCGCGCCGGCGGCCATCGTGTCCTGGATGCTGATGATCGCCGGGGTCAGGATGACGATGAACAGCACCGGCAGGAAGAACAGGATCATCGGCACGGTCAGTTTGGCCGGCAGGGCCGCCGCCTTCTTCTCGGCCGCCGACAGCCGCATCTCACGGTTTTCCTTGGCCATTGTGCGCAGCGCCGTGCCCAGCGGCGTGCCATAGGTCTCGGCCTGGGTCATGGCCGTCGCCACCGATTTCACGCCCGGATGGTTGGTCCGTTTGGCCAGCCCCTCATAGGCCATGCGGCGGTCGGGCAGATAGCTCAGCTCGGCCGACAGCAGTGTCAGCTCCTCGGCCAGGTCGATGGACGAACCGCCGATCTCCTGGCTGACCTTCTGGATCGCCGCCTCGATCGACATGCCGGCCTCGACGCAGATCAGCAGCAGGTCCAGCGCGTCCGGGAACGCCTGCATGATCGACGTCCGGCGCTTTGAAATCCGGTTCGAGAGAAAAATGTTCGGCGCGTAGAAGCCGATCACCGCGGCAAACATGCAGGCCGTCAGCCGGGTCATCACCGGCAGGCCGAAATCGTTGAAAATGAACAGATAAAAGGCGGCGACAGCGAGGAAGACGAACGGCATCGAGAAGCGGAAGAAGTAGAAGGTCGTCAGCGGCCTCGGTCCACGATAGCCGGCCTGGGCCATCTTCTCCGCGACCTTGGGATCTTCCAGCAGCTTGGTCAGGTTCAGCCGCTCGACGACGCGCTTCTTGAAGCCCTCGTCCGAGTGCCGGAGGTTCTGGGGCCCGGAATTCTGGGCGGCGATGGCCTGACGCGAACGGCGCTTCAGCTCCTCGCGCCGCACGGCCACGGCCTTCAGCCGACCCTCCAGCCTGGCCCCGCCGCTGAACGAGCCGAGCAGCGTCACCAGGGTGGCGAACACCAGCAGGCCCACGCCGAGGCTCAGCAGGTTCTGGACGTTGGTGAAGAACTCGATCATCGGAGCCGGGCGTTTCCTAGAACTTGAACGAAATCATCTTCTTCATCACGAAGACGCCGAACGACATCATGGCCACCGCGATCAGCAGCATGAACTGGCCGCGCGGGTCGGTGAACAGGCGGGCCATGTAGGCGGGCGTGGTGATGCTGACGAGGATCATCACCGCCGGCGGCAGCGAGCCGATGATGCCCGCCGAGGCCGTGGCCTCCGACGACAGGGCCTTGATCTTCTCGCCCATCATCTTGCGGGCGCGCAGCACGACCGAGAGGTTGTTCAGCGCCTCGGCGAGGTTGCCGCCGGTCTTCTGCTGGATGGCGATGACGATCGCGAAGAATTTGAGCTCGGGCGTCGGCATCCGCTCGTACATCTTGTCCAGCGCCTGGGCGAGCGTGAGCCCGACGCCGAGGCCCTCGACCAGCTTCTGGAACTCCGGGCCCAGGGGCGCCGGACTCTCGCGGGCGATGATCTTGAAGCAGTCATGAACCGGCAGGCCCGACTTGATGCCGCGCACGATGACATCGACGGCGTCGGCGAAATGGCTGGAGAATTTCTTCATCCGCCGCTTGCCGAGGAAGCCGACGACCCAGCGGGGCAGGCCCAGACCAAAGACGACGCCCGCCCCCACACAGACCAGGATGTTCAGCCCGAACAGCAGCGGAAGCAGGAAGGCGATCGCGCCCAGCACGCCGCTGATGATCCAGAAGGTCGAGACCTTGGTGGCCAGACCCGCCTGTTTCAACTTGGCGGAGAGGCTGATCCGCGCCTTGCGTTCGGCCCGCTCCGATTCCTGGAGCTGCTGCATGATCTGTTTGCGGCGCGCCTCGGGCGTATTGGCCGCGGCCGCCTTCTTGGCTGCGGCGTTGTTCTGTTTGGGGGCGCCGAAGGTCTGGGCGCGCTTGACCGCCGCGTCGGTGGAATCGCCGCCGCCGACGAAGGCCCAGCCCAGTCCGCCGATGGTGATGAAGGCCAGGACCGCCGCGAGGATGGGGAGCATCCGCCCTACTCCGCCGCGTCGAGGGCTTCGGCCAGCTCGCGCTCCAGCCCGTAGTAGCGGGCGCGGTCCCAGAACCGGGGACGGGCGATGCCGGTCGAACGGTGACGGCCGATGATCTTGCCGTTCTCGTCCTCGCCGGTGATTTCGTAGACGAACAGGTCCTGGGTGACGATCACGTCGCCTTCCAGGCCCACGACCTCGGTGATGTGGGTGATGCG
>CAYNNT010000014.1:0-38118 GCA_964398675.1 uncultured Brevundimonas sp.
GCGGAATGGGCATGGATCGCCAGGGTCTTGAGAAGCTGCGCCTCGGCCTCGGTCAGGCGCTGCATCTTGCCGTCACGGGTCAGTTCCAGCCGTTCCATGTCGAACACCGCGGGCCCGAGCTTGATCTCCCGGGGCGTCAGCGGCTTGCCGCCGGTGCGGCGCAGGATGGCGTCGACGCGCAGCGCCAGTTCGCGCGGGTCGAACGGCTTGGACATATAGTCGTCGGCGCCCCGCGACAGGCCTTCGATCCGGTCGTCGGGATCGCCGCGCGCGGTCAGCAGAAGGACGGGCGTTTTCGAGGTCTCGGCCTTGGACCGGACCCAGGTCGTCAGGTCGAAACCGCTCTCGCCCGGCATCATGACGTCCAGTACGACCAGATCGAATTCGATCAGCTCCATCAGGCGTTTGGCGGCGGCGGCGTGGGCGGCGCCGGTGACGCGATAGCCTTCCCGGGCGAGGAATTCCTTCAGCAGTTCGCGGATGCGGTCATCGTCGTCGACGACCAGCAGATGCCGGCCGGCGCCCGCGCCGGCGACCGGCCCCGAGCGGCCATGGGAGCGGATGTCGCTCATGCCGAAGCGACCATACCGTGCGTCCAGGCGTTGACCTGAGCGATTCCGGCGGCTCTAACCCGGTGATCAGCGCGGGAGACGTTATTCAATGGCCTTCGTTCCTATCGACGATCGTGACGGTTGGATCTGGATGGACGGCGATTTTGTGCCCTGGCGGGAAGCCCGCGTGCACGTTTTGACCCACGCCTTGCACTACGCGTCTTCGGTTTTTGAAGGCGAGCGAATGTACAATGGCCAGATCTTCAAATTGACGGAGCATACGAACCGCTTGTTCCGTTCGGCCGAGGTGCTCGACTTCCAGATTCCGTTCACGGTGGCGCAGATCAACGACGCCTGCAAGGAGACCTGCGCTCGAAACGGCCTGACCGACGCCTATCTGCGCCCGATCGCCTTCCGCGGGTCGGAACAGGTCAGCGTCTCGGCGCAGCAGACCCGCACCCGCGTGGCCATCGCGGTCTGGGACTGGCCCAGCTATTTCGACGCCGAAACCAAGGCCAGGGGCGTCCGCCTGTGCTGGGCGCCCTACAAGCGGCCGTCGCCGGAAACCGCCCCGACCGAGGCGAAGGCGGCGGGCCTGTACATGATCGGCACGATCAACCGCCACTATGCCGAGGCGCGCGGATACGCCGACGCCATGCTGCTGGACTGGCGCGGCTATGTCGCCGAGGCGACCGGCGCCAACGCCTTCTTCGTAAAGGACGGCCGGCTGATCACCCCGCCGGCCGACGGGGCGATCCTGAACGGCATCACCCGCCAGACCGTACTGGAGATGATCGCGGCGCGCGGCCTCGAGGTCGAGGTGCGCCACATCCTGCCCGAGGAGCTGGCCGGATTCAGCGAGTGCTTCCTGTGCGGCACGGCGGCCGAGATCACCCCGGTGAGCGAGATCGGCGACGATCGCTTCACGCCGGGCGAGCTCAGCCTCAGCCTGATGGACGAATACAGCCGGCTGGTCCGCGGCCAGCTCTGATTGCGCGGGCCGAAATCCGGGCGCTGGCGGACAGCGTCCACCAAGGCCGGGATTTCGTCTAGGCCGACACCGGCTTCCGCCGACGCACCGCCCACCAGACGGCGCCGCCGATGACGACGATCGGCAGCAACACCGAGCCGACGGTGATCAGGATCGCCAGCATGCCCATCGACAGGCCGAAAGCGTCGCCGAGCGCGCGGGCGACCGGGCGTGTCGGGCTGTCGGCGGCCATGACTCCGCCCTGGCGGTAGTCGAGCGTCAGACGCGCCGACTGGACCCGGTCATTGAGCGCGCGGAGTTCGATCTGCTGCGCATCGTACTGCTGCTGCAACTCCGCCAGATCGCGTTCGATCTCCAGGCGCTGGGCCATCGTCCCGCCGGATCGCGCCTGGAGCTGACGGATGCGCACGGCGAGGGAGGCGGTGGTCTGCGCTCCGGTGGAGGCCGTATCGATGTCCCGCGTGACGTCCTCGCCGTTGGTCGCGGCTTCATCCAGCCGGCCGCCGGCGTTCTGCGCGTCCAGCGCCAGACCGCTGCGGAAGCGATTGATCCACTCGGGCTGGCCGCGCAGCTCCAGCCGTCCGCCGGGCTCGCGCGTGGTCCAGTCGGCCCGGGCCGAGATCACCTGGCAATAGCCGGGACCGGCGGAGACGCAGGCCAGTTCGTGCCGGCTCATCATCTCGGCGCCGCGGTCACGCGGCAGGGACAGGGCGTAGGTGTAGGCGTAGGCGATCTGCGCCACGGGGGCGAGCGGGGCGGGGCGCGGGGCGACCATCTGCGCAGGCGCGGCCGTATCGCGCGCCGACGGGGCGGCGTCCGCAGGCGCCTCGGAGGCGGGGGCCGCTTCGGTCGAATACTCTTCCGCCTTGTCACTCGCCGGCGAACACCCGGCCAATACGATCAGGCCGGCCGAGGCCAGCATCAGAGCCTTGCGCATCGTCATTCTCCCTGTCCCGTGCTGATCACGGTTTCGTGATGACGCGCGTGGATCGCGACGGATTCAGGGCTGGAAACAAGCGAAACGGCGGCTTGCCATAATAGTCTGCGTGGCGTTCAACGGGACGGGGCCGGCGGGGAGCCGGCGGGGAATCACGTCCATGTTCAGTGTGCTGAACCTTCAGAGCCTGCTGGGGCTCGCGGTCATCGTCGCGGCCTGCTGGGGGCTGTCCGAGAACCGGAAAGCCTTTCCCTGGCGGCTGGCGCTGGGCGCGATCGCGGTCCAGGCCGGTCTGGTGCTGGTGCTGTTCGGCATTCCGGGCTCCCAGGTCGTCCTGACGGCGATCACCGGAGCGGTGGACGGCCTGACCCGCGCCTCGGCCGTCGGCGCGCAATTCGTGTTCGGCTATCTGGCCGGCGGGGATCAGCCCTATTCGGTCGAGAACCCGCCCGCCCTGTTCACCTTCGCCTTCAACGTCCTGCCGATGATCCTGGTGATCTCGGCCCTGTCGGCCCTGCTGTGGCACTGGAAGATCCTGAAGTGGATCACCCACGGCTTCGGCATCCTGTTCCAGCGGACCATGGGTCTGGGCGGGGCCTCGGCGCTGGCGGTCGCGGCCAACATCTTCCTCGGCATGGTCGAGAGCCCGATTGTCATCCGCGCCTATCTGGACAAGCTGACCCGGTCCGAGCTGTTCCTGATGATGGTCGTCGGCCTGGCCACGGTCGCCGGCTCGACCATGGTGGCCTATGCCGCCATCCTGGCTCCCGTGATGCAGAACGCCGCCGGCCATGTGCTGGTGGCCTCGATCGTCTCCGCCCCGGCGGGCGTGCTGCTCGCCCGGATCATGATCCCGGAAACGGCGGGCGAGGGCGGAGCCGGAGCCGACTACGCCTCGGCGCTGAAATACGACAGCGCCATCGACGCCATCGTCAAGGGCACGGCCGACGGCCTGATGGTGGTGCTGAACATCTCGGCGGTGCTGATCGTCTTCGTGGCCCTGATGGCCCTGATCAATGTGATGCTGGCCGGGTTCTGGCTGTTCGACGGCCCGGTGACGATCGAGCGCCTTCTGGGCTGGGTGTTCATGCCGGTGGCCTGGCTGTCGGGAGTCGAATGGGCGGAGGCCGGCAAGGCCGGCTGGCTGCTGGGCGTCAAGCTGACCCAGACCGAGTTCAAGGCCTTCATCGAGCTGGGCGCCGTCCCGGCGGGTGAAATGACCGAGCGGACCCGGATGCTGATGACCTATGCCCTGTGCGGCTTCGCCAATATCGGATCCGTCGGGATTACCGTGACGGGCCTCAGCGTCCTGATGCCCGAACGCCGCGAGGAGGTGCTGGGCATGGTCTGGAAGGCGCTGTTCGCGGGCTTCCTCGCCACCCTGATGACGGCGGCCATCGTGGGCGCCATGCCCGCCGCCATGTTCCGCTGAGGCCGGAGACGGATCGATGAAACTCTACACCTCCCACCGCGCGCCGAACCCGCGCCGGGTCCGCTGGGTGATGGCCGAGAAGGGGATCGAGGACGTCGCGGTGATCGAGGTTGACATCCTGACCGGCGAGCACAAGACACCCGAATATCGCGCCCGCGTGGGCGTGCCGCACGTGCCGGCGCTGGAGCTGGACGACGGCACGACGATCTCGGAATCGGTGGCCATCTGCCGGTATCTCGAGGCCCTGTATCCCGAGCCCAACCTGTTCGGCCGGGATGCGCGGGAACTGGCGGTGATCGAGATGTGGACCCGGCGCTGCGAATTCTATCTGGCCAATCCGATCATGCTCAGCGTGCGCCATTCGCACCCGGCGCTGGCGGCGCTGGAGGCGGTCCAGATTCCGCAACTGGCCGAGTACAACCGGGTCGCCGCCGAGAAATTCATGAAGACCCTCGACCGTCGCCTGGCGGACAATGAATTCCTCGCCGCGGACCGTTTCACCATCGCGGACGTCGTCGCCGTGGTCGGTCTGGATTTCGCGCGGCTGATCAAATACCGGCCGCCCGAGGAGCTGACCCATCTGGCGCGCTGGCTGGCGGAGTGCCGGGCTCGCCCGGCGGCGGCGGCGGGCGCCTAGAACGACCTCAGTCGGCGGGATCGAGGGGCGCGCCGTTCCACTCGATATCGGCGGTCATGGCCGCGGTGAGAGAGCGGCCGGTGCGGAGCGCGCGCAGGCCGAAGACCGCGGCGTCGGCCAGGGCCCCCGGGGCCGGTCCCCGGTCCCCGGGCGCGGCCACGGCGTCGAAGCCGTGCTGTCTTTGCGCCCTCCACGCCGACAGCCGCCGGTCCCGCAGTGCGGTCGGCAGGCCGTGGAGCCAGAGGGCCGGGGAGAGGTGGCGGGTCGCCATGTCGGGCGCCGCCTCATCGCGCCCCATCAGGGCCCGGCCGAAGGCGGCGCTTCGGCCGAACAGGTGGACGCCGCTGGTCGCGCGCGGATTGCACTCGATCAGCCACGCCTTTCCGTCAGCGTCGATGATGGCGTCGCAGGCGATCTGACCCGTAATGGCGAAGGCGGCGAGGGCCTCGGCCATCGGTCGCAGCTGCGCCGACTGATCGGCGGGCAGGGGATGAAAGACGTAGCTGGCGCCGCCGGACAGGCGCCAGTGCGAGCCGTAGGCGCAGAAGGCTGACACCCGGCCCTTATGGCAGACGGCGTAGACGCTGACCTCCTCGCCGATGATCCGGCGCTGGGCGACCCAGGACGCGTCCGGCGAGGGCGTCATGGCGGCCAGGCGGGCCGGCGTCGGCGCGATCAGCGTACGGGCGCCGAAGCGCGACCAGACCGGTTTGAACACCCGGGTCGCGGCGTCGCCGGAAAGGGCCTCGAGAGCCGCCCGGTCCGTGATCAGGGCGGTGTCCGGGACGGGCAGGCCGAGCCGGGCGCACAGGCCGGCGAAACGATCCTTGGCGTGCAGGGTCGCCAGCCGGTCCGGCGTCGGGGCGAACACCCGGTCGGAGAAGCCGTCAGCCTCCGCAAGGGCGGCGAGGTGGAACACCTCCTCGCAGGTCGGGATGATGCGCACGGGATCGAGCCGGTCGATCAGGCCGCGAATGTCGCGGGCGAAGTCGGCGGGACGCTCCACCGGCGAGGCATGGCGATGCACGGGTCCGGCGGCACGGGACATCCGGGCGACCCATGCCGGACTGCAGTCGGCCAGATGCGGCTCATAGCCGGCGGCGCGCAGGCTCCGGGCGATGTCCAGCGCCGCCACGGAGCGGGCGCCGGTGATCAGGACCCGCTCAGCCATCGGACCAGCGCACCCGGCGGCGCTTGACCCCGTCCCGCTTCGGCAGACCGCCGGCGATGACGGGGCGCGCGACGCCGCGCGTGGCGAGCAGGGCCTCGACCGCCACGATCGCGGCTGCGACCCGTTCCGGTTCTGCCTCGACCGTGACGCCGCCCGGCGAGGCGAGGGCGCGCCAGTCCTGCGCCGGGCCGAGGACTGCGCTGACACTCGTCTCGACCTCGCGTGGGCAGATCACGGCGCCCGGCCAGCGCCACAGGTCCTCCAGCCGGCCCTCGACCGGCTGGACGGCGGTCAGCGGCGAGCCGCACGGACAGGGCGCGGCCAGCGGCTCCAGCAAATCGGGCAGGCGGACGCGGATCATCGGCTGGGTGGTGCGGCGCAGATCGGTGACGATCGGCAGGAAGCGGCGGGTCCCCGGCACAGGCTCGCGCTCGATGATCAGGACGTCCTCGTTGAGATGCAGCGTCCCGTGACGGCAGGCGGCGCCGAGAAATCCCTCGGTGGCCTGATAGATGGGATCGGGGCGGACCCCGAGGCGCTCGGCGATCCAGCCGCGTTCGGCCTCGCCCATCGGCTCGGCGCCGTAGAACAGGCGGCGCAGCGGCCAGGGTCGGTCCGTGCGTCGGGCGAGGTCCGCCAGGACCTGGGGCGGGGCGATCAGGACGTCGGGGGCGAAGGCCCGCAGCCGCTCGAACCGCTCGGGCGCCGGGATGTCGAGTCCGACGAACAGGAAGCGGAAGGGGCCCGCCGCGCCGATGTCGCCATACAGCTGATTGTCGGCCCGCAAACACAGGGCGATCCGGGTGGGGCGAAACAGGGCGTCGACGGGGAGCAGGCGGGCGAGGATCTGGCCGATCCAGCCGCCGCGTTCCGCCGCGCTGGTCACGAACAGGCCGCGTCGCCCCGACGAGCCGGTGGACAGGCCGGCGAAGATCCCCGGCCGGACCTCGCCGGATCCGCCGGTCTCCGCGGCCAGGGCGGCGACCTCGGTCGCGGGCCGTGTCAGGCCCAGGGTGTTCCAGGCGTCGAAGCCCTCCCGCAGCGCATCGGGCGACAGGATCGGGAACCCGGCCAGCGGTCGTCCCGCGAGGCCGCTGACCGCCGGGGTGCGGGCGATGACGGGCGTCATGGCGCGCCACAGGCGGGCCTGTCGCCGCTCGACATCGGACCGGGTGCGCAGGCTCCAGCCGCTCCGGCGGGCCGCGAGCCAGGCCCGCAGGACCGCGATCCGGTCAGTCTGCACGGCCGGTCTCGATCGCGACCTCGCCGCAATGGGAAGGGGTGAGGAGAACCTCGGGATTGCGCGCCCAAAGCCGGTGCAGGGCGTTCAGCGTCAATCGATAGGGGCCGGTCTCGCCCAGCAGGGCGGTGGTCAGGCGGGGCGGCGGCACATCGTCCCGCACGGCGCCGCTGGACCAGGCGGCGTCGGCGATCAGGAAGCGGGTGCGGTCGTCGCCCTGCCGCACCAGCAGACCCCAATGACCGGGGCAGTGGCCGGGCAGCTGGACCGCCAGCAGGGAGCCGTCGCCGAACAGATCCGCACCCGTCTCGAAGGGCGCCATGTCCGCGCAGAGGGCGACCGGAGGGCGGTCCTCGAAGAACAGCGCGCGGGCGTGGATATCGGCGGGCGCGAGCGCGGCCAGCACGCCGCGCCGCAGGCGGGCGACACGACCCTTGCGCTGGACCTGCGCCAGCCCCGCGCGGGCGCAGACGACGCGGGCCTTCGGGAAACGGGTCAGGCCGGCGATGTGGTCGCCATGGAAGTGGGAAACGATGACGGCGCGGATGTCTTCCGGCGCGAAGCCGAAGGCGGGCAGCTGGTCGGCGACGGCATCGCCGGGCTCGAACCGGACCGGCGTGGTCCAGCGGTAGAGGCGCTCCGGAAACGGCCCGGTGGCGGCGAAGAAGGCCGGATCATAGCCGGTGTCGAACAACATCGGCCCCTCATCCGGATGGACGATCAGGGCCGCCAGCGCCGGAAAGACGGCCGGGGTCAGGCCCGCGTCGCGGCGGGTCATCACCGCCGGGTGCGAGCAGGACCCGGCGCGCAGGATATGGACGCGGCAGCGTTTCACGACGCCGCCAGCCCGGGTGCGACCGCAAGGGCCGTCTCGACCGCGTCATGGGCCGGTTCGTAACCCAGCAGGCGACGGGCCCGGGTCAGGTCGAAGGTCTGCGACCATGCCAGGGTCGACAGGGTGTAGGGCGTCAGCACCGGCTCGGGCCGTCCGGGCAGGATGCGGCACAGGGCGTCGGCGCCGACCGACAGGGCCTGCCCGAGGGCGAGCGGGAGGGAGACGATGCGGACCTCGACGCCGAGCGCCTGCCCCAGGCGGCCGACGAGATCGCGGACCGGCAGCGGCTGGCCGCCCGTGATGTTGATCGCCTGCCCGCCGGCGGCCTCGCGATGGAGGTCGGCCAGGCGGATCGCGCGGGCCGCGTCCCGCACATCGGTCATCTCCACCAGCGCCCGTCCGTCACGGAACAGCGGGAACCGTCCGCGCTTCACCAGCCGCAGGATGCGCGGCAGCAGAACCGCGTCGTCGGGGCCGATGATGGCCCGGGGGCGGATGGATACGGTGCGGAAGCCGGGCGCGTCCGCCGCGACCACGAGCCGTTCGGCCTCGCCCTTGGTGCGGGAATAGGCGTTCAGCGGACGTTGCGGCCACGGCGTCTCTTCCGTCAGTCCGGTCTGGTCGGCCCAGCGGGCATAGACGGAGGGGGAAGAGACGAAGACGAACGACCCGACGCCCGACCGCCGCGCGGCCCCAAGCAGGTCGCGGGTCAGGTCCACATTGGCCCGCTGGAAGTCGGCGTCGGGACCCCAGGGGCTGGACAGGGCGGCGGCGTGGAAGACCACGTCCATGTCCCTGCACAGGGTTTCGGGACCGAGTTCGAACAGGTCGCCCGCCAGGGTTTCGGCCCCCATGGCGCCCAGCCGGGCGAGGGCGGTCGGGCTGCGGCCGACCGCGCGGACCGCGTAGCCTGCGTCCAGCAGATCCTGCGTCACGGTCAGGCCGAGGCCGCCGGTCGCGCCGGTGACCAGAGCGCGGCGGCTCATGTCCGGAGGACCATGGCCGCGAGGCTGATCCCCGCCGCCGTGCCCAGAAGCAGGACGGTCTTGCCGGGGCCCAGCCGTCCGGATGCATGGGCTTCGACCAGCACCGTCGGCAGGGAGGCCGCGATCTGGTTGCCCGTGGTGGCGAAGATGTCCACCACCCGGTCCGGATCGCCGCCCATGAGGCGGCGGGCGTGTTCGATCGCGGGCCGGCTGGCCTGGTGGCCGACGACGACATCGACGCTCTCGCGGGTCAGGCCGGCCTCGCCGAGGACCCGGTCGATCAGGGCGGGCAGGGTCCGCGAGGCGGCCTTGAAGATGCCGAACGGATCCATCCGGAAGCGGGCGCCCTCGGCGAACGCCTCCAGTCCGTCGTCCAGCCGCATGCGGGTTCCACCGGAGCGGACGGAGGCGAGGTCCTTGCCCGCGCCATAGGTCTCGAAGCCGCGCGCCAGCAGCCCGGGACCATCGGGATCGTCGCCGGCCTCGACGCAGACGGCCGCCGCGCCGTCGCCGAAGATGGCGGCGGAGGCGGGCGTGGCCCAATCCAGGCCGCACGAAGGGATGTCGCTGGACACGATCAGGGCGCGCCGGAAGCGGCCGGCGGCGAAGCCCATGGCGGCGACGTCGAGCGCGGCGACGAACGACAGGCAGGTCTGGTTGACGTCAAACGCCCAGATGCCGGACTGGCCGAGCCCAAGGGCCTGCTGGATCAGGACCGAGGCGCCGGGGATGGGCTGTTCCATCACCCCGCATGCGCCGATCAGGACATCAAGGTCGCCCGGCTCCCAGCCTGCCATGGCCAGGGCGCGCCTCGCGGCCTCGGCGCCCATCATGGAGGTGGTCTCGTCGGGCGCGGCGACGCCGCGCGAGGCGATGCCGAACTGGGCCTCGGTCCAGCCCGCAGGCTGGCCGAAGACAACGTCCAGCGCCTGTGAAGACCGGTGTTCGCGCGGGGAATACGCCCCAAGGCCGGCCAGGATCATCGGCGTCATGGCGTGAGGTTAGCCTTGCCGTTGGGCCTCGTCCATGCGCCGCGCGTCAGTCCTGATGCTCGATCACATGGCGGCCGCGCACCATGCGGACATAGGGCAGGGGCCGGTCCGGATGGGACAGGCGCTCGCCGACCTCGCCCAGCACGAACCGGGTGATGGCGGGCAGGTCCAGCGATCGCGTGTCGGCCAGCGGCAGCCAGGCGATCTCGTCCAGCTCACCCGAACCGGCGGTCGGCTCGGGATGCAGCAGGGCGCGGGCGTCGGCCATGAAAAAGCGGGCGTCGAAACGGCGGGTCCGTCCGGGCGGGGTGATGGCGCGGGCGACGTAGGACAGGGCGGCCAGGTCTGGCAGGGCTCCAACCGCCCGGAATTCGCGCCACGAACCGGCGACTGAGGCGACCGGCGCAGGCTCTGCGAGCAGCAGGCCCGTCTCCTCGAAGGTCTCGCGCACGGCGGCGAGGGCGAGGGCGCGCGCGCGGCGGGCCGGAACCTCGCGCATCAGGCGGGCCGTGTCGGGCGGAGGCAGATCGTTGGCTGAGGCGGCGGTGAAATCAGACCGGTCGATCCGCCCGCCCGGGAAGACCCATTTGGCGGCCATGAAGACGTGGCCGGGCGCCCGGCGGCCCATCAGGACCTCGGCCTCGCCCTTGCGGACCCGGGTCAGGATGAGGGTGGCGGCGTCCTTCGGCGTCTGGCGGCCGCCGACGCGCGGGGCGTCGGTCAGGTCGCGGGTCGAGTCGAACGGAGTGGCCATGGTCGGGCCATAGCACGCCCGCCGGTCGGCGGACGACTGGCCAGTCGACGGGCCGGACGATCAGTCGTTGATCCGCGTTCCGGTCAGGATCAGCACGGACAGGTCGCTGGTCGGCGTATAGTTGCGCCGCCGGATCTCGAACCGGGTCGAGCTGATCTTCCGCACGCCCTCGCCGCAGAAGCTGATCAGATTGCGCGACGAACCCTTGTCCACGACCATCCGGAAATCGCCGATCGGCTCGGCCCAGTTCGCGCCGGTGGTCAGGATGTAGTCGAGCCAGGTCTCGGACAGATACAGGCCTCGCGTACGCATCCGCCGCGCGCCGGCCTGGAAGGCGTCCGTGGTGCAATACCGGGTCGCCTGCTCATTGTGGTGCTCGCCCTCGGCCATCGAAGGGTCGCCGAACACACTGCCCGACGATCCGCCGACCGCCGGGACGTACTGGTGGCGCACGTCGAGTTCGCGTCCCGCCGGGAAGACCTGGGTCCAGTAGTGGGTGGTCTTCAGCGTCCACATCGGCGCCAGTTCGACGACGCGGACGCCCCGGTCCAGCCATGAGCGGTCCTCGACCAGCCCCATCTCGATCAGCATCTCGATCTGGGGCCGGGGCAGGCTGGCCAGCGCCTGCAGCGTCGCCTCGCCGCGCGGCGTGAGCGGCACGCCGAGGCCGCGCATCATGTCGGAGTGATCGACGCCGTTCAGGACCGCCTTCTGTTCGACATTGGTCGCCACACGCCGTCCGTTCACCAGCGTGGTGAAGGGCATCCGCAGCGGGTCCTCGATGGCCACATCGCTCTCTATGCCGCCCTGCAGGTCGGGCAGGGGAAAGGCCACGAGCGTCGCGATGTTGCGGTCGGTGCGATTGTAGAAGCGGTAGCGGACGCGGATTTGCCGGGCCGAGACATAGAGGTCTTCCGACCGCATCTCGATGCCGTCGGTGCGTTGAAAGATCAGACCGCCGGTCCCCATGGAGGCGACGCTGTCGTTCGCCGCCGCCGGTGCAGCGAGCAAGAACACAGCAAACAGGGCGGCGAGACCCCGATTCAATCCTGTCATGACGTCCTCCCGCAACGAGCTTAGCTGAAGGCGTGCGGCGAAGTCGTGACGAATTCCATCGTCAGCGCCGCTTGCCCTTCCGAACGCCCTTCAGCCCGCCGGACGGCTTGGGACCGCCGGGGCGGCCTGCGCCGCGTTTGGGGAAGCCGCCGCCGCCCGGGCCGCGGGCGCGCTGGCCCAGCCGGGGCGCGGGGGCGTTGGGGTCGCGCGGGGCCGGATCGGACAGCATTTCGAAGACCAGCCCGCCGGTGATGGGCGTCGCCTCCTTCAGCCGCACCTCGACCGTGCGACCCAGGGTCCAGCGCGCGCCGGTGCGCTCCCCGACCAGGGCGTGGGACTTGTCGTCGTGGGTGAAATATTCGGTCCCGAGCGAAGACACCGGGACAAGGCCGTCGGCGCCGGTTTCATCCAGACGGACGAACAGGCCGAAGCGGGTGACGCCGGTGATCCGGCCGGGGAAGGTCGCCCCGACCCGCTCCTGAAGGAAGGCGGCCATGTAACGGTCCATGGCGGCGCGCTCGGCGGCCATGGAGCGGCGCTCCGTCATGGTCACCTGTTCGGCGATGGCGGGCAGTTCCGTGACCTCGCGGTCGGTCAGCCCGTCGTGGTTTCCCTTTGGGCCGAGGCCCAGGGCCCGGATCAGGCCGCGGTGGACGATCAGGTCGGAATAGCGTCGGATCGGCGAGGTGAAATGGGCGTAGCGGTCGAGGTTCAGGCCGAAATGGCCGACGTTCTCGGCCGAATAGATGGCCTGCATCTGGCTGCGCAGGACGACCTCATTGACGACCTCGGCGTGGTCGCCGCCGCGGGTCTCGTCCAGCAGCTTGTTGAACCGTTTGGTCGTGGCCGGCTCGCCCTTGTTCCACGGCTTGCCGATGGTCTGGAGGAAGTCGCCGAGGTTGAACAGCTTCTCCTGACTGGGGGCGTCGTGGACGCGGTACAGCAGGGGCGTCTTCTTCTGTTCCAGGGTCTCGGCCGCGCAGACGTTGGCCTGGATCATCATCTCCTCGATCAGCCGGTGGGCCTCGAGGCTGACCCGCGGCTCGATCGAGATGATCTGGCCCTGGTCGTTCATGCGGATACGGCGTTCCGGACTCTCGATGGCCAGCGGACTGCGCTTCAGACGCCCCTTGAGCATGGTGCGGTAGGCGGCCCACAGCGGCTCGAGGATGGCCGCCATGATCGGGCCGGTCGCATCATCCGTCTGGCCGTCGATGGCCGACTGCGCCTGTTCGTAGCTGAGCTTGGCGTGCGACCGCATCAGGCCCCGCATGAATTTGTGACCCGTCTTCCGACCCTCACGATCGAAGACCATGCGCACCGCCATACAGGCGCGGTTCTCGCCCTCCTTGAGGCTGCACAGCCCGTTGGACAGGCGCTCGGGCAGCATCGGTTCGACCCGGTCGGGGAAGTAGGTGGAGTTGCCCTTGTCGCGCGCCTCCCGGTCGAGGTTGGTGTTGGGGCGGACGTAGGCGGCGACATCGGCGATGGCGACCCAGACGATCCAGCCGTCGGGGTTCTTCGGGTCCTCGTCGTGCATCGCATAGACGGCGTCGTCGTGGTCGCGGGCGTCGGCGGGGTCGATGGTGATCAGGGGCAGGTCGCGCAGGTCCTCGCGGCCCTTCAGCGAGGGCAGTTCCTGATCCTCGGCCTCCTTCTCGACGGCCTCGGAGAAGCCCATCGGGACATTGTGGGCGGCGATGGCGATCAGGGAGGCGGCGCGGGCGTCGCCCTCATGGCCGATCCGTTCCAGGATCTTGCCGCGTTTCGGACCATAGCGCTGATCGCCCTTCTCGATGGCGGCCAGGACCAGATCCCCGTCGCGCAGACCTTCGGCCTGGGCGTGAGGGACCAGCAAGACGTCCTTCGACTTGCGGTCGACGGGTTCGACCCGGACCTCCTTGTTGGACTTGCGGATGACGCCCAGCACCTTGTTGGCGCCGGCGTCCAGCTTCTTGATCAGCCGGGCTTCCCAGCCGTCCTCGCCGCGGGCGAATTTGACCAGGACGCGGTCGCCCATGCCGGGGGCCGGGCCGGTCTTGCCGCCGTTGTCGGGGATCAGCAGGGCGCGCGGGGCGTCGGCGGAGGCCTCCACCAGACGGACGTAAAGTTCGCCGTCGAGGTCGCGCTCGACCACATCGGCGACGCCGACGGGGGGCAGGGCGCCGACTTCGGAAAAGCCCTTGCGGCCGCGTTTGCCGAGCTTGCCGGCTTCCTCGAGGGCGCGGATCATTTCGCGCAGGGCGCGACGCTCGCCGCCCTTGAGGCCGAAGTGGCGCGCGATATCGGTTTTCTCGGCTGATCCGGCTTCGCGGAGGAAGGCGATCAGCGTGGCTTCGTCGGGGAGTCCGGCGACGGGCCGGCGGGGTGATTTGCTCATTTGTATCCTTGATAACGCACGCGAGGCCTCTTCGGAGGCGAAATCTTGTGCGGCTTGTGATGGGGAGAGGGCGCGCCTAGCTTCCGGCGCTGAAACCTCTGGAGTTGTCTGAATGTCGCTGGCCGCCACGCCTGTCCTGTCCGGTCCGACCGGCTCATTGCTGGACCTGATCGGCAAGACGCCGATGGTGGAGGTGACGAAGATCGACACCGGCCCTTGCCGTCTGTTCCTCAAGCTTGAGGCGCAGAACCCGGGCGGGTCGATCAAGGACCGCATCGCGCTGTCGATGATCGCGGCGGCCGAGGCGGAGGGGTTTCTGAAACCCGGCGGGACCATCGTCGAGGCGACGGCCGGCAACACCGGTCTGGCGCTGACGCTCGTGGGTCAGGCCAAGGGATATAAGGTGCTTCTGGTCATCCCGGACAAGATGTCCAAGGAAAAAATCCAGCATCTCAGGGCGATGGGGGCCGATGTTCGTCTGACGCGTTCGGACGTGCCGCACGGGCATCCGGAATACTACACCGACATGGCCGAGCGGCTGGCGCAGCAGATCCCGGGCGGATTCTACGTCAACCAGTTCGCCAACGACGCCAATTCGCTGGCCCATTTCCAGACCACGGGGCCGGAAATCTACGAACAGATGGGGGGCGACATCGACGCCTTCGTCGCCGGCATCGGCTCGGGCGGCACCATCACCGGCATCGCCCGCTATCTGAAAAGCGTCGGTTCGGACGCGAAGATCATCCTCGCCGATCCCGTCGGCTCGACCCTGGCCGGACTCGTCAATGAGGGCGTGCCGGGGCCGGAAGGCAGCTACACCGTCGAGGGCATCGGCCAGAATTTCGTGCCCGACACGGCGGATATGAGCCTGATCGACAAGGCCTATTCCATCCCCGACGCCGAGGCGATCGCCACCGTGCGGGAACTGCTTCTGAAGGAAGGCGTGCTGGCCGGTTCGTCCTCGGGCACCCTGATCGCCAGCGCCCTGCGCTGGTGCCGCGAGCAGACGGAGCCGAAGCGGGTCGTCACCTTCGTCTGCGATACGGGCGCGAAATACCTGTCCAAGGTCTACAATGACGCCTGGCTGGCCGATCAGGGTCTGGGCGGTCAGCCGATGCACGGCGATCTGTCGGACCTGATCAGCCGCAAATACCAGAATGGCGACGTGGTCGTCGCAGGGCCTGGGGACACGCTGGACACGGCGTTCAAGCGCATGCGCGGCGCCGATGTCTCGCAGTTGCCCATCATCCAGGACGGCCGGCTGGTCGGCATTCTGGACGAGAGCGATCTGGTCCATGTGATGAACACCGACGAGATCACCCGCAAGGAACGGTTCGCCCGCCCGGTCGCCTCGGCCATGACCCGCGACCTCGATACGGTGCAGGTGGGCGAGGGTCTGGACGCCCTGATCCCCCTGTTTGACCGCGACCGTGTGGCGATCGTGCTGGACGGAGAGCAGTTCGTGGGCCTGATTACGCGCACGGACCTGATCAACCATCTGAGCCTGAACCGCTAGGCGGCGACCGGCGGCGGCGGGCCTTTGTGGCGAACCAGCGGTGGAAATGAGGCGAGTTGACTGGACGGCGGCGAAAATGTGGTCCTGACTGGGCGCCATACCGATGAAATGCTGTTGAGGCCCTTCTATGAAACGTTTTCCGACCTCGGCTATCGCCGCCATCGCCGCCGCCGCGCTCTTCGGCATGGCCTCCAGCGCCTGGGCCCAGGCGGCCGCTCCGGCGGGATGCTCCGACGACGTGCCGCAGCGGGCCACGCGCGCGAATGCCGAGTACATCAGCCGATCGCAGACGGTCCGCGCCCTGATCTACAAGCCGACCGGTCCGGCCAACGGTGCGGCGGTGGTGTTGCTGCACAGTTCGGAAGGGCTGACCGTCGATGCTCACTCCTTCGATCCGCACGCGATCCAGCTGGCGGCCCGGGGCTACCATGTCCTCGTGCCGAACTATTTCGAGGCTCGCGCCCGGAGGGTGCCGTGGCGCGCCGCCGACATCCGTCTCTGGGAAGAGGCCGGCCGCGATGCGGTCACCTATATGGGAACGCTGGAAGGCGTCGATCCGGCCCGGGTCGGCATCTGGGGCTTCTCGCTCGGCGGCTTCGTCGCCACGGACGGTTCGGCCAACCCGGACTCCACGGCCCGGGTGGCCATCGGGGTCGCGACGGGCAAGGACATCTACGAGCCTGAACGCGGTCGCCGGGAGCTGCCGATGATGCTCATCGAAGGATATTCCACCTTCCCCATCATCTCGCCCGCGACGATGCGCGATCTCGCCGCAGACCTCCGCCGCCGCGGGGCGACCGTCGAGGTCCAGATGCTGACGTCCCGCGACCCCTCGATGACCGCCCCGGTCTGGTGCGAGGTGTTCCAGCACACGCGGCGCTTCCTCGACGCCAACCTGCTGCCGGCGGCGGCGTCCCCCGCGCCGTAGCGCACCGGTGCGCCACAGTCTCATTGCGGCGCTGGGTTTGCTGGCGGCCACGGCGGGCGGACCGGTCGCCATGGCCCAGACGGATCCGGCCCCGCCGCGTGTCGGCATCCCCGGCTGCAGCGACGATGTCGCCGTCCAGGCGGCCAGGACCCTGGTCAGCTTCGAGAGCCGGGGCCGTCCGATCCGGGCCTATCTCTATACGCCGCGGGGAGAGCCCAACGGCGCCGGTCTGGTGATGCTGCATGGCGGGACCGGGTTCGAGATGAACTCGATCCTGTTCGACGCCCACGCCATCCAGCTGGCGTCGCGCGGCTACTGGGTCATGCTGCCGGCCTATTTCGACGCCGATGCGCCCGCCCAGGGTCGGCGGCTGGTGAACGCGCGGGCCTGGCGTCAGGCCGCGCTGGATGCGGCGGCCCAGCTGGCCGGCAAGCCGGGCGTGTCGCAGGACCGGGTGGCGCTGTGGGGCTACTCCCGCGGCGCAGGCGTCGCCCTGACCGCCGCCACGGTGTCCGGCAGCCCGATCCACTCGGCGGTGCTGGTGGCGGGGGGCGGCGATGTCGAAGAGAGCCTTGCCGGCCGGGATCTGTCTTTCCTGTTGATGCACGCCCGTCGCGACGAGGCCGTTCCGGTGCGCGCGACGCTGGACCTCGCAGCCGACCTCGGCCGGGCCGGCGCCATGGTTGAGGTCGAGGGCCTCGAGTTCGACGGACACCAGTACGATCTGCCCACATGGTGCGCGGTCATGGGGCGGACCCGCACCTTCCTGGAAAACCGCACGGAGGCGGGACATGCACCGTCGTAGCGTGCTGGCCGCCGTCGCGGCCGGCGTGACAAGCGGAGGCTGGGCGCCGCAAACGGAGGTCCCGACCTGGGAAGGTCTGACTTTCCTGAGCCACCGCAAGCCGATCCGCGCCATCCACTACCGGCCGGTCGGCGAGGGGCGGCGCGCGGCCATCGTGATGATGCACGGCTCGGGCACCAACATCGTCAGCCGGGGGCCCTGGCACGAGCTGGCGATGCGGTTCGCCGCCGACGGCTATGAAGTGCTGACGCCGTTGTTCACCGACGCGGCGGCCGATGACGGCATCCGGCCGCCGGCGATGATGGAGGCCTGGCGCGATGTCGGCGAGCACGGCATCGACTGGTTCATCGACCGCGGCGTGGACCGTCGCCGGACGGCGATGTTCGGCTATTCGCTCGGCTCCTATGTCGCGGTCGACGGCGCCCTGGGCAACAGCCGGGCGGCGGCGGCGATCGGTCTGGCCGGGGGCGTGGACGTCTATACGCCCCGGCCGCCCCGCAGGCGGATACCGGTCCTGATCATCCGGGCCGAGAACGACACCCACGTCCTGCCCCGGAACACAGCGCGGTGGGTCGAGTTTCTGAGAGAGCGGCAAGTCAATGTAAGGGTTGAAGTGGTCGCCGGCGCTGGCCATCTCTTCAGACCGCCGGAATGGGTCGAGATATTCACCCGCGCTTCGGCCTTCTATGCCGGCAATATCGGCCGCCTCTCACAGTAACTGGATCACTCATGGCATCGCTGAAGAACAGTCAGGGCTTTTCGACCCGCGCCATCCACGCGGGCCAGCGTCCGGACCCGACCACCGGCGCGGTGATGACCCCGATCTACGCGACCTCGACCTACGCCCAGGAAAGCCCGGGCGTGAACAAGGGCTATGAATACGCCCGCGGCAAGAACCCGACCCGCGAGGCGTTCGAGGCCTGCCTGGCCGATCTGGAAGGCGGGACGCACGGCTTCGGCTTCGCCAGCGGCATGGCGGCGACCTCGACGGCGCTGGAGTTGCTGGACGCCGGCTCGCACATCATCACCGGCGACGATCTGTATGGCGGCTCATGGCGGCTGTTCGAGCGGGTGCGGCGCCGGTCGATGGGGCTGGATTTCGCCTATGTCGACCTGAGCGATCTGGCGGCGGTCGAGGCCGCCATCACGCCGAAGACGAAGCTGATCTGGGCGGAAACGCCGACCAATCCGCTGATGAAACTGGCCGACATCGCCGGCCTGTCGAAGATTGCGAAGGCGCATGGCCTGCTGCTGATCGTCGACAACACCTTCGCCACGCCGTGGAGCCAGCAGCCGCTGAAGCTGGGCGCCGATGTGGTCATGCATTCGGCGACCAAATATCTGAACGGGCACTCAGACATCATCGGCGGGGCGCTGGTGACGGCGAACCCGGACCTCGCGAAGGAGATCAAGTTCCTGCAGAACTCGGTCGGCGGGGTGATGGGGCCGTTCGACGCCTTCCTGGCCAACCGGGGCCTGAAGACCCTGGGCCTGCGCATGAAGGCGCACAATGAAAACGCCCTGGCCGTGGCGCGCTGGCTTGAGGACCGCAAGGGGATCGCGAAAGTGATCTATCCCGGCCTGATCAGCCATCCGCAGCACGAACTGGCGTCACGCCAGATGAACGGCCGCTACGGCGGCATGGTCACGGCCCTGATCGACGGCGATCTGGAGCGGACCAGGCGCGTGCTGGAGCGGGTGCAGGTCTTCACCCTGGCGGAATCGCTGGGCGGGGTCGAAAGCCTGGTCAACCACCCGGCCATCATGACCCACGCCTCGGTGCCGAAGGAGGTGCGCGAGGCGGGCGGGGTGACGGAGAACCTGATCCGGCTGTCCGTCGGCGTCGAGGAGGTCGAGGACCTGATCGCGGATCTGGATCAGGCGCTGGGTTGATCGTGCGCGAGCGACGCCATCGCCGCCGGACATCGCACCTCTAACGCCGTCATCCTCGGGCTTGACCCGAGGATCAGACCATCCGGTGCTCCGGGGATGGGGCACGGCCCGTTTCGCGGGCCTCCTTCGGGCGCTGAGCCCGGCCCCACGTCGGATCCTCGGGTCAAAGCCCGAGGATGACGGTGGGAGGGGCGTGTGGTCTCAGGCGGCCTTCGAGTCCGGCAGGGCGGTCTGGTGGCCGGTCGCCGGGACGACCTTTTTCTTCGCGGGCGCGCGGGGCTTCTTGACGGCGATTGTCGTCTTGTCGGCGGCGCGGCGGGCGGTTTCGGCGTCGATCAGGGGCACCAGTTCGGCGGCGGTGGCCATCTTGGTGGGAGAGCCGCTCTCGGACAGACGGACCGCATTGAGGCGCAGGGCCTTCAGATCGGCGTCGGTCATGGTCGGGAGCTTTTCGGCCAGCGGGGTCATCGGCATCTCCTGGAGTTGAAAAACAGTCGGGCCGGCGCCTGTTCGGCGGCCGGCCCTTCCGTCAGCCGGAAATCAATCCCGGCAGGGTCGCTTGTCGGAAACTATTCGGCAGCCTTGAGGCGACCGGCCGATTCCTTGCCCGAACGCGAGTCGCGTTCGACTTCGTAGGAGATCTTCTGATTTTCGTTGAGCGTGCCCAGGTCGGACGTTTCAACGGCCGAGGCGTGGACGAACACGTCCTTGCCGCCGTCATCGGGGGCGATGAAGCCGTAACCCTTGGTGGAGTTGTACCATTTCACAGTGCCGGTAGCCATTTTGAGACCTCCGTTAGGCGTTGACCGCCGGAAGAGGTTCCGGGTCGGCCTGTCGGGTCTGAATGGGATCGGCTTTGGACCTCGGTGCGCGATGCAAAGGGGCAGCAGCGTTTCGCAGTGAGATCGACGTAGCCCCAGATGGGCGCTTTACCCGGCAATAGCAAGCGCGGTGATTCCGGAAGGCGGAGGCGGAGCCCGCGCATGCGAGCTCCGCCGGGCGTTCGTCAGTTGGGCATGGAGACGCTGTCGGTGACGTGGATGACCCCGTTCGACTGGAAGACGTCGGCCTGGGTCACGGTGGCGACGCCGCCCTTTTCGTCCGTGAGGATCACGGAACCGCCGCGCAGGGAGGCGGTGAGCACGCCGCCCTCGACGGTGGTCAGGCGCGCCTGCCCGCCGCCCGAGCGGATCTGCGCCATCAGGTCGGCCGCGCTCACCCGGCCCGGGACCACGTGGTAGGTCAGGATTTTGGTCAGGGTCGCCTTGTTCGCCGGCTGGACCAGGGTTTCGACCGTGCCCGCAGGCAGTTTGGCGAAGGCGGCGTTGGTCGGGGCGAAGACGGTGAAGGGGCCGGGGCCCGACAGGGTCTCGACCAGGCCGGCCGCGGTCACGGCGGCGACCAGGGTGGTGTGGTCGCGCGAGTTCACGGCGTTCTCGACGATCGTGCGGGTCGGATACATGGCGGCGCCGCCGACCATCACGGTCGCCGGGGCGTCGGCGCCGGCGTCCATCGAATCCATGCCACCCATGGAAGAACAGGCGGCGGTCAGCAGGGCGCCGCCGGCGATGGCGGCGAGAAGGGCGGCGCGGGTGGGGGTCATGGTCATAAGGTCTCTCCTGAGCGGCCGTCGTTACGGCTCGGGCGGAAGGACGACGGCGGCCGGCTCGCGGATGCGGCCCTGCGGCCTCTGGCCACGGCCTGCATCCGGGACGCCTGTTTCGCGTTGCGCGGGCGGCCGGACAGCAAAACGGCGGCGAAGGCCTTCGCCCTCGCCGCCGTCGAAATCATGCGTCGGTCAGACCGACGCGTGAACTCAGCCTTCGGTCTTCAGCTGACCAGCCGATTCCTTGCCCGAACGCTTGTCGCGCTCGATTTCGTAGGAAACCTTCTGGTTTTCATCGAGGCCGCGCAGGCCCGCTTGTTCGACGGCCGAGATGTGGACGAAAACGTCCTTGCCGCCGTCGTCAGGCTGGATGAAGCCGTAGCCCTTGGTGGAGTTGAACCATTTAACAGTGCCGGTAGCCATTTTCAGGACCTCCGCTAGCAGTTGGCCACAGGGAAAAGCCCCTGCGGTCTGTCGGGTCTGAAAGGAGCGGCTAGACCTCAGTGCGAAAGCAGAGGGTGGCGTTTCGCAGAGAGCTCGACAAAACGCTTTTGGACTGGAGCCGCGCCAAAATCAAGGCGGGCGTCCCGCCTGGCTATTCGGCCGCTTCGCCCTCGGGCGCGGCGACATAATGCTCCTGGCAGAGCTTGCGCAGGGCGGCCGTCAGGGTCGGGCCGTACAGGGAATCCTGAATCCGCTCGAAGCCTTCGGCCTGGAGGGCCTGTTTGATCTCGCCGACGGTGCGGCAGCCTCCGCCACGCGCCAGTTCGTAGGCGCGTTCGAGGGTCGTCGGGCGATGGCTGCTCATTTGACCTAGATAGTGACCCCCGCGCGAAATGCGAGGGCCTCTCTCGCAGGATCAGAACGCCAGGCTGATCCCGGCCACCAGACTGTCGGCATATTGCTCGCCGGGAACGTCGGCGTCGGTGGCGTAGTAGCGCAGCTCGGCGTCGATCTTGTCGGTGAGGGCGTAGGTCACGCCCGCATTCCAGGCCGTGTAGTCGAGACTGTTGTCCTGTTCGCGGCGGCCGATCGCGGCCGTGCCTTCGAGGCGGTCGGTGAAGTCCCAGCCGAGGCGGGCCTCGACCCAGGTCCAGGCCTCGGTCCCGCCCATGCCGTCGGGCGAATACTGGAAGCGGACGCGGCCGCTGGCCGGGCCGATGGAGCGTTTGACGTCGGCGGTCAGCTCCCAGGCGTTGTCGTCATAACCGGAGGCGGCGTCGACCTGGGACTTGTGGGTGGCGCTGAGGTCGAGGTCGAAACCGGCGATCTCGGGCCGCACGCCGAAGCCGACCTCAAGCTCGAGGTCAGAACCGCTGGAGCTCTTGATGGTCTGGAATCCGGCCCCGCCATAGATCAGGCCCGAGGCGTTCTCCCATTCGGCCTCACCCCAGACATAGGCGTCGCCGTCGGACTTGGACGCACCCTTGGAACGGTTGTCCGTGGCCGCGCCGACAGCGAAGGCCCAGGCGCCGGCCGGGGCTTCCTGCGCGGCGGCCGGGACGGCGAAGGCCAGCAGGGTCGTCGCCAGAACACCGGCGGTCGTCAGGGTGCGGAGCATGTGTGAGTCGCCTCGTTTGAACGGGGCGGGGTCTAGAGCCGCTTCTTGTCGAATTTGTTACAGGCCTGCGTAAATTCGTCCGTCAGCCGATGGATAAGCTGAGCCGTGGGCAGAACATCACGCACGCCGGCCGAGCCCTGGCCGGCGGACCAGACGGTCTTCCAGGCCTTGGCTTCGTCGGCCATGTCGAGCTTGTGCTCGGGCAGGGATTTCGGATCGATGCCGTTGGCGACCAGCGAGGGCGTCAGGAAATTGGCCGGAATGCCCGAGACGGCGGGGGTGTAGGTGATGTCCGAGGCCCCGGACTCCACGATCATCTGCTTGTACTCGGCCTGGGCCATCGACTCCGTCGTCGAGATGAAGCGGGTGCCCATATAGGCGAAGTCGGCGCCCATCATGATCGCCGCCGCCACGTCGCCGCCGGTCGACAGGCAGCCGGACAGGATGATGGTCCCGTCGTAGAAGGAGCGGACCTCCTCGACGAGGGCGAAGGGGTTGACCACCCCCGCATGGCCGCCGGCGCCGTTGGCCACCAGGATCAGGCCGTCGACGCCCGCCTCGGCCGCCTTGCGGGCGTGCCGGACATTGGCGATGTCGTGGAAGACCACGCCGCCATAGCCGTGCACCGCCTCGACCACGTCGCGCACCGCGCCGAGCGAGGTGATGATCAGCGGCACCTTCTCCTCGACCGACACCATCATGTCGGCCATCAGCCGCGGATTGGTCGGATGGACGATGTGGTTGACCCCGAAGGCGGCGGCGTCGGTGTTCAGGCGCGACTTGATGTCGTGCAGCCACTCCCGATAGCCCTCGGTGGTGCGCTGGTTCAGCGACGGGAAGGTGCCGATGACGCCGGCGTTGCAGGTCTCGACCACCAGATCCGGCCCGGAGACCAGGAACATGGGAGCCGCGATGACCGGCAGCTTCAGACCGTGTTGCAGCGAAGTCGGAATGGCCATGACGTTTCCCCGGGTTGTCTTTGGCTACGGATAGCGGGGGGACGCAGGGGAAGGCAAATGGAAGAGGTGGCTGGTGGTTGGTGATTGGTGGCTGGCTGCCGCCTGTGCGACGGCGCGGTCCGCGCCGCCCTTCCACTGGCAGGGCGCGCGCGATCACCAATCACCAACCACCCGGATGACGCCGACAGTCGAACCCGCTACATCGCCCCCCATGACCACTGACACCTCAGGCCTGCACCAGCTCGGCCAGCACACCGCCCAGCCCACCAGCCCGGAAACCGCCGAACTCGAGCGGGTGCCCAACCCCCATCCGGGGATGCTGTATCTGACGCGCTTCACGGCGCCCGAGTTCACCAGCCTGTGCCCGGTGACGGGCCAGCCGGACTTCGCCCATATCGTCATCGACTATGCGCCGGGCGACTGGCTGGTCGAGTCCAAGAGCCTGAAGCTTTACCTGACCGCCTTCCGCAACCACGGCGCCTTCCATGAGGACTGCACCGTGGCCATCGGGCGGAAGATCGCCGACCTGCTGCAGCCGAAATGGCTGCGCATCGGCGGCTACTGGTATCCGCGCGGCGGCATCCCGATCGACGTCTTCTGGCAGACGGGCGTGGCGCCGGAAGGACTGTGGCTGCCGGACCAGGGCGTGCCGACCTATCGCGGCCGGGGCTGAGCCGCCCCATGTCGATCCGTCCGTTTCACCTCGCCTTTCCCGTCCATGACCTCGACGCCGCGCGACGGTTCTGGGGCGGGACCATGGGCTGCCCCGAGGGGCGCAGTTCGGCGGAATGGATCGATTTCGACTTCTACGGCCATCAGATCGTGACCCACCTCGTTGCGGGGATGGAGACGGCCGACGTCGGCGGCAATGCGGTCGACGGCCATCAGGTCCCGGTGCCCCATTTCGGCGTGGTGCTGGAGATGAAGGACTGGCAGGCGCTGGCCGACCGCCTCCTCACCGCGGGCGTGTCATTCGAGATCGAGCCCCATGTCCGGTTCAGGGGCGAACCGGGTGAGCAGGCCACCATGTTTTTCCGCGATCCCAGCGGCAACGCCATCGAGATGAAGGCCTTCGATGACCTCGGCCAGCTGTTCGCGAAATAGGCGCGTCTCCGCAGCACCCGCCTAGAGGTGCGGCCCCCACATGAAGGCGATGGTTCCGAAGACGCCGACCGCCGTGAACGCCGCCGCCCCCAGGACCAGTGCGGCGACCAGCACCTTCGGGATCGCGTGGCTGCTGCGACCGGCCCTGAAATAGAGTTCCAGCAGGACCAGCGGGATCAGGTAGCTTCCGAATACGAGCACGATGTCCGCCGGGCCGGACAGATGGTCCGACATGCCGACGGGCCCCTGGTTGACCACCACCCAGCCCATCAGCCCGACCCTGAGAAACCAGACGCCGCTCACCACCATGAAGGTGCGCATCGCCCAGATGCGGTGCAGGTCGAACCGTCGCTTGACGGCATGCCGCCATGCCAGGCCGGCGAAGACGAGGATCAACAGTCCGTCGATGAGAATGGCGACGGAGGAGACGGCGGACAGCGATGTCCCCCGGATGATCGTCAGCCAGGCGCCGCTCAACGCCATGAAACAGGCGATGACGAGGAAGGTCCGCCCGGTCCAGCGGTGCAGGGCCGGGAAGGCGCGCCGGATCGAAGGGGTGAGTTGCATCAGCCCCGCGAACGTCACGACCGACGCCAGCAGGACATGGGCGGCGAAGATGAAATTGCCGGTCTGATCGCCGGCGATGTAGCCGTCGATCAGCGGCTTGTCGTTCCAGCCGGCGAAATTCCCGGCGACGGTCCGCGTACCGTAGAAGGCCAGGATGAACCCGATGAACGCCGCCTGGCCGACGGCGGCGACGAGGAACCAGAGAATGCCCGCCCAACGCAGGGCTCCGGCGGCGGCGCCCTTCACGGGCGCCGGTGAAGATTGGCTGGACATGACGTCTCCCGACAGACCCCGGAATGCGGAGCGTCGGCAGGGATGCGGGCGATGTCGGCAGGGCGTCTCGCCGATTTGGAAATCGGCCAGAAATTTCCTGCGCGGGACCGTCACGGCCGCGCTGCGACGCGCTGGACAGGGCCGTGCGGGCGGGTCATGAATTGGCGGCGCCCCGGGAGGATCGGTGTCCACGCAGCCAGTTCCCAGCCTTCCCGACCTCAGCCGGACCTCATGGCCCCTGCGGGCGCCCGGCCGTCTTGAGGCCTATGGGGCGCTCTGCGCGGTGTCCTTCGTCTGCTACATCGCAGGAAGGCTGACCGAGGGTCCCGCGGGACTGCTGTTCTCGCTCGTCGGCGTCGGAGCCTGCGGATGGGCCTGGCTGCTGACCCGGGCCCTGTTCGATCCCGCGCTCCGCGATGTCTGGTGGCCGCGCATCGTTGCGACGGTGATCGCGGTCGCCGGCGCCCTGACCGTGCTCCTGCCGGCCGACGGCGACCTCTCCCGCTTCGCCGGCAATGTCTATGGGCTCAGCGGCTCGGCCGCCCTGCTGCTGACCTTCGTGGAGCCCTTCCATTCGCGCCGGGGCGACCTGTCGCCGCTGGAGAAGCGCTTCCGGATCGTCTTCCTCGCGATCTACGCGTCGCTGGTCGCCGTCGCCGTTCTGGGGCTGCGCGCCACCAGCCCGGATCCCGCGGAGGCCTGGCGGACCGACCTGATCCGGATCGGCTGCGCGGTCGTCGGCCTCGCCTGGGCGGCCGCGGCGGTCTGGTTTCGTCTGCGCCACCCCCTCGCTCAGGCAGACGGGGCGAGATCGGCGCGCCGCGCGCCGACGGATGAGGATGCGCGCCTTGCCGAACGGCTTCTGGGCCTGCTGCGCGACGAAGCGATCGACGTCCGGCCGGACCTCAGGATCGGCGACGTCGCCGCGCGGCTGGGCCAGCCGGAATACAAGGTCTCCCAGTGCATCAGCACCGTTCTGGGCTTCCCGAACTTCAACCGGCTGATCAACCACCACAGGATTGAGCGCGCGAAACGGCTGCTGGCCGACCCGGATCAGGGCCAGTCCATTCTGGAGGTCGCCTTCGAGTGCGGGTTCGGGTCCGTCGGACCGTTCAATCGCGCCTTCCGGGCGCAGGTCGGTGTGACGCCCCGGGACTTCCGGGCGGCGAGCCGGCGGCTGCCTTGACCGAACCCCTCCGCCTTCCGCTCGAGACCTGGGGCCGGCACTGGCTGCTGCGGCTCCAGACCGGGGCCGACCGCGCCGCCTGGTCCCGCTACGGCTTCGAATTCCTCATGTTCGGGATCAAGCAGGGCTGGGCCTGTCTGTTCGGCGGGGCGATGCTGGCCCTGCTGCTGGCGACGCACCTCTGGTGGCCCGAGGGGGCGCCGGTCAGCCGCTACGACTTCCTCGTGGTCGCGGCCCTGGCCATCCAGGCGGCGATGCTGATCCTCAAGCTGGAGAGCTGGGAGGAGGCGAGGGTTATCTTCGTCTTCCACGTCGTCGGCACCATCATGGAGCTGTTCAAGACGCAGCACGGATCGTGGATCTATCCCGAGGACAGCCTCCTGCGCATCGGCATGGTGCCGCTGTTTTCGGGCTTCATGTATGCGGCGGTCGGCAGCTACATCGCCCGCATCTGGCGCATCTTCGACATCAAATTCCGCCACTATCCGCCGCTGTGGACGACCTGGGTGCTGGCGGCGGCCATCTACGTCAACTTCTTCGCCCATCACTGGCTGCCGGACATCCGCCTGGGCCTGTTCGCCCTGACGGCGGTGCTTTTCGGGCGCGGCTGGTTCTATTTCACGCCGGACCGCAAGCGGCGGCGGATGCCGTTCCTGCTGGGCTTCTTCCTCGTCGCAGTCTTCATCTGGCTGGCCGAGAACGTCGGCACATACGCCCAGGCCTGGGCCTATCCGGGTCAGGAGGACGGCTGGGAGCCGGTGTCGCTGGCCAAGCTGGGCAGCTGGTTCCTGCTGATGATGATCAGCGTGGTGCTGGTGTCTCTGGTGCATCGACCGGAGGAGGAGCCTGTTCAGCCGGGTCCGTGACGATCCCAGCCGCCCGGCGGTGGATTGAGGCCATCGGCGCACCGATCCAGGACCCCGACGCAGGCCGAAAGGCCGAGTGCCGCGGTCGTCACGGCGACGGCCAACCAGCGGCGGGCGGCGCGATGAGATTGACCCATGGTTTTTCTCCCTGTCCATCGACGATGTGGCGCGTCCAATGTGGCGGGGCGGTGGCGCGGTCTTGCCCGGCCAGCCAGTCGCGGTAGGAGAAGGAATGACCACAACCCACAGCGACGTCGTCATCCTCGGCGGAGGCCACAACGGCCTCGTCTGCGCCTTCTATCTGGCGCGGGCCGGGCTGAAGGTCACGGTGCTGGAGCGGCGGCATGTGGTCGGCGGGGCGGCGGTGACGGAGGAGTTCCACCCCGGATTCCGCAACTCGACCGCCAGCTACACGGTCAGCCTGCTGAACCCGAAGGTCATCGCGGACATGGAGCTGGCGCGGCACGGCCTGCGGGTGGTCGAGCGCAAGGTGTCCAACTTCCTGCCTTTCGACGACGGCCGCCATTTCCTCGCGGGCGAGGGGCGGACGCAGGGCGAGCTGGCGAAATTCTCGGCGCGCGATGCGGAGCGGTTGCCGGAATACGAGCGCCGGCTCGAGGTCATTGCCGCGGTCCTGCGGGACTGGATCCTGAAGGCGCCGCCGAACGTGGTGGAAGGCGGCTGGATGGCCATGCTGCCCGAACTGCTGAAGGGCGCGTCGCTGGGCAAACAGGCGGCGGGACTGGATACGCAGGGGCGGCGCGACCTGCTCGACCTGTTCGCCAAGTCGGCGGGCGACTGGCTGGACGGCTGGTTCGAAAGTGATCCGATCAAGGCCCTGTTCGGCTTCGACAGCGTCGTCGGCAACTACGCCAGCCCCTATACGCCCGGCTCGGCCTATGTGCTGCTGCACCACGTCTTCGGCGAGGTGAACGGGCGCAAGGGCGTCTGGGGGCACGCCATCGGCGGCATGGGCGCCATCACCCAGGCCATGGCGGCGGCCTGCGCCGAACAGGGTGTGGATGTGCGCCTGGACACGCCGGTCGCCGGGGTCCTGACCGAAAAGGGCCGCGCCGTCGGGGCGGTGACCGAGGCCGGCGATGTGGAGCGGGCGAGGGCCGTCGTGTCGAACCTGCATCCGCGGCTGCTGTTCGAACGGTTCGTGGACGAGGCTGTCGTGCCCGCGGACTTCCGCGAGCGGATCGGGAACTACCAGTCCGGGTCAGGGACGTTCCGCATGAACGTCGCCCTGTCGGAGCTGCCAAACTTCACATCGCTGCCGGGGACCGGCGACCATCTGACCGCCGGCATCATCATGGCCCCGTCGCTGGCCTATATGGACCGGGCGCACGCCGAGGCGCGGCTGAACGGCTGGTCGTCGCAGCCGATCGTCGAAATGCTGATTCCCTCGACCCTGGACGACAGCCTGGCCCCCGCGGGACAGCACGTCGCCAGCCTGTTCTGCCAGCATGTCGACCCGATGCTGGGCGACGAGCATCGCGATACGGTGGCGGACCTGATGATCGAGACGGTCGACCGCCATGCGCCGGGGTTCAAGGCCTCCGTGGTCGGGCGGCTGGCGTTGGGTCCCCGTGATCTGGAGCGGCGGTTCGGGCTGGTCGGCGGCGACATCTTCCACGGGCGGCTGACGCTGGACCAGCTGTTCAGCGCCCGGCCCGTGCTGGGCCACGCAGATCACCGCATGCCGGTTCCGGGGCTGTATCTGTGCGGCTCGGGCGCGCATCCGGGCGGCGGCGTCACCGGCGCGCCGGGGCACAATGCAGCGCGGGCGGTGTTGAAGGATTTGGGAAGGTAGGGCTTAGGGCTTAGGGCTTAGGGCTTAGAGCTTAGAGCTTAGAGCTTAGAGCTTAGGCGCTGAAGCGCACGACGTGGCGGTCACTGCTATCGAGGGTGTCTGTCGCTGACACTCCTCATCCCTGATCCCTAATCCCCAATCCCTAAGCCCTAAGCCCTAAGCCCTAAGCCCTAAGCCCTAAGCCCTAAGCCCTAAGCGTTCTCGACGCCCATCGCCTTCATCAGGGCCGCGCGGATGGCGCTTTCGGTGAAGGGCTTCTGCACCGTGGCGTGACCGCGCCATTCGTCGGGCAGACCGCTTTCGCCATAGCCGGTCGAGAAGACGAAGGGCACGCCGCGGGCCTTGAGCGCCTCGGCGACCGGAAAGACCTGGCGGCCGGCGACATTGACGTCGAGCAGGGCGGCGTCCAGCCGCTCAGGGTCGGCGACCATGGCCAGCCCGTCCTCGATCGTGCCCGCCGGGCCGACGGGCGTGCAGCCCATGTCTTCGAGGATGGTTTCAAGCAGCATGGCGACCAGGGATTCGTCCTCGACCACCAGAACGCGGCGACCCGTCAAAATCTGGGTCATGATGTTCTATCCCTCTGGAGCGGAACCGAGAATTCCGCGCTGAAACCGTCGCTTGCGTAGGCCAGTTTGACCTCGCCCGCCAGATCATGGCGCACGTTTCGTTCGATCAGTCGACTGCCGAAGCCCCGGCGCTCCGGCGGCGCGACCGGCGGTCCTCCAACCTCGCGCCAGGTCAGCTTCAGCTCGGGCCGCAGCTGGTTGGCGACGGCCCAGTCCACCATCACCCGACCCTCGAGCGCGGACAGGGCGCCGTATTTGGCGGCGTTGGTCGCCAGTTCGTGGAAGATCATGCCCAGCGAGAGGGCCGCCGCCGGCTCGAGCGCCACGGGCGGGCCGTTCAGGCTGACGCGGTGCGAGCCATGCGCCTCGGTTTCATGCTGCAGGATCGCGTCGAGATCGGCCCCCTCCCAGTGGCTGCGGGTCAACAGGTTGTGGGTGTGGGACAGGGCCATCAAACGGGCCTGGAAACTCTCGGCGAAGGTCGCCGGATCGGCGTGCGACCGGGCCGTCTGGATCGCGATCGACTGGATGGTGGCCAGGGTGTTCTTCACCCGGTGGTTCAGTTCGTCGATCATCAGCTTCTGCCGCTCGGCCGCACGGACGGTTTCGGTGACGTCGTGGCCCTGGACGAAGATGCCGGCGACGGCGCCGCGGGCGTCCCGAATGGGCTGGTAGAGGAAATCCAGGAACCGGGACTCGAGCGGAGCGTCCGGCGTGCGCTGGAGCTGGACCCGGCTGGCGCGGCCCTCATACGGTTCACCGGTCGCGTAGACGCTGTTGAGAAACTCGAAATAGCCCTGGCCCTGCACCTCGGGCAGAGCTTCGCTGACGGGTTTGCCGCTGATATCGCGATGCCCGATCAACTGGGCGTAGGCGCCGTTGTGGATCTGGAACACATGATCGGGTCCGGTCAGGACCGCGACAAAACCCGGCGCCTGCATGAACAGGTCCATCAGTCCCTGCCGTTCGGTCTCCAGCCGGGCGTTGTCGGCCTGGACGCTGCGCGCGCCGCTGAGCAAGGCTCCGCCGACGATGGCGTCGATGGCGTGGAGCGCCCCCGCTCCCTCCTGGGCCGCGGAACGCCGGAGATTTTCGAGTTCGGTGATGTCGATGGCGTACTGGAGGACATGCGCGACCACGCCGTCGCGCAGCAACGGGGTGTGGACGACGCTCCAGTACCGGTCCTCATAGGCCAGGCGTCCCTCCGCGTCCGGGACGGGGATCGCATAGTGAATCACCGGGATGTCGTTACGCACGCCGGTGGCGAATACCTTTTCAAACGACGCACGCAGCTGTCGGGTGCTCTCGGGGGCTTCCTGGCCCGGGCCGGCGTCGAAGGCCTCAAACACCGGCGTGCCAATGAGTTCGGCGGCGGTCCGTTGGGTTACAGCCAGATAGGCTGGGTTCGCCCAGACGAATTTCAGCTCTGGGCCTACAATGAAATAGGCGTTCGGCGAGGCGTTCAGCGCAGCCGCGAGGTCGGATTCGATGGCTGTCATCTGTCCCCGAATAGCCCCGACCGCCCTCTCGCGACAGCCATAATCCCGGCAAGTGGCAACGCTTGCCGGGGACAACGGTTTCATCCCGGCGCCGGACGAGTGGGCCAGGGCCGCGGCTTTGGCTAGAGTGACGGAATGTCGCCAGTTTTCATCTTCGCCGCGGTCGCCCTGATGATGTCTCCCCCACATTCCGATCGCGCCGTCCCCGTGGCCCATACGGAGCAGGGCGTGCTGGTCGGCGTGGCGGCGCAGGGGGTCGACAGTTACAAGGGCGTGCCCTTCGCCACGCCTCCGGTCGGGCCGCTGCGCTGGCGCATGCCGCGGCGACCGGAAAGCTGGAACGGAGAGCGGTCGGCGGCCGACTACGGCGCCCTCTGCATCCAGCCGCCGGCCAATGGCGATCCCGGCGTCGGTCCCCTGCCGATGAGCGAGGACTGTCTGACGCTGAATGTCTGGACGCCGGCGGACCGGGGCGCGGAGCCGCTGCCGGTCATGATCTGGATCCATGGCGGCGGGCTCAACAACGGCTCGGCCACGGCGGCCCTGTACGACGGGACGAACCTGTCGAAGCGCGGCGTGGTGGTGGTGACGGTGAACTACCGGCTGGGACGGCTCGGCTTCTTCGACCATCCGGCGCTGGCGGCGGAGCGGGCGCCGGGCGAGCCGGCGGCCAACTACGGCCTGATGGATATCGTCAGCGCGCTGCGCTGGGTGAACCGGAATGCTGCGGCCTTCGGAGGCGACCCCGGCAATGTCACCGTCTTCGGGGAGTCGGCGGGCGGGACGATGGTCACCCGGCTGATGATCGCGCCGCAGGCGCGCGGACTGTTCCACCGGGCGGTGGTGCAGTCCGGCCTCGGCCGCGACGAGGGCACCCCGCTCGACCGGCCGCGCCGTGACGGCGGCCTGTCGATGCAGGATCGGGGGCAGGCGTTCGCCGAAACACTCGCCCTTCAAGGCGCGACGGCGGCGCAGCTGCGGGCCATTCCCGCAGAGACGATGCTCGCGCCGGCGCCGAGCTTCTACGGCGGCGATCTGCTGGTGCGCGATGGTTCGCTGGTCACCGAAGACGTCGAGGCCGCCTTCGCCGCCGGCCGCGAAGCCCCCGTGCCGCTGATCATCGGCGCCAACAGCGCCGAGTTCTGGTGGATGAAGCCGTCGGAGCTGAGCCCCTATGGCGCGCTGGACGACGCCATGACGCCCGGGGAGCGGGCGGCCTTCCTGGACGCCTATGGCGGGCAGGCGGGCTATGACGCCCATGTGCTGAGCGATCTGGTCTTCAACGAGCCGGGGCGGCATCTGGCGCGGCTGCACGCAGCCAACGGGCATCCGACCTGGCTGTACCGTTTCGATGTGGTGCCCGACTCCAATCCGGAGCCGAGCGGCGGTGCCACCCACGCCTCCGAGCGGCCCTATGTGTTCGACAACCTGCACACCGTCGGCCGGCCGATGGGCGAGCGGGATGCGCGGGCGGCGACGGCCATGGCCGACTACTGGACGACCTTTGCGGCCACGGGAAACCCCAACGGTCCGGACCGTCCGGTCTGGCCGGAGTTCGGGGCCGAGCGGGACCGGCTGCTGGAGTTCACCAATGAAGGGCCGGTGGCCGGGCCGATACCAAACGCCGCCCGCCTGGACCTGATCGAAGCCTACTACGCACGGCTGAGGTGACGCGCGGCCCTCTCCCTTCCTTCATGTGGAGGGACGGCGAGCCCTTCGCGAGCCCGGGTGGGGAACTCTGGCGCCAAGCCCGGTCGGCTGAGGGTTCGCACTCCCCCCCCCACCCTGTCGTCGCTGCGCGACGACATCCCTCCCCACCTCGGGGGAGGGAGAAATCTAAAGCGTGTTCAGCACCTCGCCGTGGGTCCTGATGACCTCGGCGTAGAGCAGCCCGGAATCCTTGATGGTCCGCTCCTGGGTGAGGAAGTTCACGTGGGTGATGCCGAACCGCTTGGAATAGCCCAGCGACCATTCGAGATTGTCGAGCAGCGACCACGCCATATAGCCGCGGATGTCGACGCCCTTGCCGATGGCGTCGTGCAGGGCCTTCAGGTGGTTCTTGAGGTAGTCGACCCGCATCGGATCGTGGACCCGCCCGTCGATGGCGTGGGGCGGATCGTACCAGGCCGAGCCGTTCTCGGTGACCATCAGCGGCAGGCCGTTGGTCTGCTCATGCAGCCACACCAGGGTGTCGGTGAGGGCAGGGGGATAGACCTCCCAGCCGGTCTCGGTGTGGGCGTGCTGGATTTGTTTGACCGGACGGGCGCGAACGGGCCAGGCGTCCGGCGCATTCTCGGGCACCGAGCGGGTGTACCAGTTCAGGCCCATCCAGTCGGTCGGCTGGGCGATCAGGTCGAAATCTTCCTGCGGGAACTCGCGGTAGGCCTCGCCGTAAACGTCCTTCAGCTCTTCCGGATAGCCGCGACCCATCAGCGGGTCGAGGAACCAACGGTTCATCTGGGCCTCGGCGCGTTTGCGCGCGGCCTCGTCCTCGGGCTTGTCCGAGGCGCTGTATTTCGGCTCGATGTTGAGCACGATGCCGATCTGGCCCTCGCCCACTTCGCGGAACCGCTTCACCGCGGAGCCGTGGGCCCGCAACACATTGTGACCGGCGATCATGGCTTCGAAGGCCGACTTGTGGCCGGGCGCGAGCGCGCCGTGCAGATAGCCGCCGTCTACGATGACCCACGGCTCGTTGATCGTGCCCCAGGTCTTCACCCGGCCCTTGAATTTCTCGAACAGGACCTGGCCGTAGTCGGCGAACCAGTCGGAAATGTCCGGGTTCAGCCAGCCGCCGCGATCGTCCAGCGCCGCCGGCAGGTCCCAGTGGTAGAGGGTGCAGAGGGGCTCGATGCCCTTCTCGAGCAGGCCGTCGACCAGGCGGTCATAGAAGTCCAGACCCTTCTGGTTGATGGCCCCGCGGCCCTCCGGCATCACCCGGCTCCAGCTGACCGAGAATCGGTAGGCCTGGAGGTTGAGGCGCGTCATCAGTTCGATGTCCTCGCGCCAGCGATTGTAGTGATCGCAGGCCACGTCGCCGGTGTCGCCGTTCAGCATCATCCCGGGCGTGTGGCTGAATCGGTCCCAGATCGAGGCGCCCGCGCCGTCGGCCATGGATGAGCCTTCGATCTGATAGGCGGCCGTCGCGGCGCCCCACAGAAAACCTTCGGGAAACCGATAGTTACCTGTGTTTTGTGAAGTCATAGTCGAAGGCCTCGATGATCGGAAACGCAGACTGGAAGGGCGGTTTGGCGGCGGTCGGTACGCGTGTCGGACCGTCAGCACAACCTCGGTGTGGCCAAACTAGGGCACTTGCGGGGCCCATGGCTAGTGTGTCATGTAATCGGTTACACGGTTTTTTCAGACGGACTCGCGCAAAGCGGGCCGGGACTGAAAACACTCAGGGAGGATGGACTTTGGCGCCGAGGGCGATCCAGCACATTTGCGTGGCGACGGCGGCATGAAGGCCGCCACGATTCGCGATGTCGCCGAACGGGCCGACGTTTCCGTCGCCTCGGTTTCGCGCGTGCTGAATGGCGCAGGCCCGGTCACCGAAGCCACGAAGAACCGGGTCCTCGAGGCCGCCAGGGCGCTGCAGTACGTGCCCCACTCCGGGGCGCGCAGCCTGTCCACCAGCAAGACCCAGACGATCGGCGTGATCCTGCCCGACCTGTACGGAGAGTTCTTCTCCGAACTGATCCGCGGCATGGACGTCGCCGCCCGTTCGCTGGGCTATCATCTGATCGTCTCCAGCTCGCACGACGACGCGGAGGAGGCGTCCGCCGCCATTCGCTCCATGCGCGGTCGGGTCGACGGCCTGATCGTGCTGTCACCCCATCTGGACGCCGCCAACCTGGCCGCCGGCCTGGCCGGACGGACGCCGATCCTCCTGATGAACGGCGGCGCCGACGCCGGCCGTCCGTCGATCGTCGTCGACAACCACGGCGGCGCCGTCCTGGCGGTCGAGCATCTGGTGGCCACCGGCCGTCGCCGCATCGCCCACATTTCAGGCCCCGCCGGCAACCTCGAGGCCGAGGCCCGACTGGCCGGCTATCTCCAGGCGATGGCGCAGGCGGGCCTGCCGACCACGGTCGTCGAAGGCGCGTTCACCCAGGCGTCCGGCCATGCCGCGGGCGTCGAACTGGCGCGGCGCGAGTTGCGGCCTGACGCGGTTTTCGCCGGCAACGACAATATGGCCGTGGGGGCCATGCTGGCGCTCCAGGACGCGGGGCTGCGGGTCCCGGAAGACATGGCCATCATCGGCTTCGACGACGTGCCGATCGCCGGCCTGGTCCGGCCGGCCCTGACGACCCTGAGAATCCACATCGCTGAAACCGGCCGGAGCGCGCTCGAGCGCCTCGTCCGACTCATCAACGCAGCGGGCGAAGCCGTCGCCGACACCGCCTGCGAGATCGTGCGCCCTGAACTGGTCGTACGCCCGTCAAGCAAACCGGCGACACAGAACCACGCCCATTCCAACTCCGGCGGGCGCCTTCACGACCTCGCCGAAACGCTATCTCTGAAGGGGGAGAATACCTGATGACCCGCAAATCCATCCAGTATCTGGGGGCCGCATCGGCCCTCGCCATGGCTGTCTCGCTGGCCTGCGCCGGCGGGGCCTCGGCCCAGGGCGCCACGTCCACCCTCCGGGGGACGATCTATGAAGGCCAGGCGGTCGAGGCCGGCGGCACCATCACGGCGACCGAGATCGCCACCGGCTATGTCAGCCGCGGCCGCATCGGCGACGACGGCGGCTATGTGCTCTCGGGTCTGCGCCCCGGCACCTACCGGATCAACGCCACCTCGGCGGACGGCCAGTCGGTCGAGGACCAGATCACCATCGCCCTGGGCCAGGTCGCCACGCTCGATCTTGATGTGGCTCCCGTTGTAACCGGTTCCACTGACGCGGGCGCTTCCGAGCTCGACGACGTGATTGTCACCGGCCGCCGCATCTTCGAGGTGCGCACCTCGGAAGTCGCGACCAACGTCAGCCAGACCCAGATCAACAACCTGCCGCAGATCAGCCGCAACTTCCTGAACTTCGCGGCGCTCGCGCCCGGCGTGCGGGTGACCGAAGGCGAGACCGAGCGCACCATCTCCGCGGGCGGCCAGGGCGCCTCGGCGATCAACGTCTTCATCGACGGCCAGAACCAGAAGTCGACCATCATCGACGGCGGCGTCGGCGGTCAGGACGACAGCCGCGGCAACCCCTTCCCGCAGGTCGCCATCCAGGAGTTCCGGGTCATCTCCCAGAATTTCAAGGCCGAGTATGAGCAGGCCTCGTCCTCGATCATCACCTCGGTGACCCGTTCGGGCACCAACGAGCTGACCGGCGACGCCTTCATCACCTACCAGGACAGCGACTGGACCGCCGAGAACTACCAGGGCAACGAAGTCGGCGTCGAGCGCCTGCAATACGGCGGGTCGATCGGTGGACCGATCATCGAGGACCGGCTGCACTTCTTCGGCGCCTATGAGCGCAAGGACGAAACCCGCCGCAACGTCGTTTCCCTGTTCCGCGCCGCCTATGCGCCGCTGTTCGGCGCCGACACGGGCACCTTCGACGCGCCGTTCGAGGAAGACCTGTTCTTCGGCAAGCTGTCGTGGTCGATCGATGACCGCCAGCGGCTGGACCTGAGCGCGACCTACCGTACCGAGGCCGACATCCGCGACTTCGGCGGAAACAACGCCTACAGCCGCGCCAACGAGATCAACACCGACGTGACGTCGATCGTCCTGCGCCACCAGTACCAGGGCGAAGGCTTCCTGAACGAAGCCCAGTTCGACTTCTATGAGTACACCTACAACCCGACGGCGCTGAACTTCTCGGACTACGGCCGGTCGTACGTCATCTTCCGCGACGACAACGCCGGCACGGCGGGCTTCCAGTACAATGTGTTCAACCGCGAAGACACGGTGTTCAACACCGGCGGCCAGAGCAACAACCAGGACATCCGTCAGCGCAGCTTCACGTTCCGTGACGACCTGACGTTCAACGACATCGAGTGGAACGGCCAGCACACCATCAAGATGGGCGCGAAATTCTCCGCCCAGAACATGTATGTGAACAAGCAGTTCGGCCGGAACCCGCAGTTCATCTTCGATGTCGACGCGCGTCCGGAAATCAACGGCAGCCGGGACATTCCGGTCCGTGTCGAACTCGGCGCCGAGGTCGCGCCGGCCGACGTCGATAACAACGTCTTCGGCCTGTACATCCAGGACGACTGGCAGATTTCCAGCCAGCTGGAAGTCAATCTCGGCCTGCGCTGGGACTATGAGGACAATGCCGTCAACAACGACTATTCGACGCCGCAGGCCATCCGCGACACGCTGAACGCCATCCAGGCCCTGCCGGGCTATAACTTCCCGTCCTACTTCAACCCGGCCGACTACATCACCGACGGCCGTGACGCCTTCACCGGCGCCTTCCAGCCGCGGATCGGCTTCTCGTACGACGTCTTCGACGACGAGCGGACGGTGATCTTCGGCGGCGCCGGCCGCTACTACGACCGCGTCGGCTTCAACTTCGCCTTCGACGAGCGCTTCAAGGCCTTCCAGTTCAACAAGGAGATCTTCTTCTCCGTGGCCGGCGGCATGCGCGGCGGCGTCAACACCGTCGCCTGGAACCCGACCTATCTGACCCCGGCAGGCCTTGATCCGCTGCTCGACGCCGCCCCCGGTTCGGGCGAGATCTTCCTGCTCAACAATGACATGGAGCCGCCGCGGACCGACCAGTTCAACCTCGGCATCCGCCAGAAGTTCGGCGACTTCCAGACCGCGCTGACCTTCGCCTACGGCAACACCTCGAACCTGTTCGCCTGGTACATCGCCAACGCCGGTTCCGAGACGGGCGACCGCTTCTCCGGCCCGACCCCGGGTTCGGTCGGCCACCCCGAGTTCCGCAACCTGATCTTCTTCGGCAACAACGACGCCGAACAGACCTTCAAGGCCATGTATCTGACGGTCGACAAGCCGTTCGACACCGACAGCGGCTGGGGCATGTCGTTC
>CAYNNT010000015.1:0-38049 GCA_964398675.1 uncultured Brevundimonas sp.
ACGAGATCGGCCGCGAGCCGACCCCGGAAGAGCTGGCCGAAAAGCTGGCCATGCCGCTGGAGAAGGTGCGCAAGGTCCTGAAGATCGCCAAGGAGCCGATCAGCCTCGAAACGCCGATCGGCGACGAGGAAGACAGCCACCTGGGCGACTTCATCGAGGACAAGAACGCCATCCTGCCCATCGATGCGGCGATCCAGTCGAACCTGCGCGAGACCACCACCCGCGTGCTGGCGTCCCTGACGCCGCGCGAGGAAAGGGTCCTGCGCATGCGCTTCGGCATCGGCATGAACACCGACCACACGCTTGAAGAGGTCGGCCAGCAGTTCTCGGTCACCCGCGAACGCATCCGTCAGATCGAGGCCAAGGCCCTGCGCAAGCTGAAGCACCCGAGCCGGTCGCGGAAGCTGCGGAGCTTCCTGGACAGCTGATACGGACAAGGGGCGGCTCGCATGGGCCGCCCTTTTTCCGGCGGATTCTCCCCCGGCGCAAATCACCCTAGTTTCCGCGCCATGCACCCCGCTCTCCGCCTGTTCGCCACCGCCGTCTCGACGGCCCTGCTGCTGGCGGCGTGCAACCCGATGCGGGCCGGGCGGCCGGCCACCGTCCGCTATCCGGCGCCCCCGTCGCGTACCGAGGCGCCGCTGGTGGGCGCGCTGGTTGATCTGCCGATCGGTGGGGGGACGCGCGATGCGGTGCTCCGAGAGAGCGCGGACCTGCAACAGTGCATGGCGCAACTCACGGCCGCCCGCGTGACCTTCCGGCCGGTTCCCGACCGGGTGAACAGCGAGACCTGCGGGCTGAGCGCCGGCGGCGTGCTGGGCCCGGACATGGGGACGGTGGCGCGGATGGCGCCGGGGGAGGTGGAGATGACCTGCCGGACCGCCCTGGCGCTGAGCATCTGGCGGCGGCAGTCGCTGGAGCCGGCGGCGCGGGAGATCCTCGGCTCGGACGTCGTCCAGATCGATCACATGGGCGCCTATGCCTGCCGGGCGGTGAACAATGGCGCGGGCAGCACGCGGGTCAGCGCCCACGCCCGGGCCGAGGCGCTGGATTTCGCCGGTGTGCGGCTGAGGGACGGGCGGCGCATCGCCGTGACCGACGGCTGGAGCGGAGACGAGGCCGAGGCGCGCTTCCTGCGCCGCATCCGCGACGACGCCTGCCGGATCTTCGGCACGGTCCTGAGCCCCGACTACAACGCCGTGCATCGGGACCATCTGCATCTGGAGGCGACGGACACGCGGTTCTGCCGGTAGGGAATTCGACGACGCCCCGGCGCGCGACGTCGACGACGTTTCGTGGAATTCCGGCGACTCCGGATACGGCTACGTCCGATTCTGGCGCAGGCGGGCGCCAGACTGGCGGCCATGGAACACTATCACCTTCGCAAATATCGCGGGCCGGAGGTCTGGAGACGCGTCCGCACGGCCTATGAACAGGGCCAGACCGGCCCCGAGGTGGCCCGCCGGTACGATGTCGGCCTGGCCAATCTGCGCAAGAAGGCCGCGCGCGAGGGATGGAGCCGCAGCCACCAGGCCGCCGCCGCCGACCGCGCCGCCCTGGCGGCGCCCGCGCCGCCGGACCCGGCCCACGATGCAGCGGCCCGGCCGGCCGAGGCCTTCGCATCGGCGGTGGCCCGCGCCTCATCGGCCCTGGCCGGGGGACGGGCGACCGAGGCGGCCGGCCTGCTGCGCGCCGCCGAGCGCCTGGCCCGGCTGACCGGGGCGGCGCCGGGCGGAGAACCGGTGGATGCGGTCGACGCCCCCCTGACGCCCGAAGAGGACGCCGCGCGCGAGGCGGCGGCGAAGAAGGGCTGGAACGACCTGCTGGACCTGGTCGAGGGCCAGGCCGACGCCCTGGCCCGCCAGCTGCTGGCGGACGTCGCCTGGGCGCCGGCGGTGCACAGCGGCTTCGTGCATGCATGGCGCGCGCAATACCTGGGCCCCGGGGCCGCGGCCCATGATCACGCCCGGATGCAGGCCAACGCCGCCCACCGCGTCGCCTTCCACTGGCACGACGACGGCCAGCCCCTGCCGGTCGATGAGGTGCGGGCGATGTACTACCAGGTGTTCCGACGGCAGATCCGGGCGAAGGCGGGGCTGCCGGCGGTGGGGCCGGGGGATGGGGACGGGGGATCAGGGGCGGAGCGCTGACAGCGGACACTCCGAAGGTCGGCTATGGGTGGATAGCGGACGTGACCACTCGGTCATCCTGTATCCCGGCCAGGGTTGGCGCACGCGATGACGCTTGCCTCGGTTGCCCGAGACGGCGGTGGCGGAGGCTTTCGTGGACCAGTGCGCTGACCACACCCCTGCAGGCCAACACGATGTCGTGCTCAGGACGGCCCTTCTAGGGCACTATACTCGGTGGCATTGCCGAAGATCTTCCCGTCAGCACTTGAACCGGTCAGCTCATGCAGCTGCGGCCGGACGTATGGCTTCTTCGGCACCGGCGGGAGCTTGATCGGTTCGTCGGCCATGATATCCTCGCTTCGATTCCAGCGTTTCGTGGATTGCTCTTTGGCGCCTCAGAAAATAAGGCACGGCTTGTTACTGTCAAGCTTGCTGAGAATGACTTCTGAACGTCCCGTAAGCTGAGAAAACGGCTCCAGGGAGGGCGCCACCGCCAATGTCCGCTATGGGTCGGGAGCGGACGTTTGCCCGAGGGTGGAAAGCAGACTCGGCCCCTCGGACATCATATTGCCCCAGCCAGAGTTGGCGCATAGGGAAACGCTTGCCTCGGTTGCCCGCAACCGCGGTGGCGGAGTCTTCCGTAGATCGGTTGGGCTGACAACACGGGTCAGTGCAGATCCACGCCGCCATATCCGTTCGCTGCCAATGGGGGCGCCAGATGTTCGCCGGCCAGATTTGCCTCACCCGTTCCGGCTGGCCGGCGGCCTGTCCGACCGACGCCGAGATGGCGGCTCCGTTCGCGGTGTTTGGTACGCCCGATCGCGAAGGCATCGCGAAGACCGACGCCGCCATTCTGTATGAGCGACGCAGGTTCGTCGCCCGTTGTGATCGCGATGAAACCCTCCCGCGGCGATGCGCCGACACAGGGGCGTGGGTCTCGTTCTGGGGTCGGATCGACAATCGCGAGCAGCTTTCGAAAGCGCTCGGGATAGCCGGCCTGGCTGCCGGGCTGACCGATGCAGAGATCGTGACCCGCGGCTGGGCCAGGTTCGGCAGGGACCTGCCCGCACAGCTCATCGGCGACTTCGCGCTGGCCGTCGTCGATGCCGAGAAAAGGCAGGTTTTTCTTGCCCGCGATCCGATGGGCGTCAAGCCGCTCTACTATCGCTGCGACGGCGGCCTGTTGGCGTTCGCGTCGACCGCCTCTGCGCTCAAACTTCCCGGCCTTCCACTCACGCCGGACCCCGGCTGGATGGCGCGTTTTCTGTGGGGCAACCTGTCCTACGATCCCGAGACCACCGCCTACCGGGAAATCCGGAAGGTCCCGCCCGGGCACTGGATGTGGGTCGATGGCGAGACGGCGCCGTCGATCGTGCGCTGGCACCATTGGCGGGACGATCAGCCGGACGCATCGAAACGGGATCCCGCCTGGGTGGACGCGTATCGCGGCGTGCTCGAGGAAGCCGTGCGCTGCCGTCTCCCGAGCGACTATCCGATCGGGATCGAGACGAGCGGGGGCATCGATTCATCGACCATCCTCGCCTTCGCCGCCAAGCTTCTTGCGCCCGTCGAGGACCGGGTTCGCGCCTATGGTTTCGCCCTGAGCGAGCAGGAGCCTAATTTCATCCTGGCGACCAGCCAGGCCTGGGGTGTGCGTCACAACTATATCCGGGCCGGCGCGGCGCCGTCCGGGGAAGCGGACTTCGCGCGCACGCTCGCGGCGATCGGCTATCCGGAGGAGCATGGCAATGCGACCTTCCACACGCCCTTCTATCGCGATGCGGCGGGGCATGGCGTGCGCACGCTCTTCTCCGGATTCGGGGGCGACGAGGTGGTGACCAACCCGGGGGTGCAGGCGCTGTACGAGCATGCCGGCCGGGGCGACCTTGGGGCCATGGCGGCGTCGCTGCCCGGCAACGCGCTGACGAGGCCGCTGCGGGTCGCCCGGCACCTGCTGCGGCCTCTCTACCCCGCCCCCTATCGCCCCGGGTTCCTGAAAGCCTGGCAGGAACGCTGGCCCAGTTGCGCGCTGAGCGAGTCGGCGATCGAGGCATATGGCATCGAGGCCGCCTATATGGAGACGGCGCGGTTCGACGCGCCCTATGCGCGCGTCAACGACTTCATCCTGCAGCATCACCTTGCCAAGATGCAGGTGACCGCGCGGCTGGAGAACTGCACCCTGGCCGCCGCCACCTGGGGAATCGATTATCGCTGGCCGCTGTGGGACGTGCGCCTGGTTCAGCAATACCTCTCGACGCCCGCGATCGAGAAGTTCGGGCCGGGGGGCGTGGGGCGATACCTGCACCGGCGCGCGATCGACGGGATCGTCCCGAACAAGGTCACATGGAAGCCGGGGAAGGATATGGGCGACCCGGTGGCTGGCGGCCCGCAAAACGCCGACACGCGCGCCGCGCTCATCGCCAGGGCGAAGGCGATGCGTGAGCGTATGCCCGAAGCGGTAATCCCGCTGGTCGATGCCGCAAAGCTCGACCGGCAAATCGCGCAGCTCGAGTCGGCCCATGCCTCCGTCAATGCCGCCATGGCGATCCGCCAGACGACGGGTTCGCTGGAGTGGCTTTCCCGGTGGCTGGGCGGCTAGGGGCGGGCGACGTTCCGGTCGCGAAGCAGGGGCGCGTCGCCGAACAGCTGGGGCATCCCCAGGCCGAAACCTGAATTGCCTTCAAGAAGCACCGGGCCATCCGGCGTGATCGCCCAGTCCCAGCCCACGGCCCAGAGCTCGGGGACGGCGCCATGCGCCAGAACCGATCCCGCGATCACCGCCGGCCAGTGCGGTATCCGGTCGAGGCCCGGCGCGCGGGCGCGCGCCTCGCGGATCGACGCCGCGGCCATGCTCGCGATCCCCTCGGGACCATCGAGCAAGGCCCCACTCCCGACGTCGAGCGGCACGATTGCGTAGCGCATCCGGCGACCGGGCGGCGCGCAGCCGATCGCCACTTCCAGCACGGCGTTCCACGGTCGCGGCGATCCGGCCTCGAGCCGGGTGATGCAGCGGATCGTGGTCAGTTCGCCGCTCGCCGAAACCGGCGCGATTTCGGGGTGATCGATGAGGGCTGGCTGGATGAGCGCGTCGTCGAGCATCAGCAAGGCACGCCACGCCGCCTCGACGGCCGGATCGTCATCCAGCGGCGTCCCGTCGTGGCAGGCGCCGCGAATGCACGTCCCGTCGCGCCAGGCGGCGAAGGCGCCGCGGCCTTCCTTTCCCGACCGCGTCTTGCAAAAGACCGCACCGGACGAGGGCAAGAGGGGCGCGAGCGGCGCATCGCTGCGCCGCGGCACGACCGCCAACGTATCAACCTGGCGGATGCCGAGCCGCGCCAGGCGATCGGCGGCGGCCACCTTGTCCATCAGCAGGCGGGCGCTGTTGGCGCCATCGGGGCTCTGCAGCCGATGGAATGCTGCGCTTTCACAGTCATAGACGAAGTCGAGCGCGGTCTCCGGCGCGCCGACCAGGCCGAAGCGGTAGGCCTCATAGGCGGGGATACCCCAACCGAGGGCGAGACGCAGGGCGATCCGGCGCTGGCGGGCCACCGGGATCCCGTCGCGCGCCGCCACGTCGGCGCCGTGGAAGGCGACCGCCCTTGAAACGCCGCGCCGGCCATACCAGGCGGTCCAGCGCAGCCACCCCAGCAGTTCCAGCAGCAGCCACAACGGCGCCGGCATCCGCCCGCGCGCCGCCAACCAGAGCTGCCGGTGCGCGGCGACGCGCGCATCGCGCATCGCCGGCGGCCAGAGATAGCGCCAGTTGAGCAGCCCCCCCGGGCGCACCGCGGCGTTCAGGCGTCGCAGCACCGGAGCAAGGCCTTGTCCCGGCATCGCTCAGGACCCGTGTCGTCTCATACGGGCGCCCCGTTCGCGTCGAGATAGCCGAAGCGCCGCATGACCTCTCCATGGTCTGCGATGATGCGCGCAATCTGTTCGTCGCTCAGCGTTTCGCGCCAGTCGCCGCTTCGTCCCTGACGGAAGAAGCTCCCGACCTTGGGCGGCCGTTCGCGGAAGCCCTTTTCTCCCTCCTGGCGCCTGAGTTCGGCGAAATCGCTGAAGCGCACCGCCTTGGCGATGGCCTCGGGATCGTCAGGCAGGCCGAGGAAGGCGGCGGCGCCGGCGAACGCCGTCATCGGGTCCGCCAACATGTCCTCATACCGGAGTACGCGGCAATCGAGGCCCTCGGCATCGACCCAGCTGAGCACATGGCTGGACCAGTCGAACATCTTCTGGCGCGTCTGGGTCGTCAGGCCATGCGTGGCATGGCTGAGGGCATGCGTCCGATCGCCCATCTTCTCGATGGCCTCGTCGATGCTGCGGGTGCGGTGATTGGCGTAGGACGGCGCCACATCGAGGGGATTGCGCAGGAGATAGAGCGCGCCGCGCGTGGCTTCGCGGCTGACCAGCGGTTCGCCGTCTTCGAGGCGCCAATAGGCGTCGTGAATCTTGTGATATTCGGTCCCGCCGTGCGCCGCGCTCCAGCGATAGACGATCGGGCGCAGCCGATCGACTTCATCGGGATCGAGCTCCGCGGTGTCGAATCCCAGCACCTCGTCGAGCCACCCGCGCGCGCTGGCGATACTGCCGGTATTCAGTTCATTGATATCGGCGGGGGCGTCGCCGTCCTTCAGCAGATTGGTCAGGAAGCTGCGAAACCAGGTGTTCCCTGATTTCGGATAGGAGGCGAGCCAGTAGATTCCGCCCAACTCACGTCCCCCCGCGAATATCCGCCAGGATGCGGTCGATCATCAGATCGAGCGTAAAGCCAGCCCGCGGCCGCGACACGCGCGCCAACCGCACCTGCCGCGCAAGCTGGCCGCACAGGTCGAGGTGCCGAGGCTTCAGCGCCATCCCGTCGAGATACCGCACGCGATAGGTATTCTGACGCAAGGGAGGAAACTTGGCCATTCCCAGGATCGGATCGATCGTGACGTCCTCGATATGATCGTCCGACAGGATATAGATCCATTTGACCGGCGCCGGGAGTTCCGAAAATCCTTCGGCGATCGGCAGGTTGAACTTTTCGGTATTGGGGCGGATGCGGCGCAGCGGGCCCGTGTCGATTTCGAGACGATCGGCCACGTCGCGCCACAGCTTGATGCGCGGAAAGCCCGGGATCGCGCGGCACTGGCCGTCGATCGGGACGACATCGTCGGCAAGCACCTCGAACCCGCGCCGGTGGAAACCCGCCGCCAGCGTCGATTTGCCGGCCCCCGAATGTCCGACGCAGATCATGCAGCCGTCATCGATGCGAACGGCATTGCCATGCAGCACCAGCAGGCCGCGCTGGAACAGCAGGGCGCCGAACGCCGATCCGAGCAGGAATACGCGGACGCTGTCATCGTCGACGCCCGGTTCGGAATCGATCACGATCTCGCGCCCGTCGCGCACGAGGAAGCGCGCCACGCCCGGCACCTGCAGCCAGAACTCGCGCGTTGAGGACCAAAGGAACGGTCCCAGTCGCTCGCCGTCGGCCAGCCCATCGGGATCGACGGCGCCCAGGGTGATGGTGACATCCTCCCGCGCCTCGCCGGCGCCGCCGGCGAGAAGTTCGGGAAGTGCGATCTCGCTTGTGATGGAAAGGCCGTAGGCCCGGTACGGCAGCATTTGGTCGAATTCTATCCGTGGGCGAACGGCCGTCGGCTCACGGCCCGGCAGGCGCCAAAAATGGCAAAAAGCGCAATCAGATCAAAGTGTTGCGCTCAGGACGGGCCGGAACTACCGGACTCGACAAGGTCGACGGGTTTCCCATTCGCCCCTGACCCGGACAACTCATGCATTTGCGGTCGCACATAGGGCTGCTTCGGCACGGGCGAAGCCTCGATCGTCTTCTGGTTCATCATATCCCCGGTTCAACGCACGAAGGATAACGGAAGCGCTACTGTAGTAAAGAACGGAGGCGCCAGGCAGCCGCAGCCTGCATGCAAGCGGACGTCACAACCCCGGCGAAACGAAGCACCCGACGGTTCCGAACTGCACGAAGCTGGAATTGCCGCCGCACACCGCGACCGGCCCGCTGACCACCCAGACGTGGGCCTTGATCCTGCGATCCGGCGCTCCGGCAGCGCCTTCGTAGGTCACGCCGAAATGCAGCGCATAGGGTATCGCGTACAAGCGACACAGGATTTGCGCGACGATGGCCTGGGGGTAGCAGTTCGAGCGGAACGGCGCGTAGCGCGCGGCCGTGGCGATGACTGTGTTGATCTCCTGCGCGCGGGCGATCTGCGCGGGCGTCGCCAGCGGGACAAATGCGTGGGCCCCGAGGTTACGGCCCAGTCCGGAGACGAGACGGCGAAAACGCACGAGCGCGATCGCCGCCGACGCCAGCCCGATCATCGCCCAAACCGGAACAAGCCACAGCTTGACGAAGCGCGGCAGCCGCCAGAACGTCCGGAGCCGCCCGATCACGTCCCGCTTGTGCCGGGTGCGGTCACAAGGTTCGCGTCGTGAAGCCGAACGCAAAATGCGAGCGCGTCTTCGCGCGCCTGTTCGGGCGCCACATCAAACTCGGCGGCGATCCGCCCCCCGATCGCATCGGGCGTGGTGGGCTCCGCCAGCAGTTCCCACATCCGGACTCCGCTCCCGTCGACCCCGAAATACATCCCGCTGTCGATATCCAGCATGACGAGTTCGCCGTCGATTCCGGTGACGAACACTTCAGTGCGGGCGACGAGGGGCGTTTCAGGCGTCAACATGGGAACCGTTTTCAATTCGTGCGGAGATCCGTGCCGCGATTGCGGCGGGGTATGACGTGCGCGGGCCGCACAACGGGGATACTATCGCCTTTGCGGCGCCTGCATAGGGTCGCGGGAAGGCGCCGGAAGCCATGACCATGGCCGAGGCCGCGTCCGACCGGGTTCTGGCTGCCTGCCACGAAAATCATGCTCACGCATGGGCCGACCTGGCCCCAAAAGTCGAACTTCGGGCGCTCCAGGAAGGCAGGATCTGAGCAGCCGCGATCAGCGAGAACCTGACCTGGTCAGCTTATTGGGCGCCCTCCCGTAGAGGGGATCTGCGTCCCACTGCCGGTGCAGGCGACCCGGCATTTTGTCCCGGGCGCTATTCGACGGCCTCATCAGCGCAACGAGCCGAAAATTGTCGAGCGCAATGTCCGCTTGGGGACGAGAGCGGACGTTCCCTACGGGTGGAAAGCGGTCCGGACCCCTCGGTCACCCCACAATCCCATCCAGAGTTAGCGCATGCGAAAACGCATGCGTCGGTTACCCAGGGCGGTGGCGGAGTCCTGAGTGGACCGGTCAGGCTGACAAAATTCGGCAGGTCAACACGGTGAAAGAGTCGTGTTCAGGACGGGGCGATCTGTGTACCGGCCTCGACCGGGGCTGCGCTGTACTTCCCATCGGCCTCGGACCCGGTCAGCACATGCAGCTGCGGACGCACATATGGCTTCTTCGGCGCGAGCGGGAAGTCGATCGTTTTGTCGTCCATGAGACTCTCACTTCAATCAGGGCTTATGGTGGGTTGTGCCTTCGAATCTCAGACAATCGGCACGGCTTGGTACTGTCAAGCTGGCTATGGTTGAATACCGAGATTCCGGGAAGCCGAGAAAACGGCTCCAGCGAGGGCATCACGGACACTGTCCGCTATGGGTCGAAAGCCGGCCGTCGTGCCGTTCCGCAAAGCGGACGCTACCGGACCAGTCGCCAGAGCAGCGCGCTCAGGGCAACCAGCGCAGGACCGACCAGATAGAAGATGGCTGTCCAAAGGTAATGATACCCCTGGGCCTGATCGGCGCGGTTCCCGTGTCGGGCCCGGGCGTCCTCTCTGGCCACCCATGAAGGACGCTCACCCTGGCCATTCGTGGACGGCGATGTGGGGTTAGCCCCCTCTGCTTCTTCCATTGAGCCAGGGCCCTGTTTCCGGTTCTGGAAGACTGACAGGCTTTGCCAGTGTCCGCCACGGGAGGGGAGGAGGCGTCGCCGCTACCCCTCCAGCACCACCTCAAACCCCGCGTAGATCATGCGCTTGCCGTCGAATGGGGGCGGATCGCCGGCCATCAAGCGCTCGTCCTGCATGAGGGCTCCCCAGCCGGCGTCGCGCACGGCCTTGTCCGGCCAGGTGATCCAGCCGACGGCGACGGTCTCGCCGTCCTGCAGGGCGACCGCGCGTTTGAAGTCGGTGACCTTGCCGTCGGGGACGTCGTCGCCCCAGCACTCCGTGACGCTGACGGCGCCGAACTCCTTGAACAGCAGGGTGGTGCGACGGGAGTGCTCCAGATACGCCGCCTTGTCCGCGGTGCGGACCGGGATGACGGTGATGTCGAGGTAAGCCATGTCTGACGCTCCGCTGTGGGGGGTGACGGTCGCGACGCGGTCGCTCGCGGCCTGGGCCCGGGGGTGATGGACCGGATACGCGCGCGGCAGGTCAGAGACTGAGTTGCTTGCGCCGCACGGCTTCATAGACCGCCTCGCCACGGGAATGAACCTGCAGCTTGCGGTAGATCGACTTGACGTGATTGCCGACGGTGAGGGGCGATATGCCCAGGGCGCGACTGGCCAGCTTGTAGCTGTGGCCGCGTGAGAACAGCTCCAGCAGTTCGATTTCGCGCGGGGTCAGGCGTTCCGCCTCCGGTACGGCGACCCCGGCGTCGCCACCGGCTGCGCCGCGCAGACGCTCCAGCAGATAGACGGCGGCCGAGGCGCTGATCGGGGCCCCGCCGTCGAGGGTCGCGCGGACGCCGTCGAGAATGGTGTCGGGACCGCCGTCCTTCAGCAGATAGCCGTCCGCCCCGGCGTTCAGCGCGGCCACCACCGTGTCACGGTCGCCGAAGGCGGTGATGACCAGCACCTTGCAGGCCGGCAGGGCGGCCCGGAGCTGCGGGATGAAGGTCAGGCCGCTGCCGTCCGGCAGGCCGATGTCGCTGAGCAGCAACGCGGGTCGGCCCGCGATGAGGTCCCCGGCCCTGGCGAGGCAGTCCGCGGTCCCGCTCAGCTCCAGATCGGCGGCCGAGGCGATGATCTCGCGGAAATGCAGGGCGACGTTGGGGTCGTCCTCAAGGATGGCGATCCGGCGCGGCCCTTCCGGCGGCAGGGCGGTCATGGCCGGGCCTCCCGGGGCGCTCCGGGCAGGGTCAGGACCACGGTCAGCCCGCCTTCGCCATGGTCGAGCGCGATCGTCCCCCCGATCAGGGCGGCGCGGCTGCGCATATTGGCCAGACCGCGCCCGGCCCCGTCCTTGGGCCCCGCGTTCCGGCCGTTGTCGGCCACGGACAGGGTCAGGGCGCCGTCGGGGCGCGCCAGCAGCGTCACCGCGATCCGGTCCCCGCCCGAGTGTTTGAGAGCGTTGGCCACGGCCTCCTGAAGGATGCGGAAGACCTGCAGGGCCGTGCGGGGCGGCGTGTCCATGAGGTCGCCCTGGACGTCGACGCGCCAGTCGAGCGCGAAACCGGCGGCCTCGACCCGCGGCCGGACCCGCTCATGGAAGGTGGCCATGGCGGAGGCGAGGGACTCGCCCACCGAGTCCATGGAATCGATCATCAGCCGCATCTCGTCGATGACGGACTGGAGCCCCTCGGCCACCTGTTCGCTGTCCGCGACTCCGCGCCGGGCCGCGAGCAACATGCTCATCAGCTGGCTGCCGAGGCCGTCGTGCATGTCGCGCATGATGCGGCGGCGCTCGTCGTCATGGGCCTCGCGGCGGACCAGGTCGCGCTCGCGCGCGTGCGCCACCGCCAGTTCCGCCTCGCGCTCGGACAGCCGCGCGGCGAGGAGGGCGTTGAGGCCGACGGAGGATTTGAACAGGGTGAAGTTCCGCTGCACGAAGGCGGCGGCCAGGGCCAGCAGCAGCACCGCCGCGGCGTCGACCACGAAGCCGCCGGCGTTGAGGCCGAAATGCTCGCCGAGCGCGTCGAGCACGACGCAGACGGCGCAGATGGTCAGCAGGGCCGCCTCCAGCCGGCGGGGCTCCTCCCGGGTGGCGAAATGCCAGAGCAGCCGGGCGGCCGCCATGACGCCGAGCGCGGCCGAGGCCCAGGACCAGACGATCGCCGGGACGTCGTAGCCTTCGGGCATCGGGCGGACGGCCGGCCAGAGGGCGCAGAAGGCGATGAAGGCGATGAAGGCGGCGGCCAGGGCCGGCTGCAGCCGAGGCAGGGGCCGGTCGGTCCAGGCGTCGATCAGGCCGACCAGCGACACGGCGATCAGACTGTTGACCGCGAAGAAGAGCCAGACCCTGACGAGGCCGCCGAACGGCGGGTCCAGCACCAGGCCGTAGAGGGCGAAGGCGCTCCAGGCCCCGCAAAGCGCCGCCAGCCAGAGGGCGAACCGCCGCTGCTGGGAGCGGAAGGCGAGCATCGCCGCGAACAGCCCGATCAGGAAGGTCGTCCATCCCGAGAGCAGCCGGTAATCGGTGAACCGCCACTGCCGCACCTCGGCCCACTGGCTCACCTCGCCCCAGGGCCCGAGCAGGGGCGGGCCGAGATCGGTATAGGGCAGGCCCTGGCGAACCGTGATGAACAGCAGTTCGTTCGAACCCTCCCGCAGCAGGCCGGATGGTATGCGGTCGACCACCGCCTTCTGGCCCTCGAAGGCCTGCCCGGGAAACTCCATCTCGCCGCGCTGGAACACGATCGAGCCGTTCACGAGGATGATGAAATTGTCGACCTGCTGATAGGCCGCGAGCCCCAGTCCTTCGGCGGGGACCGCGGGCAGGTCGAACCGCAGCTTCAGCGCCAGATAGGTCGGGTCGCAGCATGCGGTGTACGGCAGCTCGACCGCTTCGTACCGCGCCTGTTCGGCGGCGAGCACGGTCGGCTTGGGCAGTCGGGCGAGGGTGGTCTCCGTAAAGGCGATCCGATCGACCTGCTGGTTCGACGGCTTCGGCCAGAGGGGCGAACCGTAGAGGCCCCAGAAGACCGCCTGCACCAGGCCGATCACCAGCACGAAGCCGATCAGGTCCCGGACCCGCGGGGAAAACCGCGGCAGGAGCCGGCCCAGGGACCGGTCCAGCCATGTACCGGAGAGCGGCGCCGCCGTGGGTGAACCTGTCGTCAAGCCGAAGCCCTCCCTGGAGCCGCTTCGCCAATCCGGCCAGTCCGCCCGCCCTACTGTTCAGCCTCAGGAGATGGGCCGCCACCACCATATCCATGGTGCTGGCGAGGCCACAAGGCAACGGTCAAGCTTGTCGGGTCAGGTTCCCGGGGCCGCCGTCGGCGGTCGAATGCGGCCTGAATGGATTCAGGGCGCCCCGGCGCCGCAACAGGAAAGTTCCCGTCATGAAATCGGTCGCAATCGCCGCCGCCGCCGCCGCCCTTTCGCTCTTCTGCCTCGCCGGCCCTGCGTCGGCGCAGAACGCCGGCGAGACCGCCACCTACGGAGAGATCAGCCTGCGCGCCGGTTTCACCCCCGACCCCTATACGGTCAACATCCAGGCCGGAGGCAGCATCGACGGCAGCCGCCTGCCGGGCTCGTGCACGGGCTTTATCGCCTCGGCGCCCGACTTCGAGGTGACCTATTCGGCCGGGGGCCTGCCGCTGGTTTTCCGCACCATGTCCGGGGCGGACACCACCCTGATCATCAACGGCCCTGACGGTCAGTGGTACTGTGACGACGACAGCTACGGCGACGGAGACGCGGAGGTGCGTTTCAGCCGTCCCCAGAGCGGCACCTATGATGTCTGGGTCGGCAAATTCGGTTCGGGCGGCACGGCCTCGGCCCGCCTGCTGATCACCGAGACGCCCTGATCCGGCGCTCCCTTCCCTGGTCCACCGCAACGGCTCGTCGAGCCGGGCGTCGAAGGTGCTGACCGTCCTGCCGGGACAACGCCCGATCCGTGCAGGACGTCGGACCCGTTGACGCCTGACAGCCCCCGCCGGATCGCTCCGGCGGGGGTTTTCTGTTCGGGGCGCCGGGAGCGGATGACCGCCGTTCCGCCAATGGACTTCCGACCCGCCGCACGGCATCCTCGACCCGTCGTTCGCGAGGAAGGCCGCCATGTTCAATCTCGCCTATCTGAAACGCCGCATGGGCCAGTACGCCGCCCTCTGGGTCGGCGGCTTCCTGCTGAGCGGCGCCGCCATATTGATGGGCCTGCTGGCCGCGGACCTGATCGTTGCGATCGACCGGGTCCTGCCGGTGCTGCTGGCCGGGACGGCGCTGGCGCTCGGGGTCGGGCTGGTTCTGAGCCTGCTGTCGGGCGAGACCCCGGGGACGAAGCTGGCGGTGCTGCTGCTGGCCGTTCTGCTGGTGCTGCCGCTGCTCTGGGCCCCCGTCTCGGCGGCGGTCGCCATCGCCTTCTTCGCCGATCGTTCGATCGAATATTCCGAGACCTACGCCGCCTTCCAGATCGGCGTATCGCGGGTCCTGTTCCCGATCAGCCAGGCGCTGGGACAGGCCGATCTGTTCGGCTGGGTCTGGACCGCGTTCCAGTGGGTGTCGAGCGTGGTCGGCTTCTTCTCCGCCCTGGCCAATATCTGGCCCGCGATCCGGCGGTTGCTGGGCCCGGAGCCGGTGACCGAGGGCTGAGGCCGTCGCGTCAGGCGAGGATGTCGAGCAGGCTGCCGTACATCTCGTCGGCGGTCTTCAGGACCGCGACATTGGCCTTGAACGCCGTTTCGGCGGTCATGCGTTCGATGGTCTCGCCCGCCAGATCAGCGAGCGGGTCGGCGGCCGTGCGGGCGGCGCTGGCGGCGAACCGCTCCGTGGCTCCGGCGATTCCGGAGGCGGCGATGGCGAAGGCCTGCATGGGGCGGCTCCGGACGGGGACAACCGACTATGGATCGGCGGTCTTTCCGGATCGCTGACGGTCATGGTGAACGGCGGCGGCTTGACCGCAAGGCGGGGCGGGGAGAGGCTGGCGCCATGACCCGCCACCCCGCACCCGGCGAACGCTATCAGTCGTTCAACGCCTTCTATCCGTACTACATCCACGAACACTCCAACCGGACGTGCCGGCGGATCCATATCGTCGGGTCGGCGCTGGTGCTGGTGATCGTCGGAGTGGCGCTCGTGACGCGGAACCCCTGGTGGCTGCTGGCCATGCCGCTGGTCGGTTACGGCTTCGCCTGGGTCGGTCATTTCTTCTTCGAGAAGAACCGGCCGGCGACCTTCCAGTACCCGCTGTGGAGCCTGATGGGCGACTGGCGGATGTTCTTCGAGACGGTGTCCGGCCAGCGCAAATTCTAGTCGCCGATGCGGGTGAGCCGCGTCTGGTTGCGAACACGCCAGGCTGAATCGTCTGCTCCGACCGGGCGGACCTCCTTGATCGCCAGCAAGTCGTCGCCGTTCCGGGTTTCCGTGACGCGAATTTCGGCCGGCTCCTCATCGTCTTCGGCCGTTTCCGCATAGACGATGGTCCAGTGGTCGGCGTCATCGAAGTCCGAAACCCGCATGGTTTCCATGGAGACGCCGGGGCTTTGACCGCGTCGGTACGACGCCGACGCTGTCGTGCCCGCCGTCGGGTCGTCCAGGCTGACCGTCGTGATCCAGACCGGATTCTGCGGGCCGTCGTCGAACAGGGACCGGCGGATCAGGGTGACGCCGTCGGGCACGGCCTCGATGTCCGTGACGACCGGAATCTCGAACAGCCGGTCGCTTTGGTAATCCCGATAGCCGAGCGCGCCGGTCCAGCGACCGGCCAGACCGGCGCGCAGGGTCGAGGCGTCCGGCGGGCCGGCGGTCTGTGCGGCGGCGGTCGTTGTCGAAAGGGTCGCGGCGAGCGCGAGGCTGAGCAGACGGCGGATCATGTCGGTTTCCCTGATCAGGCGGAGAGGATGAATCGGGTCGCGGCCGCCAGTTGCGGGTCGCGGCCTTGGGCGATGTCGAGGGCAGTGGTCGCGACGACGATGTCGGGGTCGATGCCGGCGTCCGGCTGGGGCCTTGTGGGGAAGCTGGCGATCAGGGGCAGATCGACCTCGAAGCCCGAGGCGGGCAGGCGCAGGAAGAAGAAGGCGCCGCCGTTGATGCCGCGCCGGTTGCCGCCGGTGGTCTGGCCCGCCAGCGTCGCCAGGCCGTAGTCCCTGGCGGTCCGGGCGAACTGGAAGGTGGCCGAACTGTTCGAGGCGTCGCACAGGACGACGACGGGACCGCGGAAGCGCCGGCCCTGCGGCCGCAGCACCGTTCCGCCGTCGGCGCTGTCGTCGTAGCGGGTCAGCCGGTACAGGCCGCGGTCGTCGGGGCCCACGGCCTGGTCGCCCCAGTCGAGGAAACTGCGATCCCAGGTGTCGAGATGAGGATGCAGGGCCTCGGGGGCGCGGCGGTAGCGGGTCCAGCGCTGGTCCCCCGGCAGGGCGAGGTCGCGGTCGAGCAGGCGGCTCAGGATCAGGTCGCCGCAGTCCAGCCCGCCCTCATTGCCGCGTAGATCGACGATCAGGCCGCGCGCGCCGTCGCCGGTCAGGCCGTCCATCGCCTGACCCAGCCAGGCCTCCCAGCCGAAGTCGGAGTCGTACAGCGCCCAGCCGGGCATGGTCAGGCGGGCGATCCCGTCGGCGTCCTGTTCCAGCGTCCAGGGGTTGGCGTCGGCAGCCGGGTCGGCGGCGGGGGCCATGGCGGCCTTGCGTTCGGCCAGGTTCAGCAGGCCCGCGTGGACGACGCGGCCGTCCGCCAGGGTGAAGGCCGCGGTCTCCGACAGTCCCGGCAGGATCAGGGGCAGGTGGATGTCGAAGGTCTCGAAGCGGTCCTCGCCGCGCACCTCCATCAGGCTGATACGCTTGCCGTCGTTGCCGCCGTCGGCGCGGGCCAGGGGGATGAGGGCGGCCAGCAGGGCCTCCGCCGGGGTTCCATTGATGGCGGTGATCCCGGCGCCGCGCGGGAAGACCTGTTCGGCGCTGTCGTCCCGCGTGACCACCATATGTCCGCCGATCCAGCGGAAGCGGAACGGGACCAGCGCCCGCGCCGGATACATCTGCGCCACCGTGGCGTCGGTGCTGTTGTACGGGCTGGGGAAGGTGTGACCGCAGCGGACGGCGGCGGTGAGGCGGGTCAGGGCCAGCAGCCGGTCCTGGAACGAGCCGGGCGTGGTCCAGGCCGCCTCGAGCTGCGCGAACCGGCCGGCCATCTGTGCGGGCGTGTTGTAGCGGTACAGGCCGGGATGCATCGTCTCCCAGGCGTGGCGAAGGATGGCGATGTCGCCGCGCAGATCGCTCGCTGAGGCCTGCGCGAGAGCGGACGGGGCGGCGGCGGCGAGGGCGAGGCCGCCCGACAACTGGAACAGACGGCGGCGGGACAGGGGACGCATGGGGGACTCCGCGAAGGACCCCGTCAGACTGGCGGACGGTCCGCGTTCGCGCGCCTCAACTTCGGTTCTGGCGACGAAGAGTCATGATCTGAGGCCTGACGCCGGTACTGCGACGGAGCCATGCCGAAGCGGGCGCGGAAGGCGCGGTTGAAGCTGGCCTTGGAGGCGAAGCCCATGTCGAAGGCGAGGTCCAGCAGGTCGGCGTCGGGCCGTTCACGCAGGGCGTCGGCCACGCCCTCGGCCCGCAGGCCGTTGACGAAGGCCGAGAAATTCATGCCGAGGCCGAGGTTGATGGCGCGCGAGACCCGACCCGTGTTGGTTCCCAGCAGGCGGGCCAGGGCGGGCAGGCTGAGGTCCGGTTCGCGCCACCATCCGGCCTCTCGGGTGCGGCGCTCGAAGTCCGCGGCGACGGCGGCCCAGTCGCGCTCGGCGGGCGGCGCGGGCGTCTCGGTGGAGAGTGGCTCGAACCGCAGGCCCGCGTGCCGCCAGCCCTCGACGCCCAGCGCCAGGCCGATGAAGCCGAAGGCGAGGTGCAGCCAGAAGAACTCGAAATAGTCGAAACGCCCTGTCAGGAACCGCCATCCCTCCCAGGCGACCCAGAGGACGGTCGCCGTCCCGAGGGCCGCAAGAACCCTTGTCAGCCAGCGGGCGGCAAAGCGGTCGTCGTCGCTGCGTTCTTCCGCCAGCCCGGCGCGATAGGCGCGCAGCAACCGCAGGGCGGCCAGGGAGTAGGCGATCAGGCCGGCCGTCACGCCGAGGGAGACCAGATTGGCGACCCAGGGACCGTCGCCGTGCTCGGCCCAGGCCATCTTCAGATCGAAGGGCAGGAGGAAGGCGAGGGTCATGTAGGCGAGCTGGGCGAAGCCCGGGGCGAGGTGCCACAGCCAGTGCGCCGGCCGCCGGCCCTGCACGAGGGCGTGGGTGTAGCCGTACAGCAGGGGCGCGAGGAACAGGGGCAGGGCGAGCGGCGCGAACGTCAGCCCCATCCAGGCGTCATAGAAGCCCGCAAAGCCTATGGTGTAGGGCGCCATCACGCCCGCCAGCACCAGCAGGAAGGCCGCAAGGATGCGGTTGGCCGTCCGGTTGCGGGGCTGCAGCGCCAGGGCGCCGGCGATGGTCAGGATCTGTACGCTGAGCAGAAGCAGCAGCGCCGTCCGCCAGCCGAAAACGAGTTGCGCATCCCCCATGCGGAGGACGCTAGCCCGTCGGCCTCATTCAGAGAATGGCTTTAGTTGGAGCCGGCGTTGATGGACGCCGAGGCCATCTGGGTCGTCTGGCTGGGCAGGCTGTCCCACGATGGCGGGCAGCCGTCGAAGCGGCCGGCGTCGACCAGGGTCAGGCGGCGTTGGTTGAAGCGCATGGCCGGGGCCATCGAGCCGCGGCCGTTGCCCGTATAGAGGTCGATCTTCTGGCCCCGGATCGCACCGCCGGTGTCCGATGCGTACCAGTAGCCGTCGTGGATGGCGCCGTCGGGCATCCGCATGCCGACCGTCTCGGGGATGAACAGCCGGGTCCGGCGGGGGATGTAGCGGGGGTCCACGGCGATGGTGCGCATGGCGACCGGCCGGCAGCCCAGGCTGTCGTTGCCCGTCGCACCGCCGCCGCCCGCATGGTAGAGATTGACCCGGGCGGTCCAGTCGGCGCCGTCGGCCATCAGGGCCTGCTGTTCGGGGCTGAGCATGCTCATGCCGCTGTCGGAACCTTCATCACTGGCGGCGGTTGATACGGCGGCCCCATCAGCGGCGACAGCCGCTTCGTAGGACACCGGATCCCCGGCGGCGGGGAAGGCCATCGCCCACATGAGGGCGAGCGCAGCGGCAGTGCCGAGCATGAATTAACTCACGGAATCACCGGCCCCTGACGCGTCCGGCGGCGGGCTTGTCCGTTTCAAATGTGGCGAAAAACAGTCAAGCGAGGCCGGGTGCGACCTCCTGTCCGCCTTTCCGGTGGATAAGCGGGCCTTGTGATGGTTAAGCGGAATCTCGTTTGGCCAACGCGGCGAAATCTGTAAGCTGTATTCGCAGATCAGAAACACTTTGCTGGTGTCAGATGCTTACTGTCTATGGTGATATTCGTTCCGGCAACTGTTTGAAGGTCAAGTGGTTGCTGGACTGGCTCGGGCGTGATTATCGCTGGGTCGAAACAGATGTCATGGCCGGCGCGACGCGTAGCGCGGAATTTCTGGCGCGGAATCCCGCCGGTCAGGTCCCCGCCGTGGTGCTGGAGGATGGCCGTGTGCTGGCCCAGTCCAATGCAATCATCGGATATTTCGGCGAGGGGACAGGCTTCGTGCCCGCCGACCCGTATGATCGGGCGCGGATGTACGAATGGCTGTTCTGGGAACAGTACAGCCACGAGCCGTATATTGCGGTGGCGCGGTTCCAGCGCCTGCTGGGCGGCAAACGGGCCGACGAGATCGAGCCGCGGCTGATGGAGCGCGGCCATGCGGCGCTGGCCCGGATGGAGACGGCCCTGACCGGGGCGGACTGGCTGGTCGGCGCCGGGCCGACGCTCGCGGATCTGGCGCTCGTCGCCTACACGCGCGTGGCCCATGAGGGGGATTTCGACCTCTCGTCCTATCCGGCGGTCAGGGCATGGATCGCGCGGGTGGAGGCGGCGTTCGGGATAGGCTAGATCGATCCGGTCATCCCGCCGGAGTCACACATGAAACGCCTCGCCATAGCCGCCCTCGTCCTCGTCGCCGCCGGCGGGATTGCGATGCAGGCCTCCGCCTGGGGCAACACCGGCCACCGGCTGATCGGGGTGGCGGCCGTCCGCGGTCTGCCGGAAGAACTCCCTGCCTTCCTGCGCACGCCCGGCGCGGCGGCCGAGGTGGGAGAGCTGGCCCGCGAACCCGACCGGACCAAGGGCGGCGGCCAGCCGCACGACCGCGAACGCGACACGGCCCATTTCGTCGACATGAACGAGAACGGCCGGATCATGAACGACCAGGGCCTGTCGATCGACGCCCTGCCGCGGCTGAAGTCCGAATATGACGCGGCGCTGGCGACGGCGGGGATCGAGGTCGATGACGCCGGCTATCTGCCCTACGCCATCATGGACGGCTATCAGCAACTGGTCCGCGACTTCGCCACCTGGCGCGTGCTGAACGCCGCCGAAGGCCGCGAGCGCGATCCGGGCAAGCGCGCCTGGTACCGCGAGGACCGCCTCCGCCGCGAGGCCCTGATCCTGCGCGACATGGGCTATCTGGGACATTACGTCGGCGACGGCTCGCAGCCGCACCATACGACGATCCACTACAACGGCTGGAGCCGCGACACGCCGAACCCCGAGGGCTTCACCACCTCGCGCCAGACGCACGGCGCCTTCGAAGGGTCGTTCACGGCCCGCGTTGCGCGACTCGATATGGTTGAGGCGGCCATGGCGGCGCCGGCGCTCGACGGGTTCGACCTGCGCCTGCGCGTCCCGGCCTATCTCAGGGCGACCCTGTCGCAGGTGACGCCCTTCTATGTGCTGGAGAAGGCCGGGGGCTTCACGGAAAGCGACGCGCGGGGCGGAGCCTTTGTCACCGCCCGCCTCGCCGCCGGCGCGTCGGAGCTGCGGGACCTGTACATCCTCGCCTGGCGCGACTCGGCGGACGACGCGATCGGCTGGCCGACGGTCAAGGTCAATGAGGTCGAGGCCGGAACCGCCGATCCCTGGCTGGCCATGTATGGCGAGGACTGATTGGCCGAGCCCGCCGAAGCCCTGATGGCCCTTGCCTCGCGGCTGCGCGCGGCGGGGCGGGCGGACGAGGCGGCGCAGGCCTATCGCCAGCTGCTGGCGATCCGGCCCGACCTGCCCGACAGCTGGTTCAACCTGGCCCTGATGGAGCGCCAGTCCGGCCGGTTCGAGGCGGCGCTGAAGGCCTATGACGAGGCCCTGCGCCGCGGCGTCTCCGGCCCGGAAGAGGCGTGGCTGAACCGCGGCGTGATCCACGCCGACGATCTGGGCCGCCCCGATCTGGCGCAGGCGGATCTGGAGGCGGCGCTGGCGGTCGCGCCTGACTGGCTGCCGGCGCTTCTGAACCTCGGAAACCTGCACGAGGACATGGGGCGGCGCGAGGCGGCGGCGGAGGCCTATGCAAGGGCGCTGGCCGTGGCGCCGGGGCACCCGGTGGCGCTGGCGCGATCCGCGGGACTGGCGCGGCTGACCGGACCGGACGATCCGGTGATCGCCGGGCTGAGGGCGGCAGTATCGCAGCCGGGCCTGCACGTCGGCGACCGGGCGGAGCTGGGCTTTGCGCTCGGCCGCGCGCTCGATCAGGTCGCCGCGTACGACGCCGCCTTCGCCGCCTACGCCGCCGCCAACGCCGCCAGCCGCGCCACGGACCCCGAGGGCGCGCGCTATGACCGGGCGGGGCATGAGCGATACATCGACAGCCTGATCGCGGCCTTTCCCGAACCTGCGGCGCCGGCCGCGGACGCCGGGACGGGGCCGATCTTCATCTGCGGCCTGTTCCGGTCTGGCTCGACGCTGGTCGAGCAGATCCTCGCGGGGCACAGCCGGGTCACCGGCGGTGGCGAGCTGGGGCTCGTCCCCGGACTGGCGCGGGCGATCGCGGGCTATCCGCAGGCCATGGCGACCGCCGGCGCGGACTCGCTCGCGCAGCTGCGCGGCCTCTATCTCGGGGGGCTGAAGACGGCGCGGCCGAATGCGGATGTGGTCACCGACAAGCGGCCCGACAATTTCCTGCACATCGGCCTGATCAAGGCGATGTTCCCGAACGCGCGCATCGTCCACACGGTGCGCGAGCCGCTGGATGTGATCCTGTCCAACTGGTTCCTGCACCTCGACCGCTCGATGGGCCATGCGCTGGACCTTGAGGACCTGGCGCACTGGCATGGGCAGTACCTCCGGCTGATGCGGCACTGGAAGGCGCTGTATCCCGACATCCTCGACCTCGACTACGACGCCCTGGTCGCCGACCCCCGCCCGGCGGTGGAGCGGCTGCTGGCGTACTCCGGGCTCGACTGGGAGGAGACGGTGCTCGACTTCCACAAGGCCGCCGCGCCGGTGCGCACCGCCAGCGTCTGGCAGGTGCGGGAACCGCTGTATCAACGCTCGTCGGGACGCTGGCGAAACTATGAGCGGCATCTGGACGGGGTGCGGGCGGCGCTCGGAACCGCTAATCAGCCCTGATGTCCGACCCCACGCCCCCCGTCATCATCCTCGACAAGTCCCAGATGGCCGAGAACATCGGCGCCGTCGCGCGGGTGATGGCCAATTTCGGCCTGTCGGAACTGCGGCTCGTCGCGCCGCGCGACGGCTGGCCGCAGGAGCGCGCCTGGGCCACGGCCTCGGGCGCCGACTGGGTGCTGGAGGGGATCCGGGTGTTCGACAGCGTGGCCGAGGCCGTCGCCGACCTGAACACCGTCTTCGCCACCACGGCGCGGCCGCGCGAGACGCGCCAGCCGGTGCGCACGCCGCGCGAGGCGGCCCGGGTGCTGTACGACGACCGGGCCTCGGGCCTCGGCGTGGGCCTGCTGTTCGGCGGAGAGCGGGCCGGACTGGAGACCACGGACATCGCCCTGTGCCAGGGCATCGTCACCATCCCCATCGATCCGCGCCACCAGTCGCTGAACCTGGCGCAGGCGGTGGCGCTGAACGCCTATGAGTGGCGGACCCTGGTGCTGGACGCCCCGCCGCCGAACTTCCGTGAAGGCGAGCCGCCGGCCTCGGGCGCGCTGATGCTGGGCATGTACGAGCATCTGGAGAAGGAGCTCGATGCGGCCGGCTTCTTCCATCCGCCGGAGAAATTCCGCTCGATGAGCCAGAACCTGCGGGTGATGCTGGGCCGCGCGGCCTTCACGGCGCAGGAGGTGGCGACCTTCCGCGGGGTGATCACGGCGCTGTCGAAGGGACGGGGCCGGGTGCTGGAGAAGCTGGCGAAGAAGGCGGCGGGGGAGGGCTGATAGCTTTCGTCATCCTCCGGCGAGCGCAGCGAGACCGGGGGACCCAGCGGCGCCGAAGGCGAAATGGTGGAAGTGGCGGCGCTCCCGACAGGTTCGCGCTCACGCGCGCCGCTGGGTCCCCCGGTCGGCCTTCGGCCGCCGGAGGATGACGAAAGCAAGTTAGCGCGCGAGCAATTGGCTCACGAACCCCGGCACCACCTCCGTCGCCGGACCGTGGCGGACTTCATCGAACAGGGCGGTGACCTGCGACGGGTCGAGGTTCAGCTCGACCGTATGGGCGCCGGCGCGGCGGGCCAGCTGGACGAACCCCGCCGCCGGGTACACGGCGCCGGAGGTGCCGATCGAGACGAACAGGTCGCAGCGCGCCAGCGCCGCCTCGATCCGCTCCATCTGCAGCGGCATCTCGCCGAACCAGACGATGTGAGGCCGCAGCCGCCCCTGCGGGTGATGCGGCGACGGCTCATCCACGGCGAGGTCGCCGGGCCAGTCGCAGACGCGGCCGGTGCGGGTGCAGTGGGCCTTGAGCAGTTCGCCGTGCATGTGGATCAGTTCGAATCCGGACGCGGGCGGGGTCGCCGCATGGGCGCGGTCGTGCAGGTCGTCGACGTTCTGGGTGACCAGCAGAAAGTCGCCCTGCCAGCGCGCGGCGAGGTCGGCGAGGGCGCGGTGGGCGGCGTTGGGATGGACGGTGGGCAGCTGGGCGCGGCGGCGGTTGTAGAAGTCCTGCACCAGCGCCGGGTCGCGGGCGAAGGCCTCGGGCGTGGCGACATCCTCGATCCGGTGACCCATCCACAGGCCGTCATCGGCCCGGAAGGTCGGGACGCCGGACTCCGCGGAAATGCCGGCCCCGGTGAGCATGACGATGTTGCGGCAAGGCATAGGGCGCCACTGGCTCCGGATCGAGAAGGAAGGCAGGGTAACGCGCCCTCTCAGGATCGCCGATGCCCCCTGTCGACCGCGCCATCAATATCGACGACCTGCGGCGTCTGGCGCAACGCAGGCTGCCGCGGCCGATCTTCGACTATATCGACGGCGGCGCGGACGATGAGGCGGCGCTGGCTGAAAACGCCGGCGCCTTCGGTCGCTATCAGATCGTGCCGGACGTCCTGGCCGATGTATCGACCCTCCGCACGGAGACGCGGCTGTTCGGCCAGCCGGCCGCCTGGCCTCTGATGCTGGCCCCGACGGGGTTGACCCGCATGTTCCACCCCGGCGCGGAAGCGGCGGTGGCGCGGGCGGCGGCGCGGCACGGCCTGCCCTATGCGCTCTCGACCATGGGCACGACGCGGATCGAGGACTGGGCGCGGGACTTCGCGGGACCGCGCGTGTTCCAGATCTATGTGTTCAAGGATCGCGGCCTGACGACCGAGTTCGTTCAGCGGTGCAAGGCCGCCGGGGTGCACGGCCTGGCCCTGACCGTCGATACCCCCGTGGCGGGCAACCGGGAGCGGGACCGGCGCAACGGCCTGTCCCTGCCGCCGCGCCTGACGCTATCGAGCCTGCTGAGCTTCGCCCTCCATCCCGGGTGGTCGCTGACGGCGCTGACGGGGAACAAATTCGACCTCGCCAATGTCAGTCATCGGGTCGACGCCCTCGCCGGGCGGTCGATGAGCCTGTTCGACTATATCGGTTCGCAGTTCGACCGCTCGGTCACCTGGAAGGATGTCGAGTGGCTGGCCGCCGAATGGGGCGGGCCGCTCTCGATCAAGGGGGTGATGACCCCGGAGGATGCCGTCCGCGCGGTCGCCAGCGGGGCGACCGGCGTGATGCTGTCCAACCACGGCGGCCGGCAGCTGGACGCCGCACCCGCGCCGGTCGACCAGATCGCCGCGGTCCGCGAGGCGCTGGGCGACGGGCCGGAGATCATCTGCGACGGCGGGGTGCGGCGCGGGTCCGACGTGGTCAAGGCCCTGGCGCTCGGCGCGGACGGCTGCTCGATCGGACGGCCCTATCTCTACGGTCTCGCCGCGGCGGGAGAGGCCGGCGTCGACCGCGCCCTGACGCTGCTGCGGGACGAGTTCGAACGGACGCTGATGCTGATGGGCGTCAATGACGTGGCGGGACTGAAACGCAGTCATGTCCGGCTCGCATCCGCGCCTTGGCGTGGCGGGAGTCGTCCTGCTAGCTAGCCGCACCAACCAGGAGCACCGCCCCCATGAAAACCCGCGCCGCCGTCGCCTTCGAGGCCAAACGTCCGCTGGAGATCGTCGAGGTTGATCTGGAGGGGCCGCGCGCCGGAGAGGTGCTGGTCGAGATCAAGGCGACGGGCATCTGCCACACCGACGCCTATACGCTGGACGGGCTGGACTCGGAGGGCATCTTCCCGTCGATCCTGGGCCACGAGGGCGCGGGCGTGGTGGTCGAGGTGGGGCCGGGGGTGACCAGTGTCGCGGTCGGCGACCATGTGATCCCGCTGTACACGCCCGAGTGCCGGCAATGTAAAAGCTGCCTCAGCCGCAAGACCAATCTGTGCACCGCCATCCGCGCGACCCAGGGCAAGGGCCTCATGCCCGACGGCAGCTCGCGCTTCAGCTACAAGGGGCAGGCGATCGCCCACTATATGGGCTGTTCGACCTTCTCGAACTTCACCGTCCTGCCCGAGATCGCCCTGGCGAAGATCCGCAAGGACGCGCCGTTCGCCAGCGCCTGCTACGTCGGCTGCGGCGTGACCACGGGCGTCGGCGCGGTGGTCAATACGGCCAAGGTCGAGCCGGGCGCCAACTGCGTCGTCTTCGGCCTGGGCGGCATCGGGCTGAACGTCATCCAGGGCCTGAAGATGGTCGGGGCCGACATGATCGTCGGCGTGGACATCAATGACACCAAGGAAGAGTGGGGCCGCCGCTTCGGCATGACCCATTTCGTCAATCCGAAGAATGTGTCCGACGTCGTCGCCCATCTGGTCGAGATGACCGGCGGCGGGGCCGACTACACCTTCGACTGCACCGGCAACACCACGGTGATGCGCCAGGCGCTTGAGGCCTGCCACCGCGGGTGGGGCGAGAGCATCGTCATCGGCGTGGCCGAGGCGGGCAAGGAGATCGCGACGCGGCCGTTCCAGCTGGTCACCGGCCGGGTCTGGCGCGGCTCGGCCTTCGGCGGCGCGCGCGGACGCACCGACACGCCGCGGATCGTCGACTGGTACATGGACGGCAAGATCGAGATCGACCCGATGATCACGCATACGCTGCCGCTGGAGCGGATCAACGAGGCGTTCGACCTGATGCATGCGGGGGAGAGCATCCGGTCCGTGGTGGTGTTCTAGAGGCTTGCGTCTTCGAGATAGTTGTTTAAAAAAACTGTCCTGAACCCAGGAGAGGGAAGCCATGTTCACCCACATCACCGTCGGCGCGAACGACGTCGAGGCGTCGCGGAAATTCTATGACGCGGCGCTCGGCGCGCTGGGTCACGAGCCGGGGCAGGGGCCCGATCCGAAGGGCCGGTACTGGTGGCGCACCCGTATGGGCGCCTTCGCGGTCGGCGCGCCGATCGACGGCGAGCCCGCCTGCCATGCCAACGGCGGCACCATCGGCTTCGGGGCGAAGTCGGCCGAAATGGTCCAGGCGTTTTATGACGCGGGGGTGGCCGCCGGCGGCAAGGCCATCGAGGACCCGCCCGGCGAGCGCACCGGCGCGTTCGGCACGCTGAACCTGGCCTATCTGCGCGATCCCTCGGGCAACAAGATTTGCGCCCTGTATCGGGTGGGGTGAGGCTGGATCGGATGCTAGCGTGGTGCTATCATCAGGAATGGCCCAGGTACTCGTCCGCGATCTCGACGACAGCATCGTCGCCCGCCTGAAGGCGATGGCGAAGGCGCAGAACATTTCCCTGGAACAGAAGTTCAGGGACATGGCGGCCCGGGAGGTCCTGGCTGTCGAGGAACGGTTCGAACAAATCTCGCAGCGATCCCGCGAGCAGACTCGGGGCTCGAAACTGGACTCGACGGCCATTATCCGCGCAGACCGGGACCGGTGAGCGCGGTCTTCGACGCCAGCGTCGTGGTGAAGTGGTTTCTTGATGATCCGCTTGCCGAAGCGGCCCGCGACGCACGGCTGGCGTTCAGGCCAGCTGTGGCGCCGGACCTAATGATGATTGAAGCCGCCAACGCCTTCCGGCGCTATGTCGTCCAGGGCGAACTGCAGGCTGATGCCGCGATGGAGAATTTGTCGGTGACCCGGGAGGTGGTTGAGCTTTTCGACCACGCGCCCTTGCTGGACGAGGCCTTCGCTCTGGCCTGCCGATTGAACCACTCCATGACGGATTGCCTCTACGCCGTTCTGGCCAGGCGTCTGAATCTGCCGCTGGTGACCGCCGACGGAAAACTCGCCCGGAAACTGGCGTCGCTGGATGGACTCGAAGTCCGGATGATCGGCTCATGACCCTGCAAACCACCAAGTCTCACGCCGTCCACGGCGGCACGCTGCGCTATCTGAAGCATGACAGCGCCACGACCGGCACGCCCATGACCCTGTCGGTCTTCGTCCCGGCGGGGGAGGGGCCGTTTCCGGTGCTGGTCTGGCTGTCGGGCCTGACCTGCACCGAGGACAATTTCACCACCAAGGCCGGCGCCTATGCGGCGGCGGCGGAGCATGGGGTGATCATCGTCGCGCCCGACACCTCGCCGCGCGGGGAAGGGGTGGCGGATGATCCGGCCTATGACCTCGGGCAGGGGGCGGGCTTCTATGTCGATGCGACGCAGGCGCCCTGGGCGCCGCATTTCCGCATGGAGACCTATGTCGTCGGGGAGCTGATCGGGCTGATCGACGCGGAATTCCCGACCACGAAGACGCGGGCGATCAGCGGCCATTCGATGGGCGGGCACGGGGCGCTGACACTGGCGCTGCGGCATCCGCACCTGTTCCGGTCGGTCTCGGCCTTTGCGCCGATTTCGTCGCCGACGCGCTGTCCGTGGGGCGAGAAGGCCTTCACCGCCTATCTCGGCGATGACCGCGAGACCTGGGCGGGGCATGACGCGGCCCTGCTGATCGAGACCGGTATCGGCGGAGGCTGTTACGACGACATCCTGATCGACCAGGGCGACGCCGATCCCTTCCTCGTCGAACAGTTGAAGCCGGAGCTGCTGGTCGCGGCGGGTCAGGCGGCGGGGCAGACGATCACCCTGCGGATGCAGCCGGGGTACGACCACTCCTATTTCTTCATGGCCAGTTTCATCGCCGACCATGTGGCCTTCCACGCCAGAAGGCTTAAGGCGTGATCGCATGACCGATACCGCAAGCTATGACGCCATGTTCGCCGCCCTGTGCAAGGAGGTCGGCTTCTGCCTGCATCCCAAGGGAGAGAAGCGGGTGCTGGAGGCCCTGCCCAATGGACTGGACGCCGCCACGCGGGCGGTGTTCGACGCCGAGGGCGTGGATTTCGCCTCGGCCACGGGCGATCTGCGGCGGGCGGTGCGCGATTGTCTGAAGGCCAATCTGCCGGGGGCGGGCGGATAGCCGCAGGAACGAAATCCCCCGGCCTGGCTTGGGTTGGGTGAACGGGCGCCTAGATACGGGTGGACCGAATTGATCGAAGGAGCCGTCCGATGGCCTTTACGCTTCCGCCTCTCCCCTACGCCCATGACGCGCTGGAGCCCGCGATCGACCGGGAGACGATGAAGTTCCACCACGGCAAGCACCACCAGACCTATGTCGACAATCTGAACAAGGCGGTCGACGCCGATCCGGCCCTGCGCGGCAAGTCGATGGACGAACTGTTTGCAACGGTCTCGACCCTGCCCAAGGCCATTCGCAACAACGCCGGCGGGCACTGGAACCACAGCCTGTTCTGGAAGCTGATGGCGCCGTCGGGCAAGGCCGGTCGGCCGTCGCCCGAACTGGCCGCCGCCATCGACCGCGACCTGGGCGGGATGGACAAGTTCAAGGAGGCCTTCAACGCCGCCGGCGCCGGGCAGTTCGGCTCCGGCTGGGCCTGGCTGATCGTGCAGGACGGCAAGCTCAAGGTCACCTCGACGCCCAACCAGGACAATCCGCTGATGGATCTGGTCGAGGACAAGGGCGCGGTGGTGCTGACGGCGGACGTCTGGGAGCACGCCTACTATCTGAAATACCAGAACCGCCGGGCCGACTATCTGAAGGCGTTCTGGTCGGTGGTGAACTGGAACAAGGTCAATGACTTGTTCGCCGCCGCCACGCGCTGAGGCCTTGGCGCGGGCGGCGTCGGAGCCTAATTGCAGCGTGACCGTTCGGGCCCGGCCCGACCTCCGGAGAGCCCGCTGATGAACGCCCATGCCCGCCTCGCCGCCGCCGGCCTGATCCTGACCCTGTTCGGCGCGGCCTGTTCGCCCGAGGCGGACAGGAAGGCCGAGCCGGCCTCGGCGCCGGCCGCCGCCGCCAGCCGCGATGTTCACGCCTTCCGCATCGGCGCGCTGGAGGCGGTCGCCCTGCGGGACGGCGTGATCTCCCTGCCGAACACCGTGGCCGACAGTCCGTGGTCCGATACCGCGGCCGCGACCGCCTTGCTGACCGCCTCCGGCCAGGCCGGCGATGTCATACCCCTGTCGGTCCAGCCCCTGCTGGTGCGTGACGGCGACCGGCTGGTGCTGATCGATACCGGCGCGGGCGGGCGGATGGGGACCCAGAACCAGCTGGTGGCGTCCCTGCGGGCGGCCGGCGTCGATCCGGGCACGGTCACCGACGTCCTGATCTCGCATGCCCATGGCGACCATGTCGGCGGACTGGTCGGGGCCGATGGCGCGCTGACCTTCCCCGGCGCCGCAATCCATATCAGCGCGCCGGAGTGGGAATATATGAAGGTCGGGGCGGCCAGGGCCGGGGAGGCGGCCCTGCTGGCCGCCGTCACGCCGCGGGTCCGGCCCTTCGCGCCCGGCGCCCAGGTCACCCCTTCGATCAAGGCCGTCGCGCTGGACGGGCACACGCCGGGCCACACCGGCTATGAGATCGTCTCCGGGACGGATCGGCTGCTCTATGTCGGCGACGCCCTGCACAGCTCGGTGATTTCCGTTCAGCGGCCTGAGTGGGTCAATGGCTGGGATACCGACAGCGCCGCCGGCGTCGCCACCCGGCAGGGACTGCTGGAGCGCGGCGCCTCGCAGTCGTTGCGGATCTACGCCCCCCACTTCCCCTTCCCGGGCCTGGGCCGGTTCCAGCGCCGGGACGACGGTTTCGTCTGGGTTCCGGAAGCCGCCGCCCAGCCTTGACGGATGGGTCCGACCCCGTCATAAGCGCGCCCTTCACGCCGTCGGGCCTGCCCGTCTGCGCGAACCACTACGGACGATGCGTGGACCGCCGTTGAGATCGTCTCTCCAGTTGGGGAGGGACCGGGCCGCATCACGAAGAAGAGTGACACATGTCCAAGCGCCATAGCGCCAAGTACAAACTCGACCGGGTGATGGGTGAAAACCTGTGGGGTCGCGCCAAGTCTCCCGTCAACAAGCGCTCGTACGGCCCCGGCCAGCACGGCCAGCGTCGCAAGCAGAAGGTCTCTGACTTCGGCCTGCAGCTGAAGGCCAAGCAGAAGCTGAAGGGCTACTACGGCAACATCACCGAGAAGCAGTTCGCCGCGACCTACGAGGAAGCCTCGCGTCGCAAGGGCAACAGCTCGGAGAACCTGATCGGCCTGCTGGAGTCGCGCCTCGACGCCCTGGTCTATCGCGCCAAATTCACCCCGACCGTCTGGTCCGCCCGTCAGTTCGTCAGCCACGGCCACGTGACCGTGAACGGCAAGAAGGTCGACATCGCGTCGTACCGTCTGAAGGTCGGCGACGTCGTCGAGGTCAAGGAAAAGTCCCGCAACATGGCGCTGGTGCTCGAAGCCCAGCAGTCGTCGGAACGCGACATCCCGGACTACATCGAAATCGGCGACCGCGGCTTCTCGGTCCGCTTCGTCCGCGTGCCGGAACTGGCCGACGTGCCGTTCCCGGTGAAGATGGAGCCGAACCTGGTCGTGGAATACTACTCGTCGTAAGGGCGCTGACGCTCGCGACACGGTCGCTCACTGCTTGAGCGTCGACCAAGACAACGAAGGCCCCGGAGAAATCCGGGGCCTTTTTGTTTGCCCTGACCGTATCTGACGGCCGATTGCGGCGCCCGGCCCCGCGCCCCTAGGGTCAGCGCGGGTTTGGGAGGGATGGCGATGCGCATCGAGGTGGGGACCGCAGTTCTGCTGCTGGCGATGGGCGGCGCGACGCAGGCGTCGGCGCAGTCCGGCCCGGTCCTCGACCAGATGCGGGCAGGCTTCGATGTCTGCGCCGATTTCGCTTCGGGCCGCCTCAACCGCGCGACGGCCGAGACGACGGCGACCGGCCTGGGCTTCACCGGCAGTCCCACCGGCGGGTCGATGAGCTGGCCCGTACCCGGCGGGGAGGCGCGCATCCGGCTGTTCCTGGCGACCGGCGACAGCATCTGGTGCACGGTCAGCATCTCGGACACCATGATCGACGGCCGCGCCTATTCCGACGAGGCGATGAACTGGGCCGCCGAGCGTCTGGCCGGTCCCTGGCGGCACGCGCGCCAGGAGCAGCCGACGGCCACGGAAAGCTACGGAATCCTCGGCTTCAACGGCCGGATCGCCGTCACCGCCACCCGGCCGACCCGGGGCGGGGCGCGGATCATGGTGATGAACCAGACCGCCGGCCAGTGGGGCGAAAACCGGACCCGCATGGGCGCCCGGCCCGTGACGCTGGAGACGCCCGCCTATCGCCCTCCCGCGGCGCTCCCGCCGGCCCCGACAGCCCCGACCGGCCCTTCGACGCGGGACACCGTCCTGAATGGGTTGAACCAGTGCTACGCCTTTCTGGGGGGCGGCGAGCGGCCCGCCTGGACCGGGGACGGATCAGGCGTCCGGATGACCCTGGCCGACCCGTCCGCCCCGCGCGCCTGCGCCATCGAGGTCACGGCGACCCCGGTGGATCCGGAGTTGATGACGGCCGGCCTCCGGGTGATCGACCGCAACCGTCGCGGCATCTCGGGCAGTCGGCAGGAGAACGGCTTCAGCTGCATCACGCACCGGGTGACAGTCCGCTCGCGCGGCGTCGAGGCGGTCGCGGCCTGCGATCGGATGACGCCGGCCGGGCAGGTCTGGCTGTCGTTCCAGGTGACGTCGGTGCGCTGACCGGGCCTTTGGCGACAAAAACTTCACTTGCGTTTTTGTAAAGCGTCCTTTCCATATGCCTGTCTCACGAGGGGGTGCATATGGATCGCAGGGTGTTTCTGGGAACGGCGGCGGCGACCGCCCTGGCGCCGACCGTCGGATGGACGCAGGACGCCGCCCCGGGCTGGGTCAAGCTGCCGACCGAGCCCTATCGCGGCAAACAGGACGATGTGGTCTTCGTCGACGCCCTGACGGGCTGGTACGGCAATGGCGCGGGCAAGCTGTTCAGGACCACCGACGGCGGCCAGACCTGGGTCCAGCAGCTGGACCGGCCGGGCACCTTTGTCAGGGCGCTCGGGTTTGTCGACGCGGAGCTGGGCTTCCTCGGCAATATCGGGCCGGACTATTTCCCCAATGTCTCCGACGCGACGCCGCTGTATCGCACCCGCGACGGCGGCGGCAGCTGGGAGCCGGTCGTGATCGACGGACCGGCGGTGAAGGGCATCTGCGCCATTGATGTGCTGAAGACGCCCTTCATCAATGCGGGCGTTCTGGACCACAGGGTGACGATCCGCGCCGCCGGCCGTGTCGGCGGCCCGGCCTTCCTGGCCACCTCGCGGGACAAGGGTGAGACCTGGACCTCGGAAGATCTGTCGGCCCACACGGGCATGATCCTGGACGTGCATTTCGTCAGCGAGCAGGTCGGCTTCATCTGCGGCGCGTCGAGCGCGGAGGTCCAGGCCTCGACCGCGGTCATCCTGCGCACCGGCGACGGCGGGCGGACCTGGTCGCGGGTCTATGAGGGCGGCCGAACCTTCGAACTGACCTGGAAGATGAGCTGGCCGTCGGCGGCCGTCGGCTATGTCACGGTGCAGAGCTACAATCCCGACACCACGGCCTCGCAGCGCTATGTCGCAAAGAGTGTCGACGGCGGCCTGACCTGGCGCGAACTGCCCCTCGTCGACAATGCGGCGGTGCGTGAGTTCGGCATCGGCTTTGTCGACGAGAACCGCGGCTGGGTCGGGGCCGTGCCGAACGGGTTTGAAACCACGGACGGCGGCGCCAGCTGGAGTCCGGTCCGGATGGGCAACGCCGTCAACAAGATCCGCGTGATCCCGCGCCCGGGCGGCGGACAGATCGTGTTCGCCATCGGCGTCGAGCTGCACAGGCTCGACCTGCCGGGCTGAGGCCGGTCATCGCCGGCCGCTCTTCCCTTGTCGGGCGAACAGGCGCATTTTGACGGTTGTTCAGGGATCGGCGCGGGAGGCTGGGGTGATGAGACGTATCGCGACGCTGGCCGCCATGGCGGCCCTGACCGCTGTCCTGTCGGGCTGCAGCGCCGTGCATCAGATGGCGGACCGGTTCCGGGCGCCTCAGGAGCCGCTGCCCGGGCAGGTCGAGCCCGTTCACGCCGCGGCCATCGCCCGCGACGAGGCGGTGTTCTGGGTCACCTCGAACGGCTGCACGGCCAAGGAAGACATCACGCCGGTGGTGCGGTCATCCAGCGACGGGCCGATCATCACCCTGCGCCGGATCAAGGAAGACCGCTGCCGCGAAAGCCTGCCCGAGGGGACCGAGGTTCGCTGGTCGTTCGAGGAGTTGGGCCTGGCGCCGGGATCGCGCCTGACGGTCGAAAATCCCTACCAGCTGCCGCCGACCTGAGTTCAGACCGCCAGAATTCAGACGGCTTGCCCGGTCATGGCGTCCGCCTCAACCGCGCTGATCTGGCTGTGGACGATCGATACCGTGGTGCCGGGATGGCCGCCGACCACCTGGACGCGGGCGCCCAGCTGTTTGGCGAGAGCCTCGACGATGCTGGTGCCGAGGCCTGGCGTGGCGCTGGCCGCGTCCTTCGGCATGCCGACGCCGTCGTCCGCGACGGCCAGGGTCCAGTTGGGACCATGGGCCTGGTAGCTGACGACGATCCGGCCCTTACGCCCGCCGGGAAAGGCGTGTTTCAACGAGTTGATCACCAGTTCGGTGACGATCAGGCCGAGACTGACCGAAATGTCCGCGTCCACGGCGGTGTCGTCGCAGTCGACATGCAGGGACAGCTGATCGTGGTCCCGGATCATCGAGGCGCCGACGCTGATGCACAGCTGGTCGAAATAGGCCCTCAGCTCGACCTCGCCGAGGCGTGAGGCGGCGAGCTGCTGCTGGAGGGCGGCGACCGACATGACGCGGCTGTGTGCGTCATGCAGATGGGTGCGTGTCTCGTCGGACTGGGACTTGCGGGCGCTCTGAAGGATGACGCTGGCGATGATCTGCAGGCTGTTGGCGACCCGGTGCTGGACCTCGTGCAGCAGGATCGCCTTTTCGCGCAGCAGGTCGTCCTTCAGCTTCTCGCTGGCCCGGGCCTCGGTGACGTCCGACATGCCGAGCAGCAGCCGGACGGCGGCGCCCTCGCCATAGGCGAGCAGATGGGCGTTCAGCAGCAGGCAGCGGAGGCCGCCGAGACGCGCGCTCTTCAGCTCCATCTCATAGGCGTCGACCGCGGCGGCGCCGGACAGGGTGGCGGTCAGCAGGGACCGCAGGCGGGGCAGGTTCCACTCACCGTCGCCAAGGCCGAGAAAGGGTTCGCCCACGGCGCCTGTGGGGTCGATCTGGAAGGCGGTGAAAAACGAGGCGCTGGCCGCGATGACGTTCAGATCGCCGTCGAGCAGCACCAGCGGCGCAGTCGAGGATCCAACCACGGCCAAGGCCAGGCTGAGAGCACCATCGGGATGAAGCGTTGTGGGGGCAGCCAAGGCTGGCCCTCCAGAAAGTTACCGGAGACTCGCGAAGCGAAAGTCGTACCCGTCTCGGATTGTCGGCAAGAGACAGCAGCCTCGATCCTTGATCGGGCCAACCTTGGAATGATTGCTAGCATGTATTGGTTGCGTCCCGGCCATGGAATCGACCGGACCGGCGCAGGCTGATAGAGGGAACCAATACCGGAAACCGAGGTTTCGGCAGCGATGTTTACGGTCGCACAGTGCCTGGCCAAGGCAATGGAACTGGAACAGCGGGCCGCCGAGCGCCACGCGCCCGAGGTCTGTGCAGATTTCAGCGACATGGCCCTGCAGTGGAGACGTCTCGCGGGCCGGGCCATGGTCCAGGACCAGCGCGCCGCGACGATGATCGGCTCCAGCCCACTCTAGCCGCTCGTGTTGAGGCGGACGGAGATTCCGGCATTATGTCTCCGGAGTTCGCGGAGGCCCCATGCTGCTCGTTCTGCTCGCACTGACCACGCTTCAGGATACGCCGGCCGTCCCGGCCGGGCCGCCGCTTGTCGAGATCGCCGGACCCATCGAACGGAGGGCGCCCGCAGCGGAGGCCCTCGGCCACACCGGAGACGTGACGGTCGAAGTCCTCGTCCAGCCCGATGGATCAAAGGGACCGGTGACGGTGGTGGAAACCTCGCGCTCCGACCTGCTGGACGCTGAAGCGGCCCGGCTGGTCGCCGAGGCCGGCTTTCGCGCCACGACCGAGGCGACACGCTATCGTGTCACCGTGGGGTTCCAGGGGGCCGATGAGGCCCTGACCTGCGCGGCGATGGCGCGGCAGGTGCGCTGGTTCCAGCAGACCTGGCCGGAGCGTCCCCTGAAGGATATGCCGCTGTTCAAGATGTCCAGCGGCATCCTGCTGGTGGCAGGGGCGCCGGCGGCCCCGAACCGCGACACGGCAAGAGCGGCCGTGAACCAGCGCCAGCGACTGGAGGCCGAGTTCCCGGCGCTGGCCGACCAGTGCGAACGCGAACCCGACCGGCCCTGGTATCCGCTTCTGGGTGACTGGGCGCGGCGTCAGCGCGCCGGCGGCTAGCGCCGTTCGAAGGTCGGCAGCATGTCCGCCGGGATGCGGTGGGGCCGCATGGTCGTGGAATCCACCAACACCCATTCGGTGACGCCCTGGGCGCAGACCCGGCCTTCGCTGTCCTCGATACGGACATAGCGGTTGAAGCGCGGTCCGTGCGGGTCGCCGACCCAGGTGCGGGCCACCACGCCGACCGAGTCCGGCATCAGGGGACGGAAATAGTCGATCTCGTGCCGGGTCCCGACCCAGGACCAGCGGGCGCGGGTCGCGTCGTCGAAGCGGGCGTTCCAGTGGGCTGTGCCGGCGTCCTGCAGCCAGCCGACATAGACGACGTTGTTGACGTGGCCGTTGTCGTCGATGTGTTCCGGGCGAACCTCGAGCGGGACGACGAAGATCTCGCGGTCGACGCGGGGTTCGAGGACCGCGCGCGCCATCAGGCCTCGGCTTGCTCGCCGAGCGGCACGCCCTTCTCGGCCATCAGGGCCTGAAGCTCGCCGGCGTTGAACATCTCGCGCACGATGTCGGAGCCGCCGACGAATTCGCCCTTCACATACAGCTGGGGAATGGTCGGCCAGTCGCTGAAGGTCTTGATCCCGTCGCGCAGGCCCTCGTCCTGCAGCACGTCGACGCCGACGAAATCGGCGCCGATGTGGTCGAGGATCTGGACGGCCAGCGAGGAGAAGCCGCACCGCGGCGCATCGGGCGAGCCCTTCATGAACAGGACCACGGCATGCTGTTGCAGCGTGTCGGCGATGAAGGCGTGGATGGGGTCGGCTTGATCGGTCACGGACGCTGGCCTTTCAGTGAAGGGCGTCAGGTATGGACCGGGCGCGCGCCGGTCAAGGGCGTCACGCCGCCTTGGCGCCCGCGACCCGGGCCATTTCGATCTGGGCCGACAGGCCGGGCGGCATGTCGCGGTCCGGCACCTGGGAGAGGGCGTTCAGCCGCTCGATGTCGCTGGCCTCGATGAGCACGCTGGAGACCGAGGGATCCGTCAGGACATAGGCCAGGCAGATGTCCTCCGCCGACCAGTGGTTGGTCCTGTGCAGGAAGGCGAAGGTCCCGGCATGGGCCAGCGGGCTCTCCGCGGGCTTGGGTCCGGCGCCGAAGCCGAAGAAGCCCTTCTTCTGCACATGGACGGTCGCGGCCTTTTTGGCCGTGTTCAGGCTGTCGGGGAAATAGCCATAGACGAAGATGGCCATGTCGCCTTCCCGCGCGGCGCGCAGTCGCGATCGCACCTGCCAGTTGGCGTTGACGTGGAACGGCGTGGCCAGGACGTCAAAGGCGCCGGTCGAGACATAGGTGTCCATGACCTCGCCGTCGCCGGAGATGCCCAGCAGGCGCACCCGCTCGGTGGCGCGCAGGGCCTTGAGCGCGTTGAGGGTCGACTGCGGCAGTTCGTGGTCGCCGGGCTCGTCAAGGATGGCCAGGTCGAACCAGCCGAGACCGGAGGCGTGCAGGGCCTTGTCGATCGCGGAGGTGATGCCCTGGGCGGAGAAGTCGCGGTCCGAGCCGCGCCGTCCGTCACCGGCGCCGAGGGTCAGGGACACCTGCACCAGCTTGCGATCGACGTGCTTGAGCGCCTGACCGAGGACCTCTGCGAGAACGGGGTCGGCGTTCTCGAGGCGGTAGGAGTTGATGCCGGCTTCCAGCGCCGAATAGATCAGTTCGCGCCCGGCTTCGGGACCGCCGGAGATGTCGCGGGCGCCGAGGCTGAGGGTCAGGCAGGAAACGGCCTGTCCGGTCAGGCCAAAGGGACGGTAGCGCATCGGGTCAGTTTCCCTGCGGGGACGGAGGGGGCGGGGCGGAGGTCTCCAGGGCCAGGGCATGCAGTTCGCCGCCCATGCGGCCACCTAGCGCCTCGTAAACCAGCTTGTGCTGCGCCACGCGCGGCTTTCCGCGAAACGCCTCGGCAACGACGTGCGCGGAATAATGGTCGCCGTCGCCGGCAAGGT
>CAYNNT010000016.1:0-37663 GCA_964398675.1 uncultured Brevundimonas sp.
ACTGATCGCGCCGCGCAGCGCCACAATGCCGGCTTCGGCATCCGCCGGCCCCAGGCCCAGCAGGTCGGCTCGGTCGGCTCCGGCGTCATCGTGCGCGACACCGGCGTCGTGGTGACCAACTATCACGTCATCAACGGCATGCAGCAGATCAAGGTGGTGCTGAACGACCGCCGCGAGTTCGACGCCCGCATCATCCTGGCCGACGAACGCTCCGACATCGCCGTGCTGCAGCTCGAGGACGTCAACGAACGTCTGCCGACCCTCAACATCGACGACCGCGAGGAGCAGGAGGTCGGCGATCTGGTGCTGGCCATCGGCAATCCGTTCGGCGTCGGCCAGACGGTGACCAACGGCATCATCTCGGCCCTGAACCGGACCGAGACCGGCATTTCCGACAGCGGCTCCTTCATCCAGACCGACGCGGCCATCAATCCGGGCAATTCGGGCGGTGCGCTGGTGGACATGGACGGCGACCTGATCGGCATCAACACGGCCATCTTCTCGCGCTCGGGCTCGTCGTCCGGCGTCGGCTTCGCCGTGCCCGCGGCGGCCGTGCGTCGGGTGGTGGATTCCGCCGTCGGCGGCGCGACCGCGGTGATCCGCCCCTGGCTCGGCGTGAAGGGCGAGAGCGTCAGCGCCGACGTGGCCCGCAGTCTCGGGCTCGACCGGCCCCAGGGCGTGGTGGTGACCGAGGTCTGGCCGGATGGTCCCGGCGACCGCGCCGACCTGCGTCTGGGCGACGTCATCACCGCCATCGACGGCGCCGAGGTCAACAGCCAGGGCGGCCTGAATTTCCGCGTCGGCACGCGCGAACCCGATGAGACGGTCCGCGTGTCCGTGCTGCGCGACGGCCGGCCCCTCGTCGTCGACGCGCGGGTGCAGCGTCTGCCCGGCGATGCGGATGTGGACGGGGCGATGGTCATCCAGTCGGGCGGTCTGACCGGGGCGCAGGTTCTGGCGCTCAACCCGGCCCTCGCCGACAGCCTCGGCGGCGATCCCTTCGCCAGCGGGGTGGTGGTCGGCCGCGTCGCGTCCAACAGCTATGCCCGGCGGGGCGTCGGCCTGCAGACCGGTGATGTCATCATGGCCGTCAACGACCGCGCCGTGACCTCGCCGCAGCAGCTCGCCAACCTGCCGCGCGGCTCCCAGCTGCTGGTCGAGCGCCGGGGGCAACGCGGCGTGCTGGTGGTGCGCTAGACGTTCTCACCGGGTCCGGAACCGCCGGCCTCGACCCGCGCCTGCCAACGCGTCCTGTTGACGCCCATCAGAAGCAGCCACAGGCAGAGGGTCGCCTCGCCGATCAGCACCGGCAGCAGGATCCAGGGGCTGATCGCCTGTCCGAACGCCGGGGCGAACAGGGCCCCGTAGGTTGCGACAAGGTAGCAGGCCCCCGCCAGACCCATCAGGACGCCGACGAATTTCGGCAGGTATCCAGACCGGAAAATCAGGCCGCCCAGCAGCAGGCAGGCGAGGCCGAAGAAGATCAGGGCGATGTGGAACGAGATGTCGTGGGCGGTGAGCATCAGGTCGGCCAGGGCGTAGATCTGACCGGGGTCGAAGACAGCGGCGTATCCCGTGTCCCTGAGCACCGGATCGACCATCAGCAGGAACAGTTTGCTGACCGTCTCGATGGCCAGCGAGGCCCCGTTGAACAGGACAAACAACAGGGCCAGGTTCCGGCTGACCGGTTTCACCAGCAGGTACTCGATCCACAGCTGCATGACGGCGAGGATGGGGACCAGCAGATTGCCGCCCACGCTCAGGCGCCAGACGGACTCCGCGCCGAGGATATTGTGCGCCGTCGCCGCGGCGTCGCCGGGCACGATCAGGGCGCTCATCACGAAGCCTTCGGAGTATCCGCCGAAGACGATGACGAACAGATAGAGCAGACCGGCGAACCGGGCATAGAGCTGAGGCCGCGCCTCTACCGTCCAGCTTTTCATTTCGGCGTCTTCTTTCAGGGCTACGGGCGGCCTCGTTCAGGCGCGCGGACTTTCGCTCCGGGCCAGTGACCCGGATCGCAGGGACGGCACGGCGGCCGGTCGAGGGGAGTTAGCTGACGTCCTTCAGGATCTTTTCGACCGCGGCCAGCCGCGTATCCACGTCCGCGAGCGTCGACTGGATCGAAGACAGCGCCGCCGTTGTCGCGGGCTGGGACGCCGCCGCCGCTTCCGCGAGCTGGCGGTAACTGTCCTCGCCGGCGGCGCGGGCCCGCGCCTGCGTCACGGCCGACAGATACCGCATACCGAACACCAGTAAGACGGTCCCGAGCACCAGGCACAGGGTCGCAAAATAGACGAACTCGGACATGGGAAATCCTCTCTACTTCTCGGAATTGGCGGTCACGGAATCCGCGACCCTGGCGACCGCTTCGGCGGTCAGTTGAAGGTTGAAATCGGTCACCTCGAAGTAGTTCAGCGCCTTGCCGTCATCTGAAAGTTCCAGACGGCTGGTGACGAGGCCCGCGTCCTCAAGCTTCTGCAGATGCAGATGCAGCAACGGACGGCTGATGCCGATGTCGCGCGCCAGCTGGCTGACATAGGTTCGTCCGTCCCTCGACAAGGCGGCAATGATCCTCAGACGGTGAGGGTTCGCCAGCGCCGCCATCACCGCCAGCAGACGATCCCCGGGCGACCTGGATCGATCGTTCTCTTTCATGTGTAAGAAATATCTTACAGGTATGTGCGCGTCAACCCCGGCCGCCGACTTCAGCCTGCGGCCGGCCTGCCGGCTTGTGCGGGCTACCCGGCCTTTATCGGGCTGGCGATCGACCAGCAGTGACCAAACGGGTCCATCAACCGGCCGTAGCGGTCGCCCCAGAACTGGTCCTCCAGAGGCATGACCGGGACGCCCCCCGCCAGCAGGGCGCGGCCCCACCAGTCGTCGGCGTCATCGACCTGCAGATGCAGGGCGATGCCCCTGGGCACGACGTCCGCCTCATTGCCGTATTCGGGGAATTCATCTGACAGCATGATCAGGCCGCCGTTGATCAGCAGGCGGCTGTGCATCAATCGCTCGCCGTCATCGGCCAGATGGCGAAACAGCTCCTCGGCGCCGAAGGCCGCGCGATAGAACTCCACGGCCGCCTGGCCGCCGCGCGAGGGTATGGTCAGATAGGGGATGACGCCGCCGGGCGGGATGAGGTTCGGTTCGGCCATGTCGGTCTCCTGTGCCGCCCCCACACTAACGCGTGAAAAGCGCGCCCGGAACGCCTATCTGTGAGCGTCCATGACTGACCTGTTCGAAGCCTCCGGCATCCATCCCCCCGACGCCCCGCTGGCCGATCGCCTGCGGCCCCGCACGCTCGATGAGGTGGTGGGCCAGGACCATCTGCTGGGGGAGGGCGGGCCGATCCGGCGCATGATCGACAGCGGCCGTTTGGGCTCCATGATCCTGTGGGGGCCGCCCGGCACCGGCAAGACCACCATCGCCCGCCTGCTGGCCCAGGCCGCCGGCTATCAGTTCCAGCAGATCTCGGCCGTCTTTTCGGGCGTCGCCGACCTGAAGAAGGCGTTCGAGGCCGCCCGCATGCGCCGCGCCGCCGGCCAGTCGACCCTGCTGTTCGTCGACGAGATCCACCGCTTCAACCGCGCGCAGCAGGACGGCTTCCTGCCGTTCGTGGAGGAGGGGATCGTCACCCTCGTCGGGGCCACGACCGAAAACCCGTCCTTCGAGCTGAACGGCGCCCTGCTGTCCCGTTCGCAGGTCTATGTGCTCAAGCGGCTGGACGATGCGGCGCTCGATCAACTGTTGATCCGGGCCGAGGCGCAGGAGGGCAGGACCCTGCCGCTGACGCCGGAGTCCCGCCACGCCCTGCTGGCGCTGGCCGACGGCGACGGCCGTTATCTGCTGACCATGTCCGAGGTCCTGTTCGACCTGACCTCGACGGAGCCGCTCGACGTCCAGGCCCTCGCCGGCATCCTGCAGAAGCGCGCACCTGCTTACGACAAGAGCAGAGAAGAACACTATAACCTCATATCTGCACTACATAAATCGGTTCGCGGGTCCGACCCCGACGCGGCCCTCTACTGGCTCGCCCGGATGCTGAACGGCGGCGAGGATCCGCTGTATCTGGCCCGCCGGATCGTGCGCATGGCGGTCGAGGACATCGGCGAGGCGGACCCCCTGTCCCTGCTGGTCGCCAACGCCGCCAAGGACACCTACGACTTCCTCGGCTCCCCCGAGGGCGAACTGGCCCTGGCCCAGGCCGTCGTCCACCTCGCGACGGCGCCCAAGTCCGTCGGCGTCTATGAAGCCTTCAAGGCGGCGAAGCGGGCGGCCGCCGAAACGGGCTCGTTGATGCCCCCGGCCCACATCCGCAACGCCCCGACGAAGCTGATGAAGTCGCTCGGCTACGGCAAGGGCTACCACTACGACCCCGACACGCCCGAAGGCTTCTCCGGCGCCAACTTCTTCCCCGACGGGATGGAGCGCCGCGTCTTCTACGCCCCGAAAGGCGAGGGGCATGAGGCCAAGGTCAAGGAACGGCTCGACCGCTGGGCGGCGCTGCGGGCGGCGCGGCAGGGCCCGGAAGGCTAGCGTTGCCGTAACGGCAGTTTTGGGTCTAGCCTCCGCCCATCGATCAACCTTGGGAGGGGAAGATGACCGATACGATGAAGTCCGCCACGCCGTGGCACCTCTGGGCGGTGGGCGTGATCTCGCTGCTGTGGAACGCCTTCGGCGGCTATGATTTCGTGATGAGCGTGACCCAGGGCGAGACCTACTGGCGCGCCTCCGGCATGAACGACGCGATGGTCGCCTACTACAACGCCATGCCGACCTGGATGTATGTTCCGTGGGTGCTCGGTGTCTGGGGCGCCGTCGCCGGCTCGATCCTGCTGCTGATGCGTAACCGTCTGGCGGTTCCCGCCTTCGGCCTGTCGCTGCTCGGCGCCCTGGGCAGCCTGGCCTACGGCCTCGCCAACCCGATGCCGCCGCTGCCGGAGGCCATGGCCGTCATGGCCTATATGCCCTGGGTCATCGCCGCCATCGCCGCCGTTCTGGCCGCCTACGCCTGGAGCGTGAGCAAGAAGGGCGTGCTGTCATGAGCGGCGGTCAGACGGTCCGCACGCCCTGGCATCTCTGGGTCGTCGGGGTGCTGGCCCTGCTGTGGAACAGCTTCGGCTGCGTCGACTATTTCATGACCCAGACCCGCATGGACGAATGGTTCGCCCAGATGGGCATGACCGCGGCGCAGGTCGAATATTTCAAGGCCATGCCGATGTGGACGCACGGGGCCTGGGCGATCGGTGTCTGGGGCGGTGCTCTGGGCGCCATCCTGCTGCTGCTGCGCCGCAGGCTGGCCCTGCCGGTGTTTGTGGCCTCGTTCCTCGGCTGGCTGGCGGGCGCGGTCTACGCCTTCGCTCTGTCGGACGGGATGCAGGCCATGGGCTCGATGTGGCCGATGCAGATCGTCATCGGCGCCGCCTGCCTGTTCTTCATCTGGTACGCCCGGATGATGAGCCGGAACGGCGTGCTGCGCTGAGGGGCTGACGGACGGTCGGTCTTTCGCCTATGCAGGCGCGGTGACCGACCGTACCCCCGTCTCCCTGAGCGAAGCCGAGATCGCCGCCGTCCGCTCGTGGGTGATCCACGAGGACGAGGCCGTGATCGCCTTCAACAAGCCGCCCGGCCTGTCCAGCCAGGGTGGCCGCATCCAGGCGCACACGCTGGACGACCTGCTGTGGGCCTTCGCCCGCTCGAACGGGAAGCGCCCCGATCTGGTGCACCGGCTGGACCGCGACACCTCGGGAGTCATTCTGGCTGCGAAGACCAGGCCCGCCGCCGGCTTCCTCGGCAAGGCCATGCAGGCGCGGCGGTTCAAGAAGACCTATCTGGCCCTGCTGTCCGCTGCCCCGGATCCGCGCGCCGGGACCATCGACAAACCCCTGCTGCGGCAGGAGATCGGGCGCGAGAGCTATATGCGCGCCGTGACGCCAGAGACGCCGGGCGCCCAGGCCGCGCTGAGCCGCTACCGCACCCTGTCGGCCTCGGACGACGGCGCCCTGGTCGAGCTGGACCCCGCCACGGGCCGGATGCACCAGCTCCGCGTCCACATGGCCTCGATCGGCCGTCCGCTGGCCGGAGACGCCCGCTACGGCGGGGCCCTGACCTTTGCGGGCCGCGGGGCGCCGCGGCTGATGCTGCACGCGGCCAGGCTGGTGTTTCCCCATCCCGAAGGCGGCTACCGCACGGTGGAAGCCCCGCCGCCGGAGGATTTCGAGGCCCTGAAGGCCGCGGCGGGGCTGTAGTCCTCCGGAACCACGCCGTTCTGCCCGCGCTATCCTCCACACGCCCGGAGACCCGCCATGACCCGCCTGACCCTCCCCCTGATCGCCGCCGCCGGCCTCGTCCTGTCGGCCTGCGCCAGCCTCGCCCCCTACGGCCCGCAGGGCGGACCGGGCGGGCAGGGCTATGCCGAACAGCGGATCGAATCCAACCGCTTCCGTGTCACCTACAATGGCGTCGGCGCGCCCGGACCGGTCATGGACATGGCCCTGCTGCGCGCGGCCGAGCTGACCACGGCCGAGGGCCATGACTGGTTCGAGGTCACCCAGCGCTGGACTGACGGCCGACCCGACAGCGCCGGCGGCATGCGGCCGAGCGTGGGCGTCAGCTACGGCGCCGGTCGTTCCTCGGGTCGCTACGGCGACTATTCGGCGTCAGGCGTCGGCGTCGGAGTCGGGCTGAATTTCAGCGGCCCCTCGCAGACCTCGACCACGCTGGAAGTGGTGATGGGGAACGGTCCGAAACCCGACCGGCCGGATGTGTATGATGCGCGGGGTGTGCAGGGCAGTTTGAGGCGGTAGGGGGGATTGGTGGTTGGTGATTGGTGATTTCGGCGCTTCTGTCGGCGGAAGGGCGGCGCAGACCGGGCCGTCGCACAATCGGCGGCCAGCCACCAACCACCAATCACTTCTTCTCAGCGCCCGCCGCGCGTCAGCGCCCGGTATTCGACCAGCCGTTCCTTGTCGCGCCGCACCTGATCAGACACGGCGTTGTCGACGTCGAGCGAGGCGTAGCGGACCCAGCCGTCGACGCCCAGCTTGTCCTGGATCGCCGCCGTCGGCGTGCGCCAGCGGAAATAGGACAGCCAGCTGACCAGTCCGCCCAGCACCACGGCCAGTCCCTGCAGGGCGCGGAAGCCGACTTCGCCCGTCGCCGGGGGCGTCTCGAGCGCCAGCACCGCCAGACCGACGATCAGCACCAGCGGCGTCATGATCCGCTGCGCCCAGCGCATCCAGTAGCGCTCGCGGCGGACGCGCCACAGCTCCATCTGGACGTGCTTTTCGAGATATTCCATCCGCGCGCCCAGCCACATGGTCAGGCGGGTCAGGTACATGGCGCGCTGGCCCCAGCCCTTGCCGTCCTGCTGGAACTGGGTCTCGGCCTGGTCGGCCATGGCGCGGGCGCTGGTGAACAGGTTCTGCAGCTCGCGGGTCCGCTGCACGATCTCCCGCGACAGCTCATAGGAGTCGTTCTCGAGCTGGAACCGGTACTGGATGAACAGAACCGCCTGCAGACCCCAGTAGAGGCCGAAGGCGGCGATCATGGCGCCCGCGGCCAGACCCAGGCCCATGGCCTCGGACCCCGTCCAGCTTGTGAACCAGCCCGGGCCGAGGATGGCCAGGGCCGCGAAGGCGGCCAGCGCCCCCGCCTGGCTCAGGCGCTTGACCGTGACGTGCATCACCAGCGCCTTGAAGATCCGCCGGCCATAGCCGTGGATGCGGCTGCGGATGTCGGTGTCGACCGGGAACCGCTCCTCGATCTGGCGGCTGAACAGGACGTGGAACCGGTCCGGCTTTCCGTCGGTCTCCCAGAAGGGGAAGATGTCGAGCGGCTGGTTGAAATATTCGTCGATGTGCGAGCCGACGATCGCCTCGGCCTCGGGCGTGGCGGAGAAATACTCGCTCTCGGAAATGGGGCGAAGGATGCCGTCGCCGCCGCGCAGCGCCTCGCGGCCGTGGGTCGGGGTCGGGGGCGGAACGGCCCGGTTGGGGCTGTCCTGGGCGCCCCGAGGCGGCGGATTCGGCGCCGCCTGCAGCCGTGCGTCCTCGCCGTGGCCGCCGTGACCGTCGTCGTGCGGCGCCCCGTGGCTGCCATGCCCGTGGTCGTCGTGTCCGTGGCTGTGATCGTCGTGCGACATGGCGCTTCGGCGGTCCCTTGAGTCGTCAGCCCGTCAGTATGGCAGATCGCGCCGCCGGGCGGACGGCGTTCTCCCTTGGCGCGAAGCGGCGCCTCGGGAGCAAATATCGGCGTTAACCCTGCGGTTGGGCAAGTGAAGTTTCAGACAGGCGCCCGGCCCGGGCGTCCCCGGCGGCCTTCGCTTCGCCGCCAAGTCGGCTATAAGCCCCGCATCATGACACGTCTTCTCATCGTCGCAGCCGGGGGCGCCCTCGGCGCTGTCGCCCGCTACGGGGTCGGCGTCTGGACCCAGCGCCTGTTTTCCGCCGCCCAGTGGCCGTGGGCCACGCTGACCGTCAATGTCGTCGGCGGCTTGCTGATGGGGCTTCTGGCGGGCTGGCTGGCCTTCCGGGGCGGCGCCCACGGTGAGAGCCTGCGCCTGTTCGCCGCCGTCGGCGTGCTGGGCGGCTTCACCACCTTCTCGGCCTTTTCGCTGGAGGCGGCGTTGATGATCGAGCGCCGTCAATTGGCCATGGCGGGCGGCTATGTCGCCGCCTCGGTGGTCCTGTCGATCGCCGCCCTGTTTATCGGCCTGATGGTCGCCCGCCGCGCCTTCGGAGCCGCCCTTTGACCGATGAACCTATCCAGGACGCCCCTGACGCCCCCAAGCGCGAGGTGCTGACCATCTATGTCGCCGAGGCCGAGGACGGCATCCGGCTGGACCGCTGGTTCCGCCGGCGCTGGCCGCACCTGTCCAACATCCAGGTGCAGAAGATGGCCCGCAGCGGCCAGATCCGCGTCGACGGCGCCCGCATCAAGCCCGAAGGCCGGCTGACCGCCGGCGCCGCCGTGCGCGTCCCGCCGATCCCCGACGACACCTCGCGTCAGGCCGGTGACGTCCACACCCTGAGCGCACAGGACATCAAATTCGCGAAATCCCTCGTGCTCTACGAGGACGACATGGTCATCGCCATCAACAAGCCCCACGGCCTCGCCGTCCAGGGCGGCACCAAGACCAGCCGCCACGTCGACCGGCTGCTGTCGGCCTGGGGAGAGGGAATGGACCGCCCGCGTCTGGTGCACCGTCTCGACCGCGACACCTCCGGTGTCCTGTTGCTCGGCAAGGGGCCCGAGGCGGCCAAGCGCCTGGCCGGGGCCTTCGCCCGGCGTCAGGCCAAGAAGACCTACTGGGCCATCGTCATCGGCAACCCCAAGCCCGCCGCCGGCCAGATCGACATGCCGCTGAAGAAGACCGGCATCAATGACTTCGAGATGATGCGCCCGGCCGACCGCAAGGATCCGCGCGCCGAACCGGCCGAGACCGCCTTCGCCACCATCAGCCGCGCCGCCCACCGCGCCTCGTGGATGGCCCTGCGCCCCTTCACCGGCCGGACCCACCAGCTGCGCGCCCATATGGCGGGCATCGGCCATCCGATCCTCGGCGATCCCAAATACGGGGATGAGAAGTCGAAAGAGCTGTCCGGCCCGCTGAAGCTGCAGCTTCATGCCCGCAGCATCGAGCTGGAGCACCCGCGCGGCGGCATGCTGAAGGTCGAGGCCCCCCTGAGCCCCGAAATGCGCGCCGGCTTCACCCATTTCGGCTTCGAGGAGGCCGAGGGCAACGAGAGTGATCCGTTCGAAGGGGTGCGCCGCCAGCGATGAGACCCCTTGCCGTCTTCGACATCGACGGAACCCTCGTCGACAGCCGCGCCTCGATCCACCGCGCCGCCTGCGAGGCCGCGCGCGACATCGGCCTGCCCGAGCCCGACTATGACCGGGTGCGCCAGATCGTCGGCCTGTCGCTCGAGCACGCCATGGCGGTGCTGGAGCCGGGGCTCGATGCGCCGACGCTGGCCCGTTTCGTGGCCGGCTTCCGCGCCAGCTTCAACCGCATGTACGAAGAGGGGCACGAGGAGCCCCTCTATCCGGGGGCCATGGAGACCGTGCGCCGCCTGCATCGCGACGGCTGGCGGCTGGCGCTCGCCACCGGCCAGAATCGCCGCGGCGTGGCCCGCAACCTGGCGCGCGAGGGCTGGGCCGACCTGTTTCTCTCGTCCCACTGCGCCGAGGACGGCCCCGGCAAGCCCGACCCGTCCATGCTCCACGCCGCCATGGCCGCCTGCGACGCCTGTCCGGCCACGACCATCATGATCGGCGACACCGCCCATGACATCCAGATGGCCATCAACGCCGGCGTCCTGCCGCTGGGCGTCGCCTGGGGCTTCCATACGGTCGAGGAACAGCAGGCCGCCGGCGCCCGCCACGTCGCCCGCTCCTTCGCCGAACTGACCGTGGTGCTGGACGGCTTCGCCGACCTGACCCGCGCCGCCTGAGACCGACATGAGCCACATCCCGCCCCTCGATCCCAATGTCGCCGCCCGCAAGGGCTTCCGCGAGTCCGAGGAGCGCCTCAAACGCTTCTGGAAGGCGGTCGATGTCGTCGAAGGGGAGGGCGCCCAGGGGGCGTTTTGGGCCGTCGCGCTCGACGGCCGCACGCCGAAGACCCCCGCCCATGCGCCCCTGCGCCTGCCGACCGAGGCCGCCGCCCGGCTGGCGGCTGACGAATGGGCCGCCCAGGGCGAGTTCATCGACCCCGCGACCATGCCCGCCACCCGCCTGGCCGCCACGGCCATCGACCGGGTCAGCCAGGTCCGCGAGGCCGTGGCCGAAGAGATCGCCGCCTTCGCCGGCTCGGACCTGCTCTGCTATCTCGCGGAGCATCCGACCTCGCTCGCCGTCGAACAGGCCCGCGAGTGGACGCCCTGGCGCGACTGGGCGGCGATCGAACTGGGCGTCCACCTCGAGCCCGCCGAGGGCATCGTCCACCGTCCGCAGGATCCCGCCGCCATCGCCCGGGTCGCCGACCTGGCCCTGCGGCTCGACGACTTTGCCCTGACCGGCCTGGCCATGGCTGTGCCCCTGCTGGGCTCGGCGGTGCTCGCCCTCGCCGTGCAGCGCGGCGTGCTGGCGGGCGAGGCCGCCTTCGAGCTCAGCCGCCTCGACGAGGCCTTCCAGGAACGCCAGTGGGGCATCGACGCCGAGGCCGCCGAACGCACCGCCGCGCGGCGGGCGGAGGCGGCGTTGCTGGACCGGTGGTTCCGCGCGCTGGGCTGACTTTCCAATCCGGAAAATAATCACTTGCCGTGATGGAAAGTGATGCTACGCTTTCCATATTGGAAAGTGAGGCTTCCCCATGACGCACGACCCCGACCCCCACGAGGCCCTGGCCTCGATCCAGGCCGCCCGCGCCGAGATCGGCCGTGGTCTCGACTACCCGGCCTGGTGGGATTTCGCCTACGGCGGCATTCTTGGCGTCGTCGTCGCCAGTCTGGGCCTGCCTTCGCCCTGGAACACCACCATCTTCATCTTCGCCATGCTCGGCGTGGTCCTGATGGTGCAGTGGTGGAAGAAGCAGTTCGGCTGGTGGGTGAACGGCTACAGCCCGCGCCGCGCCGGCAAGGTGGCCTGGGTCCTGTGCGCCTTCGTGATGGTGATGATAGGTCTCGCGCTCTGGACCCGCCTCTGGGACGGCCCCGTCTGGATGCCCTGGGCAGCGGGGGCCGCGACCTGGATCGTGGCCGGCGTCAGCGGCCGGCTGTGGATCCGCGCCTATCTGAAGGATCTGAAGGACCTTCCCCGATGACCGTCCCGGTCTTCGACGCCCTGATCCACGCCCCCGGCCGGCTCCAGATCTGCGCCATCCTGTCCAGCGTGGACGCCGAGTTCGCCATGGTCCGCGACGCCATCAAGGTGTCGGACTCGGTCCTGTCGAAACACCTGAAACAGCTGGAGGAGGCGGGCTATGTCGCCCTCACCAAGGCGGCTGAAAACGGCCGCCAGCGCACCTGGATCAGCCTGACCCCCGCCGGCCGCAAGGCCTTCGCCGCCCACGTCGCCGAACTCCAGCGGCTGGCGGCCATGACGGCCCCGGCGCGGCTGGGGGAGGGGTTCGCGGGCTAGATGGGCGGAGGGGGCGCTTGCCTCCGCCCCCGGCCATCCTTAAGCCTCCCGCTCAAGGAGACGCCGCATGAACACCATCCTCGAACAGCTCGAAGCCCGCCGCGCCGGCGCCCGTCTCGGCGGCGGCGAGACACGGATCGCCAGCCAGCACGCCAAGGGCAAGCTGACCGCGCGCGAGCGGATCGACGTCCTGCTCGACGAGGGCTCCTTCGAGGAGACCGACATGTTCGTCGAGCACCGCTCGACCCAGTTCGGCATGGAGGCCCAGCGCATCCCCGGCGACGGCGTGGTCACCGGCCGCGGCACCATCGGCGGCCGACTGGTCTATGTCTTCTCCAAGGATTTCACGGTCTTCGGCGGCTCCCTATCGGGCGCGCATGCGGCCAAGATCGTCAAGATCCAGACCATGGCCCTGACCAACGGCGCCCCGATCATCGGCCTGTTCGACGCCGGCGGCGCCCGCATCCAGGAAGGGGTCGAGGCCCTGGCCGGCTATGCCGACATCTTCCTGCAGAACACCCTGGCCTCGGGCGTCATCCCCCAGATCAGCGTCATCATGGGCCCCTGCGCCGGCGGCGACGTCTATTCCCCGGCCATCACCGACTTCATCTTCATGGTGAAGGACACCTCCTACATGTATGTGACCGGCCCCGATGTGGTGAAGACGGTCACCAATGAGGTCGTCACCCATGAGGACCTCGGCGGCGCCCGCGTCCATTCCCAGAAGTCCGGCGTCGCCGACGGCGCCTTCGAGAACGATCTCGAGGCCCTCAGCGAGGTCCGCCGCCTGATCGGCTTCCTGCCCCTGTCGAACCGCGAAAAGCCCCCGGTCCGCGACTCCTACGACGACCCGGAGCGCGACGAGGCCAGCCTCGACACCCTGGTCCCGGCCAATCCGAACCAGCCCTATGACATCAAGGAGCTGATCCTGAAGACGGTCGACGAGGCCGAGTTCTTCGAGATCGGCCCCGATTTCGCGAAGAACATCGTCACCGGCTTCGGCCGCCTCGACGGCCAGACGGTCGGCGTCGTCGCCAACCAGCCGCAGGTGCTGGCCGGCGTCCTCGACATCGACTCCAGCCGCAAGGCCGCCCGTTTCGTCCGCTTCTGCGACGCCTTCGACATCCCGCTGGTGACCTTCGTGGACGTGCCCGGATTCATGCCCGGCACGCGCCAGGAGTACGGCGGCCTGATCAAACACGGCGCCAAGCTTCTGTTCGCCTATGCCGAGGCGACGGTGCCCAAGCTGACCGTCATCACCCGCAAGGCCTATGGCGGCGCCTATGACGTGATGAGCTCCAAACACCTGCGCGGCGACGTCAACTACGCCTGGCCCTCGGCCGAGATCGCCGTCATGGGCGCCAAGGGCGCGGTCGAGATCATCTTCCGCAAGGAGGCCGGCGACCCGGCGGCGCTGGCCGCCCGCGAAGCCGAGTACAAGGACAAATTCGCCAACCCCTTCGTCGCGGCGGGCCTCGGCTATATCGACGACGTGATCATGCCGCACGGGACGCGGCGCCGGCTGATCAAGGCGCTACGGACGCTGAAGAACAAGCAGCTAGACAACCCTTGGAAGAAGCACGACAACATTCCTCTCTGATAGGGAGGCGAGCATGAAGATATTTTTGTCTTGGTCGGGCCCTACGTCACGGCTGTTCGCTCATAAGATGCTTGAGTTTCTCTCGCAGGTTCTTCCTTGGTCAGAGATCTATCTCTCCGACGACGAGATCGAATCTGGGGAGCGATGGCTGCTCAATATTTCTGACGCACTGGAGGGGAGTAGTTACGGGATTATCTTGATTACCGAGGAAAATAAGACCGCTCCATGGGTGTTGTTTGAGGCTGGTGCCCTATCGAAAAAGATAGCCGATTCTCGGGTCGTGCCGCTGCTATGCGATATCGAAGATATTGACCTGACCGGAAACCCACTCAGTCAGTTTCAGTACCGAAAGCTGAATAGAGGCGATGTCGAAAGACTTATCAAAGATATCAGCACAAAAAGTGATGTGAAGGTGGCGTGGGACCGTCTGAATAAGACATTCGAAAAGTTTTGGCCGGATTTCGAACCCCAGTTCAAATCACTACAAGCCGATTCTACGAAAGGCGGTTCTAGCGAGCAGACGTCGGGTTCTGCTCGTCAGAAAAATGTTTCGCGCTCAGAGTTTGACCAACTTCAAGACTCTCTAAACGAGATACTTAGGTCCGTAAGGTCGACCCAGCGGTCGACGGTGCCACGAAACGCCCTCAATCTCGAGAAATTCGATAGAAAAAAGAGCGCCCAGCTTCGTACCGATTTGCTTCCTGTTTCTCTGGCCGGAGAAGATTATTTCGGTGAAGTCGATCTTGATAATGGAGTGGGGTATTTAAAATCGAAGGTGGATGAAAGCATCGTAGCTGCCTTCCACAGCTCAAAGAAACAACACATGGACTGGGTCGAAATATTCAGCAAAGGGCTCGAGGCTGCACGAGCATCGTGAGCCTAATAGTGCTTTCCCTGACCAACCTCCTCTTCCTCTGCTCCCGCAACCGCCTCCGCTCGCCCACGGCCGAGCAGGTGTTCGCGTCCCGGCCCGGCGTCGAGACCGCCTCCGCCGGCCTGGCGCCCGATGCGGAGGAGCATTGCTCCGCCGAACTGGTGGAATGGGCCGACATCATCTTCGTCATGGAGCGCGCCCACCGCGCCAGGCTCCAGCGCCGCTTCAGGGCCCAGCTGAAGCGGGCGCGGGTGATCTGTCTGGATATCCCCGACGACTACGCCTTCATGCAGCCGGAACTGGTGGCCCTGCTGGAGAAGAAGGTGGGGGCGTACCTCTGACCCCTCTCCCAGGGGCGGTGATTAGCCCTTGTCATCCCGGCCGCAGCGAAGCGGAGAGCCGGGACGGCACGCGCCACCCCCCTTCATGCCTCCCGGACAGCCCGCTTGGGCTGAGCCGGGAGACGGGTTGAAGTGACCCCGGCGGCGCCCCTTGCACATCGACCGTTCGCTGGCCCGCCTTCTTCCGGCTCAGCCCTGCGGGCTGTCCGGAAGTGAGGGATTGTTGTGACCGTACCGTCCCCGATCTTCGCTTCGCTCCGTCGGGGATGACAAGAAGATGGCGCTACTTTAACGCACCATAAAGAGCGCGTATAAGTTGTTCATTGGGAGTATCCATGAGCAACCACAGCTACTGGGTCTATATCGTCGCCAGCGGTCCCTGCGGCTGGCTCTATGTCGGCATGACCAACGACCTGATCCGGCGGATTGGCGAACACAAGCACGGCCAGATCGACGGCTACAGCCGCGAGCGGGGCACGGACCGTCTCGTCTGGTACGAGCATCACCGCTACGTCGATCAGGCGATCCGGCGAGAGAAGCGGATCAAGCGCTGGCTGCGGTCCTGGAAGTTCGCCCTGATTGAAGAGCAGAACCCGCACTGGGTCGACCTTTACGGCGACCTCACATCACATCCGCCGTCAACGCCGCCAGGGTCGTCGTCAGCGTGAACACCACCCCCGACGGCTCATGGGTCAGGGTCGTCGCCCCGCCGACATAGCCCGACAGGGCCCGCTGGATCATGCCCGTGCCGAAGCCCGTGCGGGTCGGCGGGGCCACGGGCGGGCCGCCGCTTTCGGTCCAGGACAGGACGAAGACCGTGTCCGTCTCGCCGGGGGTCAGGGACCAGCTCACCGCCACCCGGCCGTCGTCCGCCGACAGGGCCCCGTATTTGATCGCATTGGTGGTCAGCTCGTGCAGGGCCAGCGACAGGGCCAGGGCGCAGCGCGGGGCCAGGTCGACGTCGGGGCCCGACATCGTCACCTGACGCTCGCGCCCGTGCGGACGGAAGGCCTCGGCCACGACGTCGGCCATGCGCGCGCCGGTCAGGGTGGTCTGGGTCAGCAGGTCCTGGGCCGCGCCGATGGCGGCCAGCCGGTCGAAGAAGGCGGCCTTGGCCTCGATCGGGTCCGGGGTCGCGCGGAAGGTCTGGCTGGCGATCGCCTGCACCATGGCCAGGACGTTCTTGATCCGGTGGTTCAGCTCCAGCGCCAGCAGCCGCTGTTGCTCTTCGGCCCGCTTCAGTTCGGTGATGTCGCGCGACACCGACAGCAGGCTCTCGGGCTTGCCGTCCGGGCCGTACACGGGCGTGACCTGCACGTCCCACCAGCGCGGATTGCCCGCCGCGGTATTGGCGGGGCCCTGGAAGCGGTAGTTGCGCCCGGCGCGCGCCTCGGCCACCGCCCGGGCGGCCTCCGCATGGCTCTCGCCCTCCCAGAACGAGGTCCAGGGACAGCCGCGTAGCTGGTTGAAGTCGCTGACCTCCATCACCCGCTGCCCGCCCTCGCTCATGAAGGTCAGGTCGCCGTCGAGATTGAGCAGCTTGATGCAGTCGTTCGAGGCGGCCAGCACGGTGCGCACGAAAGCGGCGTCAATGGTCTCGGCGTTGAAGGGCATCGGCGGCCTGTACTCCAACGCCGGTTCGAGAGCTATCCCGGCCTGGCCGGGATTGAGGACGCGTCGGGCCGGCTGCCGGTCATGGGTCCGGGCCGAGCGGGTCAAACCACCGCGTTCAATCCCGCCCTCAGCTCACCCGCATCCCGTCCGAGCCCGGCCTCCACCGCCGCATGCTCCGCCACCCAGACCGGCGTCGCGGCGGCCAGCAGCGCCCGGCCGGCGTCGGTCAGGGCGGCCCGCCGCCCGCGCCGATCCTTCTCGTCGACCCGCACGATCACCGCCCCCATCCGCTCCAGCGGCTTCAGGTTCGCCGTCACCGTCGACCGGTCCATGACCAGCAGGCTGGCCACGGCGCCGATGGTCGGCGGCTCGGGCCGGTTCAGGCCGTTCAGCAGCGAGAACTGGCCGCTGGTGATCCCGAGGGGCCGGAAGGCCTCGTCGAACCGCCGCGACAGGGCCCGCGCCGCGCGCTGGGCGTGCAGGCAAAGGCAGTGATCCTTGATGTGGAGGGTGGTCGCCCAGGCCGCCGGGTTTGACATGGGTCCAGATAGGTTGATATCAACTCAAAAGTCAATCCGATGCGTCAGAAGGAGCCTCGCCATGATCCAGGTCACCGCCTTCCAATGGGTGCCGCCCTTCGCCCAGGGATCGGTCCGCGACATCCGCGTGCGCTGGGCGCTGGAGGAGGCGGGTCTCGGCTATGATGACCGGCTGCTCGGCTTCGAGGATACGGCGACGCCGGCCTATCGCGCGCGCCAGCCCTTCGGCCAGGTGCCCGCCTACAGCGACGGCAAGGTCGAGATGTTCGAGAGCGGCGCCATCGTCCTGTGGATCGCCCAAAACTCCGACCAGCTGATGCCCGCGGACGACGCGGGACGGGCGATGGTCATGACCTGGCTGTTCGCCGCCTCCAACAGCATCGAGCCCTTTGTGGCCGAGCTGGCGACTATCGACCTGTTCAACGCCGACAAGGACTGGGCCAGGGCGAGGCGGCCCGAGGTCGAGGCCTTCCTGCGCAAGCGGCTGGGCGATCTCCAGGCCGCGCTGGGCGACCGCCGGTGGTTCGCCAACGACCGTTTCAGCGCCGCCGACATCCTGATGACCCACGTCCTGCGCGACCTGCGTCACACCGACATCGTCGCCGACTATCCGGCGCTGGCCGCCTATCTCGCCCGCGCCGAGGCCCGCCCGGCCTTCAAACGGGCGCTGGCCGATCAGCTGAAGCCATTCCGCGCGGCCGAGGCGAAGAACCCGGCGCTGGTCGGCGGGGCCGCCTGACATGGCCCGCCTCGTCTTCGATATGAACGTCTCGCTGGACGGCTATGTCGACCACGACAAATTCATGCCCGACCCGGAGCTCTTCCGGCACTGGATCGAGGTGGTGCGCACCGCGACCGGGCAGATCTACGGCCGCAAGCTCTATGAGATCATGCGCTACTGGGAGGTGGATGATCCCGCCTGGACCGACGACCTGCGCGCGTTCGCAGACGCCTGGCGCAACGAGCGCAAATGGGTCGTGTCGCGCACCCTGACCTCGGTCGGCCCCGGCGCCACGCTGATCGCCGATGACCTTGAGACGGCGGTCCGCCGGCTGAAGGAGGAGTTCGACGGCGAAATCCACGTCGGCGGGCCGGTTCTGGCGCAGAGAATGACTGATCTCGGCCTGATCGATGAGTATCGGCTCTACGTCCACCCCGTGGTCCTGGGGCAGGGGACGCCCTTCTTCGCCGGCCCCCGCCCGCCGCTGCGTGTCACGGCGCACGAGCGGATCGGCGGCGAGGCGATCCGGCTGACCTGCGTGCCGGCTGATGCGGTCTGAAACAGTGTCTTCCCGCCCCCGATAATCTCGCCCCTCACGACCCGCAAAGGCGCCCTTTCGACCTTCCGGCCGACGGCGCGCAGCCTGCTGCGACCGTAACTGACGCAGGCGTGTGCATACTGGCTGAATGCCCGCCGGGCCGGTCTTTGACAGTCGTCCGAACCCCCGCCGCGTCCGCCCAGGACCCGGCGCACGCCCTTCGACCTGCGGCGATCGGAGTCCTGAAATCGGGTCCGCAATTTTCCCGGCGAAACCGTACCCTTTCGACCCTTCAGCCGACCAGCGCCGCCCGCTCTTCCGGGGTCAGCATCCGCCACTTGCCCTCGGGCAGGTTGTCCAGCTTCAGCGGCCCGATCCGTACACGGATCAAATCCACGACCTCGAGATCGACCATCTCGCACATCCGCCGGATCTGGCGGTTGCGCCCCTCGCGCAGGATGAATTTGAGCCGGAAGGACTCCATCCGGCTGACATAGGCCGGCTTCAGCTGACGCCCGTCCAGCATCAGGCCGTGGCGCAGGATCTTGAGCTTCTTCTCGGTGATGTCGCCCGTCACCCGGACCAGATATTCCTTGTCCAGGTCGGACTCCGGCCCGATCACCGCCTTGGCCACCACCCCGTCGGACGACAGCAGCAGCAGGCCGCGCGAATCCTCGTCCAGTCGCCCGATCGGGGGCAGGGAGACCTCGTCCGCCGGCGTCACGCCTTCGCCGACGCGGTTGTTGTCGGTGACCAGCCGGACTGCGGGCAGTTTGTTGGGCTCCGGCTGGCCCGAGACATAGCCCATGGGCTTGTGCATCACGATGGTCACGCCTTCGGCCAGCTGCGCGGTGGCCCGGTCGCTCAGGGTCAGGGTCTGGCCCGGCTCCAGCTTGCGGCCCGCGTCAGCCACGACCTCGCCGTCGACCGAGACCAGGCCGTCGGCGATCAGCGCATCCGCCTCGCGCCGCGAACAGACCCCGCTCTGGCCCAGCCATTTGTTGATCCGGACCGGCTCGTCGCCGTCATAGGTCTTGGAAAACGCCATGCGGGTCCGTAGCCGCCGCGGGCAGGCGGGTCCAGCCGCCGATCAGCCGCCGAGGGCCGCGGCGATGGCCGCCCGCGCCACCTCGTCGTCCTGCGCCGACGACGCGCCCGAGACGCCGATGGCGCCCACCACCCGGCCGTCGACCACGATCGGCACGCCGCCCGCGACCGGGACCATCCCGTCGATGGCCAGCAGCGCCATCCGGCCGCCGGCCAGCCGCTCCTCTGACGCCGAGGTCGCTGTCCGGAACCGGGCCGCCGACCGCGCCTTGGCCTGGGACACGGCGATGGAGCCGTACTGGACGTCGTCCATCCGCCCGAAGGCGACCAGCTCGCCCGACGGCTCGACCACGGCGATGGCCATGCGGAAGCCGCGGGCGCGCGCGGCCTCGATCGCCCGGTCGACCAGCGCCTGCGCCGCTTCCAGCCCGATCGGCGCGCCATAGGGCGGCGCGGGCGTCGCAGCGGCCGGCGCGGGCGTCGGCGGCGTCTGCGCCCAGGCCGGCGCCGCAACGGCCAGAACGGCCACAGCAAGGAGAACAGGTTTCATGACAGCGCTTCCGATCCGGTTCAGCCCGGCTTGCCGGGATGCCGCCATATCCCCGCGGCAAGCGCAAGGGCCGCTCAGACCCGCCGGAACAGCAGGATCAGGTTGTTGGCCGGCATTTCGATCCGCCGCGTCAGCGCCAGCCCTTCGGCCTTCGCCGCCGCCGCCACCACGTCCCGGTCCCTCAGCCCCCAGGCCGCGTCACGGGATTTCAGGCTCTCGTCGAACCCTGCATTCGAGGCCGCCAGGGGAACCTCCGCCTCGCGATACGGCCCGTACAGGACCAGCAGCCCCCCGGTCGCCAGCCGGCTCCCGGCCAGCGACATCAGGCCTTCGGTCGCGGCCCAGGGACTGATGTGGATCATGTTGATGCAGACCACCGCCTGCAGCGGCCCCCCAGGCCAGGTCGCCGCGTCGAGGACGTCCAGCGCGAGCGGGTCCCGCAGGTTGGGCAAACCGGCGGTCCCGGCCCAGGCCGCGATGCTGGCCCGCGCTTCCGCCGAGGGGTCGCTGGGCGTCCAGTCGAGGCCGGGCAGGGCGTTTGCGAAGGCCACGGCGTGCTCGCCCGACCCCGCCGCGATCTCCAGCACCCGCCCCCGGGCCGGCATATGGGCCTTGAGCACCTCGAGGATCGGCCCCGTGTTCCGCGCCACAGCGGGTGAGGCGAGGGCGCCTCGGGGCGCGGCGGCGAGCGGGTCCATCGTCTGCATGGCCGCCCCGATACCCCGCGCCGCGCCCGTCCGCGACCGGAATTATGCAGGCCCCGCCGGGCATGCCGCTCGCGAGAGGTTGAAACGTGCATCGGTTGACGCCGCGTCCGCATCGGTGTCATTCCCGCTGAAACATTGCGTGATGATCCGCGCAAGGGAGAGCCACGGCGGCGTAGATCGCCGGGCGACGTTCAGGAGAGTGATTGTGACCGCATCCGCCATCCAGGGCCTTCACCCGGCTCCCACCAGACACGCCGGCCTCGTCGCCTGGGTCGAGCAGATCGCCGCCCTGACCAAGCCCGCCCGCGTGCACTGGTGCGACGGCTCGGAAGCCGAAAAGGCCGCCATCGTCGCCGACCTGATCGGCAAGGGCACGCTGCGCGAACTGGACCAGACCAAGCGGCCCGGCTGCTACTACGCGGCCTCGGACCCCAAGGACGTGGCCCGCGTCGAGAGCCGGACCTTCATCTGCTCGGCCAATGAGATCGACTCCGGCCCGACCAACAACTGGGCAGATCCGGTCGAGATGCGGGCGCGCCTGAACGGCCTGTTCGACGGCTGCATGGCCGGCCGCACCATGTATGTGGTGCCCTTCTCCATGGGCCCGCTGGGCTCGGAGCTGAGCGCCCTCGGCGTCGAGATCACCGACAGCGGCTATGTCGCCATCTCGATGGGCATCATGACCCGCATGGGCCAGCCGGTGCTGGACCTGATGGGCGAGGACGGCGTCTTCGTGCCGGCCGTCCACACGCTCGGCGCGCCGCTGGCCGAGGGGCAGGCTGACGTGCCGTGGCCCTGCAATGAGGACAAGTGGATCGTCCACTATCCCGAGACCCGCGAGATCTGGTCCTACGGTTCGGGCTATGGCGGCAACGCCCTGCTGGGCAAGAAATGCTACGCCCTGCGCATCGCCTCGGTCATGGCCCGGGACGAGGGCTGGCTGGCCGAGCACATGCTGATCCTGAAGCTGACGGACCCGAAGGGCCGCGCCAAATACGTCGCCGCCGCCTTCCCCTCGGCCTGCGGCAAGACCAACCTGGCCATGCTCCAGCCGACCATTCCGGGCTGGAAGGCCGAGACCATCGGCGACGACATCGCCTGGATGCGCTTCGGCGACGACGGTCGCCTGTACGCCGTGAACCCGGAAGCCGGCTTCTTCGGCGTCGCGCCGGGCACCAGCCGCAACACCAACGGCAACGCCTTGGCGACGATGGGCTCCAACACCGTGTTCACCAACACGGCCCTGACCGCCGACAACGATGTCTGGTGGGAAGGCCTGTCGAAGGTCGCTCCCGAAGGCATGACCAACTGGAAGGGCGTGCCTCACGACCCGGCCTCGGGCGAGCCCGCGGCCCACGCAAACGCCCGCTTCGCCGCCCCTGCCTCGCAGTGCCCGACCATCGCGCCCGAGTGGGAGGACCCCAAGGGCGTGCCGATCGACGCCATCCTGTTCGGCGGCCGCCGCGCCTCGGCCGTGCCGCTGGTGACCGAGGCCTTCGACTGGGAGCACGGCGTGTTCATGGGCTCTTCGGTCGCCTCGGAGGGCACCGCCGCCGCCGAGAACGCGATCGGGACCCTGCGCCGCGATCCCTTCGCCATGCTACCCTTCTGCGGCTACAACATGGGCGACTATTTCGCTCACTGGCTGTCGATGGGCGGCAAGACCGACGCGTCGAAGCTGCCGCGCCTCTACTTCGTCAACTGGTTCCGCAAGAACGAGGACGGCCAGTTCGTGTGGCCCGGCTTCGGCGACAACGCCCGCGTGCTGAAATGGATCGCCGAACGCCTCGACGGCACGGCCGAAGCCGTCGACACCCCGGTCGGCCGCGTGCCGTCGCGCGAGGCCTTGGACCTGTCGGGGCTGACCCTGTCGGAAGCCGACCTGTCGACCCTGCTCGACGTGGACGCCGAGGTCTGGGCCGAGGAAGCGTCCCTGATCCCCGACTTCTACGCCCAGTTCGGCGATCGTCTGCCGACGGCGCTCTGGAATCAGCATGCGGCCCTGACGGCTCGCATCGACGCCAACCGCGCCGCGGCCATCGCGGCCGAGTAGCGCTTGCATTCGGGCTGCGGGCGGTCGATCAGATCGCCCGTGGCTTCCTCTCCAGATGTGATCGTCATCGGCGCCGGCGTGCTCGGCCTCTGCACCGCAGCCGAACTGGCTGCGCGCGGCCACGCCGTGACCGTCATCGACCCCGGCGGCCCCAACGCCTCCTCCATCGCCGCCGGCATGATCGCCCCGGCGCTGGAGAGCCTGCTCGAAGATGTGACCGCCGAACGCGCCGCCTTGCTGAAGCGCGCGCGTGACCTCTGGCCCGGCTTTGCGGAGACCCATGGTCTGACGCTGCTGCGCGAAGGCGCGGACTGGCGCGGCCCGGACGCCGAGGCCGCCCGGGCCCGCCTCGTGGCGCTCGGCTTTGACGCCCGGCTGACAGAGCTCGGCCTGACGACCCCCGAGGACTGGCGCATCGAGGTCGCCGCGGCGCTCAAGGCGCTGGCGCGGACCCCCGGTCTCTCGATGGTGCGCGGTCAGGTCTTGCGACTGACCGGCGAGGCCCGCCGCTGGCGGGTTGAAGCGAACGACGGCCGGGTCTGGTTCAGCCCTTCGGTGGTGCTGGCCACCGGCGCCGGCGAAGCGGTAGCCGGCCTTCCGGACGCCATCGCCTCTGTTGTGGCGGCGATCACGCCGATCCGCGGGCAGCTGACGTTCGTCGCTACGCCGACTCCGCCGCGCGTGGTCAGGGGGTCCGGCGTCTATGCCGCACCCAGCGAAGTCGGCGTGGTCATCGGCGCGAGCATGGAGCCGGGGCGGCGCGATCTGGAGCCCGATCCGCACGAAGCGGCGCGTCAGGTCGCTGCCGGTCTGGCGCTGCTGGGTGTCACGGCCGAGGCCGGCCCGACCCGGGTGGGCATCCGCGGCGCGACGTCCGATGGCCTGCCGCTCGCCGGAGCGGCGGGTGAGCCGGGCCTGCACCTCGCCCTCGCGCCTCGTCGGAACGGCTGGCTGATGGGACCGCTTGTCGCCCGGATCACGGCGGACGGAATCGAGGGCAGGCCGCCCGTGGCGGACGCCGCCGCCCTCGATCCGCTCAGGTTCGCCTGATCAGTCTCCCGGCGGCGTGAAGCGCAGATTGATGTTCACCCGCGATCCCTCCGCCGCGCCATTGACTGTGCGCGGATTGACCCGGAAGTGGCGCGACAGACCCTGGGCCGCCCGGCCGAAGCCGTAGCCGCCCGGCGTCTCCCGCAGGACGTTGCAGTCCGTCACTGCCCCGGATGGCATGACCAGACAGTTCAGCGACGCCGAGCCGGCGATGCCCGCCGCCGTCGCCCGCTCGGGGTAGGCCCGCATCATCTGGTCGGCCGAGGGCTGTCGCGACCAACTGGGATTGCGGATGATGGCCGGGGGCTGCGGCTGAACGGTCTCGACCGGGGCGGCGTCGTTGACCGGTTCGGGCGAGGGCGTCGTGGTCGTGATGCTCGTGCTGTCAGCCACCGTCTCGCCCTGGGTCACGAAAATGGTTTCGACATCGTGCGCCGGAGTCGTGGGCTCGTTGACCCGGGTGTTGGGCGGCGCCGGATCGACCGGTTTCGGTTCGGGCAGGGGCTTGGGCTCGTACTCGACGATGGTGACGTCGAACGGGTCCGATGTCGGCTGGGGCGCCAGCACCGGCATTTCGAACCGCTGATAGTACATCGCCGCACCGAGGCCGACGTGTGCCGTGACCACAATGCCCACGGCGACCCATGTCGCCTTGGAGAATCGCGGCGTCTTGCGTTCATGGAAGTCGATGGGGCTCACCAGTCCGGGGCCGCCTGCTGTCTTGATCATCATGGCCGTCTCATCCCTGTCTATCGCCGTCCCCACAGCGTCCCACGGTGAAGTTGAGCGCTGACCTGACGGCAAGTTTTGGGCGAGCCTTGCCTTGAAACGGCCACCGAGCGGGCGGCCGCCTGAAGGTTAAGAGTCTGTGGACCGGAAAGTCGCTGTTAGGATTTGATTAACCACGAACCTCCAGCCTCGTGACTCATGAACATCGGAGCGATTCCATCCGCTGGCGGGGTTGAGGCTGCCATTCGGCGCGCCTCGAGCGCGACCGGCGTGGACGCTGACTTCCTCGTCCGGACGGCACGCCGCGAAAGCGCGATGAATCCTTCGGCCCGCGCCCGATCCTCATCCGCGGCGGGTCTGTTCCAGTTCATCGAACAGACCTGGCTCGGGACGGTTAAGGCGCATGGCGCCAAGCACGGCTATGGCCAGTACGCTGATCTGATCTATCGCGGCGGGGACGGGCGCTGGCGGGTCGAGGGGTCGGCGCGCAATGTGGTTCTGGATCTGAGGTTCGATCCGCAGGCGGCTTCGACCATGGCGGCGGAGTTGACGGCGTCGAACGCCGCCTACCTGCGGGGCCGGTCAGGCCGCGAGCCCGGCGCGGGAGACCTTTATGCAGCCCATTTTCTCGGCCCGGCGGGCGCCGCCCAACTGATGGATGCGATGGAGCGACGGCCGGGCGCCAGCGCTGTCGCCCTGTTCCCGGAAGCCGCTGCGGCCAATCGATCGATCTTCTATCGCGACGGTCGACCCGCCACGGTGGCGGAGGTCCACGCCAATCTTCAGCGCAGCGCCGGCGACGGGGCGCCCGCCTCGGCCGCCGGCTCCCTGCCGGACGCGCCTGACCTGACCGAGCGTGACCGGATGCTCGCGGCGCGCCTCGATCGGCTCAAGCAGGACCAGAGCCTCCTGGCCCTGCTGATGGGGCAGGACGGCGAGGGCAAGGACGGCGGCTTTGGAGGCGCGTTTGCGCCCGAACCCGCCAAGAGCATCTGAGCCCGAATCCGGCGATGGTGAACCGCCCGTTAAGGATGGCGGGCCGATGCTGACCGGCAAAGCCTGGATCCGCCCATGACCGCCTACCGCGCCCGCCTGACCGAGATCGACATCCGCCGCCTGATCAAGGCGACGGACGAGGATGAGCGGGCCGCTGCCGCCCACAAGCTGTGCCGCAGCATGGAAAAGGCGGAACTCCACGATGAGGACCGCGAGGCGGCGCGGAAGATCCTGCGCATGCTGGCCCAGGATGCGGCCGAACTGGTGCGGCGGGCGATGGCCGTGACGCTGAAATCGTCGGACCTGATTCCGAGGGACGTCGCCAGGAAGCTGGCGGCCGATGTCGACAGCGTCGCCCTGCCGATGATCAATTTCTCACCGGCCTTCACCGACGAGGACCTGATCGAGATCGTCCAGGCGGGATCGCCCTTGCGTCAGGTCGCGGTGGCTGGTCGCCCCGGCGTCGGGCGCGACGTGGCGACGGCGCTGGCCGAAGTGGGCTGCGAACAGGCCGTGCGCACCCTGGCCGCGAACGACAACGCTGACGTGGCCGAGGCGGCGCTGGGACGTTGTATCGACCGCTTCGGGACCTCTCCAGAGATCGTCGCTGCGATCGCCTATCGGCAGGTGCTGCCGTTGTCCGTGACGGAGCGGCTGGTTGAACTGGCCTCCGAAGCCGTCCGCGAGCATCTGGTCACCCGCCATGCGGTCGCACCGGAGACCGCGATTCGCCTTGCCGCCTTCGCCCGCGAGCGCGCCACCGTCGATCTGGTCGATCAGGCTTCAAACCATGGAGACCTCCCGCAGTTCGTCGCCAATCTGAATGCGCGTCGGGTTCTGACCGCATCGTTGTTGTTGAGGGCGCTGGCGCGGGGCCAGATGGCGCTGTTCGAGCACGGCGTGGCCGAACTGGCCGGCACGCCTCATGCGCGGGCCTGGCTGATGATCCATGACGCAGGCCCCCTGGGCCTGAAGGCCATCTACGATCGGGCGGGTCTGCCGCCGCGCCTCTTCCAGGCCTTCCGCGCGGGGGTGGACACCTGGCGTACGCTTCAGGCCGAGGGCGCTGACACCGCCGGTGACGCCTTCCGTCAGCAGATGCTGGAGCGCTTCCTGACGCAGCGCCCGAACGCGCCGCGCGAGGATCTGGCGTATCTGATGGAGCGGCTGGATCACGATCCGTTGCCGGCCAAGGTCCAGGTCAGCGTCGCCGCCTGAATGCAAAACGCCCGCCTGAGGCGGGCGTCAGCGTCCGAGACTTTGCGAAGGCGGCTCAGCCCCTGTGGTCGGCGACCCGCGCTTCCAGGGTTTCAGCGAGGATCTTGCCGACCGGATGATCGTCGGTCTGGATCTCATCGCGCACAACGGCCTTGATGGCGTCGACGTGGGCATCCAGCAGCACGACCGGCGCCGCGGTGCGTTTGGCGGGATCGTCCAGCAGCTTGCAAAGCGAGCCCGCGAGACGCGTGACCAGCGGATACTGGTAGGTCGTGCCCAGTCCCTTCAGGTCGTGGGCGCGGAAATAGAGGGCCTCGGCCGTTTCGGCGTTGTAACCCGAAGCGCGAATGTCGGCCTGGGCCTTGTCCAGTTTGACGATCTCGTCCTGCAGCCACTGTCCGAACTGCGACGACATCGCCTGCAAGGCCTGTTCGGCCTTCGCAATGGCGTTGGCGTCAATGCCGCCAAAGCCTCCGCCGACCTTCATGCGAAGGGTGTTGGGCGGGCGAATGACCTGGGCCGGGTTGCTCACGGCTGACTCCTGCGAACGGACTGGAGCAACCCTCGCACTCACGTCCTTAAAAAGCAGTGCACGTTCGTCAGGACGCGAATTGCTCGGCGAGAACCCGTTCCTCGAAGGATCGGCCGGCATCGAACAGCATCGTCAGCGCGATATCGCGCCGCTCCCTGACCTCGACACGGGCGACCCGCCGGATTTCGAGATCGTCGGCTGTCGCGCTGACGGGACGCTTGTCGGGCTCCAGCACCTCGAAGCACACTTTCGACTGATGCGGCAGCAGCGCGCCGCGCCAGCGACGGGGCCTGAACGCGCTGATGGGCGTCAGCGCCAGTACGCGCGAGTCCAAGGGGATGATCGGGCCATGCGCTGACAGATTGTAGGCCGTCGAACCGGCGGCCGTCGCCAGCATACAGCCGTCGCAGGACAGTTCTTCCAGCCTTACGCGACCGTCCACCGTAATGCGCAGTTTGGCGCTCTGGCGCGTCTGGCGCAGCAGGGAAACCTCGTTGATGGCCAGGCCGCTGTGGGCCTGTCCGGCTTCTGTCCACGCGTCCATCTGCAGCGGATGGATCACGGCGCGCCCGGCGCCGGCCAGTCGCTCGAGGAGGCCCTCTTCCTCGAAGTCATTCATCAGGAAGCCGACTGAGCCGCGATTCATCCCGAACACAGGGGTCCGCTGGTCCATGACCGTGTGAAGCGTCTCGAGCATGAAGCCGTCGCCGCCAAGCGCCACGATGACCTGGGCGTCGGCGGGTTCGACCGAACCGTATCGCGCGATCAGCCGTTCACGCGCCGCCTGGGCCTCCGGTCTGTCGGAGGCGGCGAATGCGATGCGGATGGGGGCCAGCGCGGGTTCGGTCACGTTTGCACGCAAGCCGAGCCCGACGGTGAAGTCAAACGGCGGCTTTCAGTTCGTCGTGATCAGCCCCGATCAGAACCTTGAACGCGCGAGCCGCCGAGCCCTGCGAAAGGGCGCCCCTTAGCCAGATCGGTTCGCCCTGGTCGCCGGGGAGGGACTCATTGAGTTTGCGGAGTTCGACCAGCAGCGTGGGGAATACGGCCCGGTCAATCCCGACCGCAGCGCAGGCGTAGTACAGCGCCTCCGGCGTCGGAGCCGACAGGGCGGCGCGCACCTGACCGACGCCGAACCCGCCCAACGCGGACAGGCCATGAGCGAACAGGCTCAGCCGCTTTTCGCGCACGGCCCGGATCAGAAGACCCGCGCGCAACTGGCCCGCGGACTGCAACTTGTCGATCAGTCGCCGCTCCATCTCATCGCGGTCAGCCTGATCCACGGGGTCCGGCTCAGGACTGGTGGGACGCATGACGCCTGCGACCGCGCTCGAGACCGCCGCCTCCAACGCCTTCTCATCGACGTTGAAGCGGGCAGCGATTGATTGGCGCAGGGCGGTCCCGACCCATTGGTACAGCTGTTCCGCCAGGGTTTCGGTCAGCAGCGGGTGCCGGATGAGCGGTCCCCGCAGGGCGGCGATGCGGCGGGAATGCTCGACCAGCCGCCTGACGCCCTCGGCGCTGATTTCAGCGGTCCGATTGGTGGTCAGCGCCATGAGCACCGCGGGTTCGGCCCTGTCGATCACGGCGTCCGCCACCCGTCCGCTGATATGCGGACGGCGCGCGACGGCGATCTGGTGCTCAAGCGACGCCTCGATCAGCACGCGCAGCAGGTCGTCGTCCTGCAGGATGGGGCTGGATTCTAGGATGGGGCGCGCGATCTCGATCTCGTCCAGCGCAAGCACGTTCACCAGCGCCGCGGGAGCCCATTCGGCGTGGGCGAGCTTCTCCGACAGGGCCTTGCGCACCTCGCGCTCGGCCTGTCGGGCGAGGGTCAGGAATATCTCACTGAGGACCGGAGAGAGTTCCCCAGACGGCGGACAGGCGTCGCACAGTGCGACAACGCCCAGCAGCAGGCGCTCACGGGCTTCGGTGCTGGGGTTATGCGCCAGCGCCAGCAGCTCGCTGGGCCGCGGCGCGACGCCTGCGGTGCGACTGGCGGGCACGAGTTGGACGAGAACCACAGGCGTCTCCGGCGCACCGACGAGGGGGCAGCAGGGTCGAAGCTAGGCCGCCCCCACTAAGACGCGGTTAACGGAAGCTGAATCTTGACGCCGGCTCCATGCGGCGCGAGCGTGCGCGGCCAAGTAGAAGAGGATCGAACCCATGGCCGATGGCGCCGCTGTTTCCCTGAAGTCCAGGGTATCTGAGGCGGAGTGGACCGCCCGCGTCGAACTGGCGGCCCTCTACCGTCTGGTCGCCCTGCATGGGTGGGACGACATGATCTTCACTCATATTTCGGCCCGCGTGCCGGGACCGGAGCATCATTTCCTCATCAACCCCTACGGCTGGTATTTCGAGGAGATGACCGCGTCCTGCCTGGTCAAGGTCGATCTTGACGGGAACATCGTCCAGGACACGACCAGCTTCATCAATCCCGCGGGCTTCACCATCCATTCGGCGATCCACGGCGCACGCGAGGACGCCCACTATGTCATCCACCTGCATACGGTGGCCGGCGTCGGGGTGGCGGCGCAGACTGAAGGTTTGCTGCCCATCGGCCAGAACGCCTGCCTGCTTCAGCATCAGGTGGCCTATCACGGCTATGAAGGCCTGGCTCTCAACCATGAGGAACGCGGGCGGCTGGTGGCGGATCTCGGTGACAAGCCGTTGATGCTGCTGCGTAACCACGGCACGCTGGCGGTCGGACAGACGGCGGCGCAAGCCTGGATCGGGATGTTCTTCCTCGAGCGCGCGTGCGCCCAGCAGGTCGCCGCCCTGTCAGGGGGGCGTGAGCACGTCCTGTTCGCGCCGGACGCCGCGCAGGCGGAAACGAAGGAGCAGGGCCGGGGCATCGGCTTCGTCTCCGCCTTGGCCTGGCCGGGGGCGCTTCGGATGCTGGATCGGAAATCCCCGGGCTACGACGTGTGAGACTGGCGGCCGGACTTCTGGCCGCCTTGGCCTTTGCGGCGGTCGCGGACCCTGCGGTCGCCGGACCCTGGACCCAGGCGAAGGGCCGGGGGCAATGGATCGTCAAATACGAGGATATGCGGGCCGAGCGCGGCTTTGATCCCGATGGCGGGCTCGCCGACCTGCCTGCCGAACGCCGCGATACGGTCGTGGGCGTGTTCGCGGAATATGGCCTCGCCGACCGGCTGACGGTGCAATTCAAGGGTGACTGGCAGTCGGGAGAAGACGCCTTTGTCGACTATGAAGGCCGGGGACCGGTCGAGATCGGCGTGACCTGGCAGGTGTGGCGCGACGAACGGGCGGCGGCCAGCCTTTACGCCGGCTATGCCGACGGCGGCGAGGGACGCAACGCAGGCTATGCGGCCCCGGGCGTCGGCGACAGCGACTGGGAAGTGCGCGCTTCCGTTGGACGCTCCTTTGGCGGCGCGGGGCGATGGGGGCCCAGTGGCTCCTTCGTTGATTTGCAGGCGGCGCGGCGTATGCGCCGGGGGCTGCCGGACGAGACCCGCATTGATGCGACGGCGGGGGCGCACCTCAACGAGGACTGGATGGTTCTGGCCCAGGCGTTCGGCGGGCAGGCCGACGACGGCGGGCCGCGCTGGCTCTCGGTCGAGGCCTCCATCGTTCGCGACCTTGGGGACTGGAGCGTCCAGGCCGGCTGGCGTCAGGCCGTCGCCGGACGGGAGACACCTGAGAGCGGCGGTCCGGTCTTGGCGCTCTGGCGGCGGTTCTGAGCGCGACATTCGGGCGCGTATTTCGGCGACGGAAACCGGAACAGCTTCCGTTACAAGCACTTTACTTGCATCGACGGCCAAGGCGGCTAAGTCGGCTCGTTCATTCACCAGAGAGCCTCCGCGTGATCAAACGCCACTTCTTCCTCGTCGCTGCCGCCGTCCTGCTGGGCCTGATGGTCCTGGCGGTTGTCCTGAGGATGGCCTTCCCCGACGATGAGAAGGGCGGCGGCGGTCCCGGCGGACGTGGTGGGCCGGGCGGCGGACGCGGCCAGGCGGTTTCCGAGGCGGTGATCGGGACCCGGTCCTTCACCGATGAAATCCGCGTCCTGGGCGTCGCGCGGGGCCGGCGCTCGGTCAATATCACCTCTTCGACCAGCGAGTTGATCACGCGCGTTCTGTTCACCGACGGCCAGCGGGTCGCGGCAGGGACGCCCCTGGTTGAGCTTCAGGCGCGGGAAGAAGACGCCGGCATCATCGAGGCGCGAGCCCAGGTGGCCCAGGCCCAGCGTCAGTACGACCGCTACAAGACCCTTGCCGATCGGGGCATCGCCCCCCGCGTTACGGCCGAGGACGCCGAGACGGGGCTGGAGACCGCCCAGGCTGCGCTGAACGCCGCCCAGGCACGGCGTGGCGACCGCATGATCCGCGCGCCGTTCGCGGGCGTGCTGGGGCTCAGTTCCGTGACGCCGGGTACGCTGGTCAGTCCGGGCGGGGTCATCACGACGCTGGATGACATCTCCGTGGTTCGCGTCGATTTCCCGGTGCCGGAACGCTACCTCGGCGTTCTGCGCGCGGGCACGCCGATCCGCGCCTCGATCGACGCCTATGGCGACGAGGTGTTCGGCGGTCGCATCGCCCTGATCGACACTCGCATCAACGAACAGACCCGGGCCGTGACGGCGCGGGCGGAAATTCCCAATCCGGGCTCACGGATCCGGCCCGGCATGGCGGTGCGGGTGGCTGTCGAGCAGGGTCAGCGCACCTCGCCGGCCGCGCCCGAAGCGGCCGTTCAATATGAAGGCGACGGCGCCTTCGTCTATCGTATCGCCCGTGGCGACCGTGGGTCGACCGCCCAGCGGGTCGAGGTCGAGACCGGATCCGTCGAAGGCGGGTTCGTTGAAATCCTGTCCGGGCTGAACGTCGGAGATCGCATTGTCGGCTCGGGCCTGAACCGGATCCAGCCGGGCGCCCCGGTGCGTGTCGCCGGGCAGGGCGGCGGGCAAGGCGGACGTCGTCCGGCTGCGGCTCCGGCGCGGGGCGCCGCCCAATGATGCTGTCCGATCTCGCCGTCCGCCGCCCGGTGTTCGCGGCGGTGGCGGCCATTGTTCTGTGCGTCATCGGCGCGGCGGCGTTCTTCTTCCTGCCGGTGCGCGAACTGCCCGATGTGGACCCGCCGATCGTTTCGGTCAGCACCAGCTACGCAGGGGCCTCCGCCGAGGTCATCGAGAGCCGGATCACCGAGCCGATCGAGCAGCAGATCGCCGGCATCCAGGGCGTCGAACGGATCAATTCCTCAAGCCGCGACGGTCGGTCGAACGTTTCGATCGAATTCTCGCTGGACCGCAACATCGACGACGCCGCCAATGATGTGCGCGACCGGGTGTCTCGCGTCGTCGGCCGGCTGCCCGATCAGGCCCAGCCGCCGGAGGTGTCCAAGGCGGACAGCGACAGCCAGCCGATCATGATCCTGTTCCTGCGCTCGACGTCGATGAACCGGCTCGAGCTGACGGACTATGCCGACCGCTATCTGATCGACCGGCTGGCGACCGTGCCCGGCGTGGCCCAGGTGCAGATCTATGGCGAGCAGCGCTACGCCATGCGCATCTGGCTGGACGCCGCCGCGCTCGCCGCGCGGGGTTTGACCGTCACCGACGTCGAATCCGCCCTGACCGCCCAGAATGTCGAACTGCCCGCCGGCCAGCTGGAGTCCGGGCAGAAGGACTATACCGTCCGCGTGGCTCGCACCTACGCCCGCGCCGAGGACTTCCGGCAGCTGCCGATCGGCACCCGCGGTTCGGGAGCCGCCTCCGCCGCCCAGACCGGCAGCGCGACGGCCCTGCCCAGCGGCGCATCGGGCGCCATCCAGGGCCAGTCCGGCTATGTCACCCGGCTGGGCGACATCGCCCGCATCGTCGAGGCGCCGGCCGAGGACCGTCGCCTGTTCCGCGGCAATGGACAGGACCAGATCGGTCTGGCCGTGACCCGTCAGGCCCAGTCGAACGACCTCGCCATCTCCGAAGGCGTCAAGGCCATGCTGGAAGAGGTCCGACCGAGCTTGCCCGAGGGCACGGAACTGGTCGTCGGCTCGGACAATTCGGTCTTCACGTCACACGCCATCGACGAGGTCTGGATCACCATCGGCATCTCGCTGGCGCTCGTGGCCCTCGTGAACTTCATCTTCCTCGGCAGCGTGAGGGCGGCGTTCATTCCGTCCATCGTGGCGCCGATCTGCCTGCTCTCGACCTTCATCGTCCTGGCCCCGCTGGGCTTTTCCCTGAACCTTCTGACGCTGCTGGCCCTCGTTCTGGCGATCGGCCTGGTGGTCGATGACGCCATCGTGGTGACGGAGAACATCCAGCGGCGTCTGGATCACGGGGAGCCTCCGCTGGTGGCCGCCGAGCGTGGCGCGCGTCAGGTGTTCTTCGCCGTCGTGGCGACGACGGTGGTGTTGCTGGCCGTGTTCGCGCCGCTGCTGTTCCTGCCGGGCTATGTCGGCCGGCTGTTTGTGGAACTGGCCGCGGCGATTGCGGCGGCCGTGGCCTTCTCCGCCTTCCTGGCCCTGACGCTGTCGCCCATGCTTGCGTCCCGGATTCTGCGCCCGGCGAAGACGGGCGGCTGGGTCGCGCGCAAGGTTGACCGGGCCATGGAGGCGCTGCGCAACTCGTACCAGAACTCGCTGCAGGCCTTGCTGGGCAAACGGATCGCCGTCCTCGGCATGGTGGGATTGATCGTGCTGGTCGCCGGCGGGGCCGCCTTCATGTTCGTGACCCTGCCCAACGAGCTGGTGCCTGCGGAAGACCGCGGACGGGTGCAGATCCGGGTCCAGGGGCCGGAAGGCGCGGGCTTCGACTACACCCGCAACATCATGATGGGGATCGAGCCGATCCTCGCCGAGTACAAGGCCAGCGGCGAGGCGAGCAGCTTCCTGATCTCCGCGCCCGGCTTCGGCGGCGGCAGTTACAACTCCGGCAACGGCAGCCTGATCCTCAGCGACTGGTCAGAGCGTGACCGCGCCGCTGACGAGATCGCCCAGGAGCTGAACGGCAAGCTGCGAGGCCAGACCGACGCCCAGGTCAATGCCTCGGTCCCCGGCGCCTTCCAGCGCGGCGGCGGCAACTCCAACTCGATCGAGATGGTCGTGACGGGCGCCGAGTACGAAGACATCTACAAATGGCTGCAACCGGTCCTCGCCGCGTCGCTGGAGAACCCCGGCTTTTCGCGGCCGCGTCTGAACTATGAGCCGAATGCGCCGCGCCTGCTGGTCGATGTCGATCCCGAGAAGGCGGCGGCCCTCGGCGTCTCCTCCCAGGCCATCGGCCGGACGCTCGAGACGATGTTCGGCTCTCGGCGTGCGACCACCTATCTGCGGGGCGGCCAGGAATATGATGTGATCCTGCAGACCGAACGCGCCGATCGCCGCAGCGTCGCGGACCTTGAGGCCCTCTATGTCGCCACAGGCTCGGGGCAGCTGGTGCCGCTTTCCGCCGTGGTCACCACCGAAACCTCTGGCGATACACCCGACCGGCGGCGTCTGGATCGCCAGCGCGCCATCTCCATCTCTGCCGACCTGAACCCGGGTACGACCCTGGTGGATGCGACCGAGTTCATGACCCGTGTCGCACAGCAACAGCCTCAAGGCGTCGTCACGACCCAGTGGGGCGGCGCGGCGCGTGACCAGCAGGAGGCCGGCGGTGCGGTTGCCGCGGCCTTCGGACTGGCGCTCCTGCTGGTTTTCCTGGTGCTGGCGGCGCAGTTCGAGAGCTGGATCACGCCTGCGGTCATCATGCTGACGGTGCCCCTCGCCGCGGCAGGCGGCCTGTTCGGCCTGGTCATGGCGGGCTCCAGCCTCAACATCTACAGCCAGATCGGCCTGATCATCCTGATCGGCGTGGCGGCCAAGAACGGCATCCTGATCGTGGAATTCGCCAACCAGCTGCGCGACCAGGGCCGGTCGATCCAGGAAGCGATCATCGAGTCGTCGACCCTGCGCCTGCGCCCGATCATCATGACCTCGATCGCCACCGCCTTCGGAGCCCTGCCCTTGGTGCTGTGGCAGGGCGCGGGCGCGGGGAGCCGTCAGACCATCGGCGTGGTGATCTTCTCGGGCGCCATGTTCGCGACGCTGCTGACCCTGTTCGTGGTGCCCGTGATCTATGGCGCGCTGGCCCGTTTCACCAAGTCGCCCGAATACACCGCTCGCAAGATCGAGGAGTGGGAAGCCCGGGAGACCAAGGCCAACGATCAGGACGACGACACCGCATAGTCGTCAGGACTGCGGCGATGGCGCGAAGCCGGTCTCGACCTTGAGGAAGGCGATCACATCGCGGCGGTCCGTGGCGTCGGGGATGCCGGCGAAGCTCATCTTTGTGCCCTGCAGGAAGGTGCGCGGGTTCTCCAGCCAGTGGTCCAGCTTCTCGCCGTCCCAGATGAAGCCGGCCCCCTTGACGGCGGGAGAGTAGTTGAACCCCGCATGCGTGCCGGCCTGCTGGCCGAAGATGCCGTAGAGGTTCGGACCGGTCATGTTCGGGCCGCCCTCGGTGATGGTGTGGCAGGAGCGGCAACGCGCGAAAACCCGACGGCCGTTGTCCAGATCGCCGGCGTTCCAGGGCGCGGGGAGGGTGGCCAGAATCGCGGTCTTCTCCGCCGCCGTCGGGGCAGGCGCGGCCGGAGCGGCAGGCGCCTCAGGCGCGGCCGTCTTCCCGGCGGGAGCCTCGGCCTGCCCGCAACCGGCCAGGGCGAAGGTGACGAGTGCGATCAGGGCGGGGCGTTGCATCGGCGATCTCCGGCTGTCTTCGCGTGTGATAGCTTAACGGCCGCGCCAGACAATGGGCTGCGGCGACATGGCAGACTGGACGAGAGCCAGTCGCACCTGATAATCAGTGTCAACACGCGCCGATGTGCGCCGCTGGTCTACGAGCGTGATGTCCGACACCCAGAAACTCAGCCAGGCCCGCAAGGGCGACCGCGGCGTCATCGTACGGGTCGGCGACCGTGCTTCGACGGATGAGCATGCGCTGGAGCTGGAACGTCGGCTGCTCGAGCTGGGTTTCGTAGAGGGCGCGAGGATCGAGCTTCTTCATGAGGGTCTCTTCGGCCGTGATCCCATCGCCATGAAGGTGGACGACATGCGGGTCGCCCTGCGCCGTCAGGAGGCCGCCAGCCTGACCGTGCGGTTCGAACCGGTCCGGGCCGCCTGATGGATATGGCGGTGCGGAGCGCGAGAGTTGCGCTCGTCGGAAACCCGAACAGCGGCAAGACCGCCCTGTTCAACGCCCTCACCGGCGCTCACCAGAAGGTCGCCAACTATGCCGGCGTCACGGTGGAGCGGAAGGAAGGGCTGATTCGTTCAGCGACCGGTCGATCGATGTCCGTCCTCGATCTGCCGGGCACCTATTCCCTGCGCGCGCGAAGCCCCGACGAAGAGGTCACGCGCGACGCTGTTCTGGGCAAGCTGGCCGGCGAGGAGACGCCGGACGTGATCGTCGCCGTCGCCGACGCGACCAACCTGAGACTGGTGCTGAGGCTGGTGCTGGAGTTGAAGGCTGTCGGCCGGCCGATGGTGCTGGCGCTCAACATGTATGACATCGCCCAACGCCAGGGCCTGCGCATCGACCTTGAGCGCCTGTCGGGCGAACTGTGTCTGCCGATCGTGCCCACGACGGCGACGCGAAAGCGCGGCATTGACGAATTGGTCGCCGCCATCGACGCAGCCGCGGGCGCCTTGTCCGCATCCGGCGAGAACGGCTGGGCGGCGCCGGACGCCGATGCGCTGCGTGGCGCGGCGCGGGAAGCCGAGCGGATCATGAAGGCCTGCGTTCGCCCGCCGGAACGGCCGGACACCCTGACCGGCCGGATCGATTCCGTCCTTCTGCATCCGGTCGGCGGGTTGTTGATCCTCGGCGTTCTGCTGTTCGTGATGTTCCAGGCCGTCTTTACCTGGGCGACGCCGCTGATGGACGGGATCGAGGCCGGTCTCGGCGCCCTGGGCGGCTGGGTGGCGACGGTCATGCCTGACGGCATCTGGCAGAGCCTGGTCGTCGACGGCCTGATCTCGGGAGTCGGCAGCGTGCTCGTCTTCTTGCCGCAGATCCTGATCCTCTTCCTCTTCATCATCCTGCTTGAGGATTTCGGCTACATGGCCCGGGCCGCCTTCCTGATGGACCGGATCATGGGCGGGGCCGGCCTGCACGGGCGGGCCTTCATCCCCCTGCTCAGCAGCTTCGCCTGCGCGATCCCGGGGGTGATGGCGGCGCGGGTCATCGACAGCAAGCGCGACCGTCTGACCACGATCATGGTCGCCCCGCTGATGACCTGTTCGGCGCGGATCCCGGTCTACACATTGATCATCGCGGCCTTCATCCCGAACGATCGGCTGTGGGGCTTCGCCAGCCTGCAGGGTCTGGTGATGTTCGGCCTCTACGCCGCGGGCATCGTCAGCGCGCTGGCCGTGTCCTTCGTCATCCGCAAGGTGTTCTGGCGCGGCGCGGTCGAGCCCTTCATGATGGAGCTGCCGACCTACAAGATCCCCGATCCGGCCAATGTGGCG
>CAYNNT010000017.1:0-37319 GCA_964398675.1 uncultured Brevundimonas sp.
CGACCGAGCCGATGCCGTAGATGCAGCTGACCGAGGCCACGACGATGACGTCGTCCCGCTCAAGGATCGCCCGCGTCGCCGAGTGGCGCATGCGGTCGATCTGCTCGTTTATGGAACTGTCCTTTTCGATGTAAGTATCTGATTTCGGTACATAAGCTTCCGGTTGATAGTAGTCGTAGTAGGAGACGAAATACTCGACGGCGTTGTCCGGGAAGAAGCTCTTGAACTCGGAATAGAGCTGGGCGGCGAGGGTCTTGTTGGGCGCCAGGATCAGGGCCGGGCGCTGGGTCTGCTCGATGACCTTGGCCATGGTGAAGGTCTTGCCCGAGCCGGTGACGCCGAGCAGGACCTGGTCGCGCTCGCCGGTTTTGGCCGTGGCGACGAGCTCGGCGATGGCCGAGGGCTGGTCGCCGGCGGGGGTGTATTTCGTCTCCAGCCGGAAGGGGATGTGTTTGCGGCCGTCCGGGCGGTCCGGGCGGTGCGGGGTCCAGTCGGCGGGCTTGCCGGGGGCCTCTTCCGGCGTCAGGCGCGGGCCGGTGACGGGGGCGAACATGGGCATGTTCGGGGTCTTCACCGGCATGCGCGGCGGCGCGCCCTCGTCGTCGCGGAGGAAGGCGGCGGGGGCCTCGGCCAGGGACTCGCCCCGGACGTGGACCGGCTTGGCAGTGCGCGGGGCCGAGCCCTTGGGGGACGAAGAACGGTTCATGAACAGCAATCTAGGGCGCGGGGGGCGGGTTCGCCAGTCAACGCGCGGGCGGACCGGAGGCTGCTGACAGCCGGTGTCAGCAGGGCGTCTGTTCCTGTCCGAAAAGCGCGAGACGGAGCCGGGCGGGCGCGGCAGTATCGGGGCGCAACCGGAGCCCAGCCATGACCCCCTTCCACACCCTGCACCAGGACGGCCTGCTGATCCTGCCCAACGCCTGGGACGGGGGGTCGGCGGCGCTGGTGGCGTCGCTGGGGGCGAAGGCGGTGGCGACGACCAGCGCGGGCGTGGCCTGGGCGCTGGGCTGGCCGGACGGGGACGCCCTGCCGGTCGAGCGGGTGGTGCAGGCGGCGCGGGACGTGGTGCGCGGCGCCGGCGGCCTGCCGGTCTCGATCGACATGGAGGGCGGCTATTCCGACGATCCGGCGGCGGTGGCGGCGCTGGCCGGGCGGCTGGTCGAGGCCGGGGCGCAGGGGATCAATATCGAGGACGGCGGCCGGGCGCCGGAGCTGTTGGCGGCCAAGATCGCGGCGATCAAGGCGGCGGTCGGCGGGGCGCTGTTCGTCAATGCGCGCTGCGACGTCTGGCTGAGGGGCGTGGCGCCGGAGGCGCCGGTGGCCGAGGCGGCGCGGCGGGGCGCGATCTATGAGGCGGCGGGGGCCGACGGCTTCTTCGCGCCGGGGCTGACGGACGGGGCGGACATCGCGGCGATGGTGGCGGCGACGCCCCTGCCCGTGAACCTGCTGGCGTATCCGGGCCTGCCGGATGCGGCGACGCTGAAGGGGCTGGGCGTGCGACGGCTGAGCGCCGGCTCGGGCGTGTGCAGCGCCGTCTGGGGCCGGGCGGCGGCGCTGACCCGGGGCTTCCTCGCGGACGGGCGGTCGGAGCCGCTGATGGAAGGCGCGATGGGCTGGGGCGAGGTGAATGCGCTGATGCCGGCGCGGGACGGGTGATTGGTGGTTGGTGGTTGGTGGCTGGCCGACGCCGGTGCGACAGCGCCGACCGCGCCGCCCTTCCGCGGATAGAGAGGGCATCCCTTCACCAGTCACCAACCACCAATCACCAATCACCTCCTCACCCCTGAGCGCCCCCATGAACCTCACCCTCTCCCGCCTCGACAGCCCGATCGGGCCGCTGGCGCTGGCCTGCGATGCGGCAGGCGTGGTGCGGGGGCTGTCGTTCGGGGAGGGGCTGACCGGGGCGATGCGGCGGGAGTATCCGGGGGCGGCGCTCAGCGAGGGCGGGGCGCCCGAGGCCGTCGCGCGGGAGATCGCCGCCTATTTCGACGGGGACCGGGAGGCGCTGGGGCGGGTCGACTGGTCGCTGGAGGGGGCGGCCGCGGGCGACGGCTTCCAGGCGCGGGTGTGGCGGGCGCTGGCCGCTGTGCCGGCGGGGGTCACGATCAGCTATGGCGAGATGGCGAAACGGGCCGGCGAGCCCGGGGCCGCGCAGGCGGCGGGCGTGGCCCTGAACCGCAACCCCATCCCGCTGGTGCTGGCCTGTCATCGGGTGGTGGGGGCGGACGGCTCCCTGACCGGCTTCGGCGGCGGGCTGGAGCGCAAGGAGTGGCTGCTGCGGCACGAGGGGGCGCTGCTGCTCTGACCTCTTGACGAGATGTAACCCATAGGTGATATGTAACCTCGAGGTGACAACGCAGGAGGATGCAGATGTCGAACACGCGCGATCGCAGCGACGACCGGCCGGCCCGGGGCCGAGGCTGGAAATTCCTGCTCGGTCTGACGACGGCCGGCCTGGGGGCCGGCCTGGCGGTGGTCGGCTTCAACAACGGGGCGGACGCGACGGGGGAGCTGGCGAGCCGGATCGGGGTGATGACCGGCGTCGGCATCGGCGTCTTCGTGGTCGGAGGGATGGTCGCCTGGAAGATGCGGCCGGGCGGCCCGGCCTCACGCGGCGAGGACGAGCCGGGCAAGCGCGAGCGGATGCAGGAGCAGCGGTCGATGCTGCTGTGGCTGTTCCCGATCATCACCCTGATCTTCCTGTACCAATCGACGCGGGCGATCCCGCTGATCCTGGCCGGCGACGAGGGGATCTCGAACTACATGAGCGTCCTGCTGCCGGTGCTCTACGCCTGGCTGGCGGCGTCGGTGACCATGGGGTGGGACGGAAACTCGCGAAAGAATCGCCGCTACCTCGAGGACGAACTGACCCAGGTGCTGCGCGCCCGGGCGATCGTCTGGGCCTTCCTGGTGCTGATGGCGGGGGCGACCATCGCCCTGGGCCTGGGCCTGTGGCGGCTGGAGACCGGCCTCATCGCCCTGCCCTTCGCCCTGGCGGCGGCGGGGGCGACGGCGGGCCTGCGCTTCGCGTGGCTGGACCGCGAGGCCGGGCGCGACGATGGGTGATCCGCGCCTCGCCTCGCGGCTGAAGGAATACCGCACCGCCGCCGGCCTGACCCAGGCCGAGCTGGCCGAGCGCGCCGGGGTGTCGCGCAAGACCGTGAACACGGTCGAGAACGGCGTCTTCATCCCCTCGACCATCCTGGCGCTCAGCCTCGCGCGGGCGCTGGGGACGACGGTGGAGACGTTGTTCTGGCTGACGGAGTGAAGGGGGTGGTTGGTGGTTGGTGATTGCCGCTCAACGGTCGGGGGAAGGGCGGCGCGGCCCGCGCCCTCACACAGGCGCCGGCCAACCACCAATCACCAACCACCGTTCACCCCTTAGCGGCGAACCTGCACCCGCGCCTCGAGATCCGCCCAGCGGCGGCTGAGGTCGCGGAGTTCCTCGCGCAGGCGCCCCGCCTCGGTGCGGCTGATCGAGCCGTTGCGTTCGCCGGCGGTGATGCGGGCCTCGATCTGGGCCGCGCGCGGGTCGTTGCCGTAGCCGCCGCCGTTGCCGGGGACATAGTCGTCGCCGACACGGCGGTTCAGGTCGGCGTAGCGGGTTTCAAGGTCCTGACGCTCGCGGTCGCTCAGACCGTCGCGCTCATACTGGGCCTCCAGCCGCACCAGCGCCTGGAAGTCGGTGCGCAGCCGGGTCGATTCCGTGCGGGTGATGTCCCGGGCGCGCAGGGCGGCGGCGACGCGGGCGTCGAACGCCGCGCTCTGGTCGGCCAGCCGCTCCCAGCCGCCGTAGCCGCCGCCGTTATCGTCATCCTCGAGCGAGTCGAGACGGCGGGTCAGGTCACGATAACGGTCGTTCAGCTCGGTCCGTTCGGCGGTGGTGAACCGGCCGTCGGCGGCGTAGCGGGTCTCCAGCGCGACCAGATCGGCATAGTCGCCGCGCAGCTGCTCGCCCTGGCGCCGCGACAGCGAGCCGTCGCGCATGCCGGCGTCGACCCGCGCCTCGAACTGGGTGCGCTGGTTGTAGAGCGGCCGGCGCCCGCGGCTCCATTCGGCGTCCAGCGTGGTCTGGCCCTGGCCGAACAGCGTCCCGAGAATCGCCTCCAGCACCTGTCCGCCCTGCGAAGGCTGCTGTTGCTGGCCGTAGGGGGTCGCGCTGTACGGCGTCTGCGCCGAGGCCACGCCGGCGGCGGCGAGGGTCAGTGCGGCGGCGGCGGCGGCGGCCGTGAAGGTCTTGATGGCGGTCATGGGGGGTTCTTTCCGGGACGAGGGGTTTCCCTGTGCGGAGAGAACGGCGGTGGGCGGGGAAGGTTGCGGGGGCGGTCAGCGAACCGTGTCCTGGTGGGAGACGGGTCCAGTGTGCGCTATCCCTGCCCCATGACCGCCCTCCCCTTCCCCGACCTCCTTCTGCTGCTCGCCGCCCTGACGGCCGCCGGGCTGGTCGGGGGGCTTGTGGCCGGGTTGTTCGGGGTCGGGGGCGGGACGGTGATTGTGCCGGCGGTCTTCTATGCGTTCGAGGTGCTGGGGGTTGGGGGCGAGGGGAATCTGCATACGGCGATCGGGACGTCGCTGCTGACCATTGTCGCGACCTCGTGGCGGTCGTTGAAGGCGCATCGGGCGCATGGGGCGGTGGATGAGGCGGTGCTGAAGACCTGGACGCCGTGGGTGGCGGCGGGGGCGCTGGTCGGGGCGGGGGTCGCGGGGGTGACCTCGATGCAGGGGCTGGCCATCGTCTATGGCGTCTGCCTGCTGGTGGTGGCGGCGCAGATGGGGCTGTTGCCGGAGCGGGTGACGCTGAGACGGGATCTGCCGACGGGCTGGGGGCGGCGGGTGACGGGGACGGTGATCGGCGGGCTGTCGGCCATGATGGGGATCGGCGGCGGCAGTTTCGGCGGGATGATGATGACCCTGTGCGGGCGGCCGATCCATCAGGCCGTGGCGACGGCCTCGGGCTTCGGCCTGGCCATCGGGGCGGCGGCGACACTGGGGTTTGTGGCATTCGGCTGGGACGCGGGCGGGCGGCCGCCGCTGTCGCTGGGGTATGTGAATGTGCCCGGAGCGATCGTCATGGCGGTGCTGACCACGGCGGTGGCGCCCTGGGGGGCGAAGCTGGCGCATTCGCTGGACCGGGCGGTGCTGCGCCGGGCGTTCGCGGTGTGGCTGCTGGTGACGGCGGCGGCGGTGGTGGGGAAGGCGCTGTAGGGGTGATTGGCGGTTGGTGATTGGTGGATGCCGGGTCAGTCGCCGGTGTCTGATCGGGAGCCGCCTGTCGCGCTGCAGCCAGTCACCAATCACCAACCACCAGTCAGCCCTCAGGGCCGCAGCGTCAGCCCGACCGGCGTGGCGCTGAAGGAGGAGAGGCGGCCGAGGTAGCTCATGCCGAGCAGGCTGTGCGGCAGGCCGCGCTGGACGACCAGGGCCTCGACCTGGTCGACGCGGGCGCCGGCGACGGCGACGGTCCTCAGCGCGACCGGGGCGGCGGGAACGGGGCCGGAGGCGGTGATGACGGTGGCGGAGAAGTCGCCGGCCTTGAGCCGCAGACCCAGACGGGCGGCGTCGGCGGGGGTCAGGACCACGACGGTGGCGCCGGTGTCGACCATGAGCCGCACCGCCTTTCCGTCAATCTGCGCATCGGCCCAGTAGTGGCCGTCGGCGGCCTTGAGCACCTGGGCGGCGTCGCCGGCGGCGGGCGCGTGAACGGCCACGGGCGTGGCCGCCTGCGCCTGGCCTCCCGCGCCGGCGTGGTTCAGCCACCAGGCGGCGCTGAGCGACGAGGCCACAGCCAGGGCCATCACGCCAAGGGAGGAAAGGTCGAAACGCATACGCCGTCCGTCGTGAACACGCCGCTTCTGCAGCCCCTCCCCTGTCGCACACGGCGGTTGGGATGCGGTGAAGGGGCGTGGTTTGCGGGGGGTTAAAGGGGGGTGACTGGTGGTTGGTGATTGGCGGCTGCTGGATCCTGTCCCGGTGGTGGGCAAGCCGACGCCGGCGACCGCCCCATCCAGTCACCAATCACCAATCACCCCCCGCGCGCTTCGCGCGCAGGCAGCTCCGCCATGATCCGCGCCCGTTCCGCGTCCGTGAATCCGCTCCAGCCGCCGATCTCGGACAGGGTGCGCCAGCAGCCGAGGCAGAGGTTGGTGGCGCCGTCGACGATGCAGACCTTGACGCAGGGGGTGGCGATGCTGCGGGGCGGCCCCTGCGGGCTTTGTGGGTTCTGGGCGACAGTCGATGACATGAATGCGAAATATGGTCCGGTAGCGGAGTAAAACCAGTTGCAATTTCCGCGTCACGGCGCTAGCTTGACGATGACGCGAAACGACTATGACGGTGAGATTCCCGAAAAGCACGACGCGTCTCTTTTCATCATTCACTCGAAAGGAGACGCCAGATGAAAGACAGAGACCGCAATCTGCAGCACGCCATGATGTCCTTCGCCCTGTGGGGCGGGATGCTGGTCAATACGAAGAACGGCTACGGGGCCGGCGACCGCGTGGTCAGCCACCCGTCGAACTTCGTGCCCATCAAGCTTCGCAAGCGCGACTAGGTCGCGCCACGCCGCAGACGACCCCAGCCCCGGTCCGCAAGGTCCGGGGCTTTGCAATTCCACCGTCAGGGTTGATCAGTCGCGCGATCCCGCAACCTGTGTCAGGATGGGTGCGTGAGGGGCTCGGGATCATGTTCAGGCTGAAAGCGACGCTCGTCGCCATGACGCTCATGCGGCCGTGGCGCACCGGCTGGTCAGACGACCGCGGGGTGGATTTTTCGCTGGCCGGGCCGAGCCCGGCGGAGACGGCGCCCGTGACGACGATCGACGAGGGCCCTTCCGCCGAGCGCCGCTGTTTCATCGATGAGGACCAGGCCGTACCGACGGACGCCGTCGTGGTCAGGACCTTCGTCAGCACGGCGGCGGCCGAGGCGGCCTCCGGAGAAGCGCCCGAGGCGACGGGGCTGCGCGCCTGGTGGTCCCTGTCCGGCAAGACCTCCGGCGCCTGACATTGCGGCCGGGCCGCGCCTGCGGCACATCGGGCGGATGACCCTGATCCGCCGAGACCGCCGCGACCATATCGAACTCTGGACCCTGGACCGGCCCGACCGGCTCAACGCCCTGCCCGACCTTGAGGACGGCGAGGCGTTCGCGGCGGCCTGCGAGGCGGTGAACGCCGACCCGGGCGTGCGCTGCGTGATCCTGACCGGGGCGGGCCGGGCCTTTTCGGCGGGCGGCGACCTGAAGGCGATGAAGGACCGGCGCGACATGTTCGCCGGTTCGGGCGCCGAGATCCGCGAACGCTATCGCCGCGTGGTGCACCGGATCGTGCGCTCCCTGTACGGGCTGGAGGTTCCGCTGATCGCGGCGGTGAACGGGCCGGCCATGGGGCTGGGCTGTGACATCGCCGGACTGGCGGACATCCGCATCGCCTCGGAGACGGCCAGCTTCGGCGTGCCCTTCCTGAAACTGGGCATTCTGCCGGGCGACGGCGGGGCCTGGCTGATGCCGCGCAACATCGGCTATGCGCGGGCCGCCGAGATGCTGTTCACCGCCCGGGTGCTGGACGCGAAGACGGCGATGGACTGGGGGCTGGTCAGCCGGGTGGTCGCGGCTGAGCGGCTGATGGATGAGGCGATGGAGATCGCAAAGGACGTCGCCTCCCGCGCGCCCCAGGCCCTGCGCATGACCAAGGCCCTGCTGCGCCAGGGCCGCGACGCGACCTTCGACCAGATCCTGGAAATGACCGCCTCGATGCAGGCGCTGGCGCACCTGACGGACGACCACCTCGAAGGCGTGACGGCGGCGCTGGAGAAGCGGGGGGCGAGCTTCACCGGTAGCTGAGGCCGCGAGGTGATTGTTGGTTGGTGACTGGTGGTTGGTCGAAGCCCGGAATGCGGACCCGGGCGTGACGCCCGTCCGCAATCACCAGTCACCAACCACCAATCATCCCCACCTTACCCCGCCTGGGCCGGGGCCTGCATCGCGCGGCCGGCGGGGACGCCGATGGCGGCGGCGCGGGGGGCGCCGGCGGTTTCGCCGGGCTTCATGAATTTCACCAGCACCCGCTGGCCGATCAGCAGGGGCGCGTCGCCGGCGGTGACGACGACTTCCACGACGCGCTCGTCCGAGCGTTGCGAGGGATCGTCCGAGGCCAGTTTGCGGGCGCCGAAGACGGCGGCGCGACGCAGGACGGCGCCGACATAGACCTTGGACGGATCGCCCTCGGGGGTGATTTCGACGGCCTGGCCGGGCGTGATGTTGGGGATGTCGCTCTCGACGATCTCGGCGCGGGCGATACGGGGGGCGTCAGGCTCGAGGTCGAACATGTTGGACACGTTCAGGGTCGAGGCGCCGGCGCCGGGGTTGGCGTAGCGGCGCACGATGCGGCCCGACTGGGGCGCGCGGATCACCGTCAGCTCGACATTGTAGGCGGCCTGGTCGCGGCGGGCGCGGGCGGTCTGGACGGCCGCCTGCTGGGAGCCGAGCCGGGCCTGGGCCTGGGCGATGGCGTCGCGGGCCTGGTCCATGCGCGAGGCGGCGACGAAGTTGGAGTCGACCAGCCGGGCGAGGCGGTCGTGCTCGCGCTGGGCGGTGCGGATGTCGACCTGGATCAGACGCAGCTGGCTTTCGGCCTGGGCGACGTCGGCGTTGGCGCTCTGCAGGGCCAGACGCGCCTCGTCGTCCTCCTGACGCGCGAGGATCTGGCCGGCGACGACGCGGTCGCCTTCCTGCACCAGCACTTCGCGGACGACGCCGCCGCGGCGGGCCGCGATCTGGATGATGCCGCCCTCGACATCGACCTTGCCGTTGGCGATGGCCGCATAGGGGCTCTCGACCCGCGTGGCCGCGGCCTTCTCCGCCTCGGCCTTCTTCGCCTTGCCGGCGTTCTGCATGAAGCTGAAGCCGACGACGATGACGATGATCAGCACGATGCCGATCCAGAGCCATTTGTTCTTGAGGAAGGCGGGCATGACGGAATTCCTGAGGCGGTTCAGTGCGAGGCCAGGGTGGCGTCGGGATTGGGGGTGCGGCGTTCGTCGGAGATGATGACGCCGTCTTCGATCTTGATGACGCGGTCGGCCCATTCCTCGAGGCGGGGATCGTGGGTCACGCAGATCACGGCGGCGCCGTGTTCGGTGGCGGCGCGGCGCAGCAGGCGGATGACGATCTGGCCGTTCTCGCCGTCGAGGGCCGAGGTCGGTTCATCGGCGAAGAGGATCTGCGGGTTCTTGGCCAGGCAGCGGGCGATGGCGACGCGCTGCTTCTCACCACCGGAGAGGACGGACGGCCGCTGGTGCAGACGCGGGCCGAGGCCGACCTCCGTGAGCGTGGCGGTCGCCTGCCGGCGGGCCTCGCTCTTGGACAGGCCCTGGAATTTCAGCACCACCTCGACCTGCTGCAGGGCGGTCAGGGCGGGGAAGAGGTTGAAGCCCTGGAAGATGAAGCCGCAGTGGTCGAGGCGGAATTTGTCGATCTTGCCGGTCGACAGTTTCCAGAGGTCATCGACATCGAGCGTGTCGACCCGGCCCTCTTCCGGCCGCAGCAGGCCGGACAGGGCGGCGATCAGGGTCGACTTGCCGGAGCCGGACGGGCCCATGACCATGGTCAGGTCGCCGTGGCGGGCGTCGAAGTCCACGCCCTTCAGCACCTCGATGAAGGCCTTGCCGGACTTGAACCGCTTGACCAGGCCTTTGGCCTCGATGGCGAAGTCGCCGTGTTTTCCGTGCGCCTTGGTGTGAGCGGTCATCGCAGCAGATCCGCAGGTTGGCTGTTCTTGAGAATGCCGAGGGACAGCGCGCCGGACACCACGGCGATGAGGACCAGCCCGCCGCCGACGACGATCAGCAGGACCGGCGGCAGGGCGATGATCACGGCGTTGGCCATGGCGAACATCTGGACCAGCAGGGTCAGGCCGATGGCGGCGGCGACGCCGACGAGGCCGACCCAGAAGCTGAGCTCCATGACGATGCGGTTCAGCGAGCCCATGCCGACGCCGAGCGCCCGCAGCGAGGCGAACTCCTTGATGTTGGCCATGATGGCCCCGCGCAGCGTCTGCCAGGTGATGGCCACGCCGATGATGGTGCCCAGCACCACGCAGCCGCCGATGATGATGACGAGAATGCCTTCCTCGAACATGGCGCCGGCGTTGGCGTCGGCCAGTTCCTGACGCGTCCAGGCCTTCCACTGGCCGTCCCCGAGGGCGTTCAGCTGGGCGGCGACGAGTTGGGCCTGGGCCGGGTCGCGCAGTTTGATCATCAGGGGTCCGACACGCGGGCCGGTGTCGGCCTGGCCGAGCATCCGCAGCGTGTCGCGCGACATGACGATATTGGCCTGCATCATGTTGGGATAGCCGCGGGTGATGCCGACCACCGTCACGGTCTGACCGTTGTAGAGGGCCTTGTCCCCGAGCTTGACGCCCAGTTTGGTCATGGCCGTCTCGTCGATGGCGATGGTGTAGGGCTGGCGCAGGGCGTCGACCAGATCCTGGGAGTAGTCGGTCGGGATGGTGACGGCGCCGGGCGTGGTGTCGATGATGCTGGCCTGGACGAATTCCTGCTTCGGCGCGCCCTGCCGGGCCCGCTCCGCCTGGGACATGGTCGGATCGACGTTCTTGACCGACTGGAAGGAGCCGCCGGCGCCGTCCAGCGGCTGGACCTCGACGACCTGCGGGTTGCGGTAGGCCAGGGGGATGAAGCGGCGCGGCACGCCGGACGGTCCGCCCATCAGGCTGGTGGCGCCCGGCTGCATGATGATGATGTCGGCGCTGGACCGCTCGATGGTGGCGGTGAAGCCCTTGCCGATGCCGATGAAGACGCCGGTCATGGCGAGGACCAGCAGGCCCGACAGGGCCAGGGCCATGACGGCGGCCATATAGCGGCGCCACTCATAGAGGAGGGTTGAAAGTGCAAGCGACATGGAAACGGCTGAACCCCTGACGTTGACCGCTATCTGACGATGCAAGGGAGCGGGGCCAAGTTAAATCGGGTTAAGGCGATCACAGTTACGCTTGCGCAAGTCCCGGCGTGGCGCGATGGACGGACTTCGTTCATCGTGTCTATGCAGATTGCAACGCCCGGCGACGTCCGCCGGCCCCTGGGAGATTTCGCAGAATGCTGCTTCGTTCGCTCCGTTCCGTCGTGTCGGCGACCGCCTCGATCGCCGCCGTCGCCGGCGTGCTGGCCCTGATGGCCACGCCCTCCACCGCCCGCGCCGACGAGGGCATGTGGACGTTCGACAACTTCCCGATCCAGATGGTGAACGACAAATACGGCACCCACATCGACCAGGCCTGGCTGGACCGCGTCCGCAACGCCGCCGTCCGCATCCAGGGCTGCTCGGCCTCGTTCGTATCGGACCAGGGCCTGATCCTGACCAACTGGCACTGCGTGGTCGGCTGCTCCCAGGAGCTGTCCTCGCCCGAGCAGGACTATGTGAAGAACGGCTTCATGACGGCCAACCGCGAAGAGGAAAAGCGCTGCCCCGGCCAGACCGCCGAAGTGCTGGTCGACATCGTTGATGTGACCGACCGGGTGCTGGCCGCCGGCGCCGGCCTGGAAGGCGCCGCCTTCAACGCCGCCCGCACGGCCGAGACCAACACCATCCAGACCGAAGCCTGCGCCGGCGATCCGAAGTTCAACTGCCAGGTGATCAGCTTCTACCGCGGCGGCCGCTACGCCATGTACAAATTCCGCCGCTATGACGACGTGCGGCTGGTGTTCGCGCCCGAGAACCAGGCGGCCTTCTTCGGTGGGGACCCGGACAATTTCAACTTCCCGCGCTACGCCCTCGATGCCGGCTTCCTGCGCGCCTATGAGGACGGCCGTCCGGTCGAGAGCCCCAATTTCCTGCGCTGGAATCCGAACGCCCCCGCCGAGGGCGACCCGGTCTTCGTGGCCGGCAACCCCGGCTCGACCTCGCGCCTGCTGACCATGAGCCAGCTCGAGCGCCTGCGCGATCAGCAGCTGCCGGTCACCCTGATCCAGAACTCGGAACTGCGCGGCCGCCTGCTCGAATATTCGCTGACCGGCGACGAGGCCAAGCGGCTGTCGTTCGACCCGATCTTCGGCCTCGAGAACAGCTTCAAGGTCTTTTACGGCCAGCAGGGCGCCCTGACCGATCCCGCCTTCATGGCCGCCAAGCGCGCCGCCGAGGAGGAACTGCGCGCCCGCGTCGCCGCCGACCCGGCCCTGGTGCAGCAGATCGGCGACCCCTGGACCGACCTGGAGCGCGTGCAGGCGACCGCCCGCGACCTCTATCTGCCTTATCGCCAGCTGGAGCAGTCCGCCGGCGGCGGCTCGACCCTGTACCAGATGGCCCGCGCCCTCGTGCGGGCGTCGAAGAACACCGCCATGACCGATGCCCAGCGCACGCGTCTGGCCGCCCAGCTCGGCGCCGAGACGCCGATCGCCATCGACATGGAAGAAATCCGCCTGCGCTTCTGGCTGTCGAAGACCCGTGAGTATCTGACGGTCGACAATCCGGAAGTGAAGGCGCTGCTGGGCCGCGAAAGCCCCGAGGCCCTGGCCGACCGGCTGATCTCTGGGACGCGGATGGCCGACGCCGCCTTCCGCGCTGAAGCCGCCGGGATGACGACGGAGCAGCTGGCCGCGGCCGATCCGCTGCTAGCCCTGATCGTCGCCAATGACGCCGCCGCCCAGGCGATCGGCGCGCGCTGGGCCGCCGAGGTCAACGCCCCGACCGCCCGTGCCGCCGAAAAGGTCGCCCAGGCCCGGTTCGCGGCCTACGGCACCAACCAGTACCCCGACGCCACCTTCTCGCTGCGCCTGTCCTACGGCCAGGTTGCGGGCTGGACCTATCGCGGCGTCACCGTGCCGGCCTTCACCTATATGGGCGGCCTGTACGAGCGGGCGACGGGCGCGGAGCCGTTCAACGCGGCCCAGGCCTTCATCGACAACGAAAGCCGGGTGAACAAGGAGACGGTCTATGACTTCTCCTCGACCAACGACATCATCGGCGGCAACTCGGGTTCGCCCGTGATCAACGCCGCCGGCGAAGTCATCGGCGCGGCCTTCGACGGCAACATCCATTCGCTGGGCGGCTCGTACGGCTATGACGCCGAGCTGAACCGGACGGTGACGGTGTCGACGGCCGCGATCACCGAGGCCCTGCGCAACATCTATCCGAGCCCGCACCTGCTGGAAGAGCTGGGGGTCCGGTAACGTCCCTTCTCCCCTTGCGGGAGAAGGTGGCCGAGCGAAGCGAGGTCGGATGAGGGGTCGAGCGGTCTTGCCGTTCGACCCCTTCGTCATTCATGGTCCGGGCCAGTGATCGGCATCCGCCGGTTCGACCCCTCATCCGTCAGGCTGCGCCTGACACCTTCTCCCGCAAGGGGAGAAGGAAGGAGTAAAAACATGCGTCACGTCGCAGCCGCCGCCTCGTTCGCCGTTCTCGCGTTCGCCACCTCCAACGCCCGCGCCGAGGAAGGCATGTGGACGTTCGACAACTTCCCCATCGCGCGGGCCAACGCCACGCTGGGGACGAACATCGACCAGGCCTGGCTGGACCGGGTGCGGCTGAGTTCGGTCAAGTTCGGCGGCTGTTCGGCCGGCGTGGTCTCCGGCGACGGGCTGGTGATGACCAACAACCACTGCGTCGCCACCTGCGTGGCCAATCTGTCGACCCAGGCGGTCAACTACGCCGAAACAGGCTTCACCCCGCGCACCCGCGAGGAAGAGCGCAAATGCCCGGGCGGGACGGCGGAGATCCTGACCGACATCACGGATGTCACCGAGCGCATGCACGCGGCGGGGGCCGGCCTTGATGGCCAGGCCTTCACCCGGGCGCGCGACGCCGAGGCGGGCCGGATCGAGCAGGAGGCCTGCGGCGACGACGCGGCCAAACGCTGTCAGGTGGTCAGCCTGTACCGGGGCGGCCAGTTCAAACTCTACACCTACAAGAAATACACCGACGTCCGGCTGGCCTTCGCGCCCGAGGACCGGGCCGCGACCTTCGGCGGCGATCTGGACAATTTCAGCTTCCCGCGCTTCGCCATCGATGCGGCCTTCATCCGCCTGTACGAAAACGACGCCCCGGCCGCGACGCCGACCCATTTCGTCTGGAACGCCTCGCAGCCGGTCGAGGGCACGCCGGTGTTCGTCACCGGCAGCCCGGGCGCAACCCAGCGGCTGCTGACCCAGGACCAGCTGATGACCATCCGCGACGTGGTCCTGCCGATGGACCAGTTGCTGGCCAGCGAACTCCGCGGGCGTCTGATCCGCTATTCGGAAGAGGGCGAGCGGCAGGCGTTCGAGGCGATGGATCCGATCGTCGGGCTTGAGAACACCTACAAGCGCGGCCTCGGCCGGATGCGGGCGCTGGTCGATCCCGGCTTCATGGCCATGAAGGCCGGGCAGGAAGCCGACTTCCGCGCCCGCGCCGAAGCCGGCGCGGCAGACGCCAGTCCGTGGACGACGCTGAGCGGCGCCCAGCCCATCGCCCGCGAACTCTATCCCGCCATGGCGCTGCTGGAAGGCGGCACGGGCATGGGCACCACGCCGGTGGCCGGCGGTTCGCAACTGTTCAGCTGGGCCCGGACGCTGGTGCGCGGGGCGCAGGAGCGGGCCAAGCCCTCGGCCGAGCGCCTGCCGGAATACGCCGACAGCCGCCTGTCCGGCGTCCAGTCCGGCCTGTTCGCCGAGCGTCCGGTCTATCCGGGCCTCGAGCAGGTCCGGATGGAATGGTGGCTGTCCAAGACCCGCGAATGGCTGACGGTCGACCATCCGTCGGTGCGCGGCCTGCTGGGACGGGAGTCGCCCGAACAGCTGTCGGCCCGGCTGATCGAGGGCACGACCCTGGCCGATCCGGCCGTGCGCCGCGCCCTGTGGGAAGGCGGCCTGGCCGCGATCGAGGCCTCGCAGGACCCGCTGATCCAGTATCTGCTGTCGATCCAGGACGAGACCCGCGCCATCCGCTCGGAGTGGGAGGAGAAGGTCCAGGCCCCGACCGACCGCGCCTCGGAGCGCCTGTCCACCCTGCGCTTCCAGGCCTATGGCGACAGCGTCTATCCGGACGCGACCGGCACCCTGCGGCTGACCTACGGCAAGATCGAGGGTTCGGACGTGCCCGGCCAGCGCTGGGGTCCCTTCACCACCTTCGACGGCCTGTGGGACCGGGCGACCGGCGCCCCGCCGTTCGACGTCGCCCCGCGGCTGCTGGCCGCGCGCGAGCGGATCGACGGCGACACGGTGATGAACATGACCCTGTCCTCGGACACCATCGGCGGCTCGTCGGGCTCGCCGGTGGTCAACGCCGCCGGTGAAATTCTGGGAGCGAATTTCGACTCGACCGTCCTGACCCAGCGCAACGCCTATGGCTATGACCGCAACGTCAACCGCTCGGTGATCGTGACCACCGGGGCGGTGACCACGGCGCTGCGGGATGTGTACGGGATGGACGGGCTGGTGCGAGAGTTGGGGGTCCGCTGACGCGGACGGGTGATTGGTGGTTGGTGATTGGTGGCTGGCCGCCGCCGGTGTGATAGCGCGGACTGCGCCGCTGTTCCGCTGAAAGCGAGGCGGCAATCACCAATCACCAGCCACCAATCACCTCCAGCCGCGGCGACCGGACAGGATGCGCGCTTGCTCCGCGAGCCCCTAGATCTGGCTCATCTTCTGCTGCGCCTTGGCGAAATACTGCCAGCCGGTCCAGACGGTGACGATGGCGGCGATCCAGATCAGGACGTAGGCGAAGGTCTGGAAATGCGGCTGCCATTCCAGCGGCAGGCCGAATCCGTCCCACAGCAGAACGAGCTGCAGGGCGCCCAGGGCGACCATCTGCAGGACGGTCTTCCACTTGGCCAGCAGGGTGACCGGCAGTTTGACCTTGCCGGCGACGGTCTCGCGCAGGGCCGAGACGGCGAACTCGCGGAACAGGATCAGGCCACAGGGGATGGCGATCTGCGGCAGGGCGCCCCAGGCGAGGACGCCGAGAATGGCGCCGGTGATCAGCACCTTGTCGGCGATCGGATCGAGGATGGCGCCCCAGCGGGTGGTGGAGTGCCAGCGGCGGGCGAGGAAGCCGTCGACCCAGTCGGTCGAGGCCGCAACCATGAAGATCACGAAGGCCGTCCGCCCGAAGCGGAACTGGTCGTCCGGGCTCAGATAGTCGGACATGAACGGAATGCCCTGCGGAGCCGCCCCCGCCAGGATCAGGAACATGATCACCCCGGCGACCAGCCTCAGGCCGGTCAGGATGTTCGGGATGGGATTGGCGTGGGGATTGGGGGTCATTGGGCGCTCCGGTACCTCAAACGCGATCTGCCACGCTTCGCTCCATGAAGCGAGCATCGGACCTTGCAGTCTAGTCCAGCGCCTCGAACCGGCCGGGGCCGCGCAGGGCGCGCAGAACGCCGTCGGCGATGCCGAAATGGACGCCGCTGAGCGCCAGGGTCCCCGCCGCCTCGCGCTCGGCGATCCAGGGGAAGGTGCGCAGATTGTCCAGCGACAGCCGGACGACGGCCTCTTCCGCGACCTGCTCGATCTCCCCGGGCGGGCACGCCTGGCAGACCCGGCGCACGATCGGCGCGCCCTGCTGCACCCAGGGGGCGACGAAGTCCTGGCAGTCGGCGGGCGCGCCGTGGATCATCGCATTGACCCCGCCGCAGTGGGCGTGGCCCATGACCATGATGCGCGAGACGTTCAGCACCTTGACCCCGAACTCCAGCGCCGCCGAGACGCCGTGCAGGTGGCCGTCCGGCTCATAGGGCGGGACCAGATTGGCGACGTTGCGGACCACGAACAGCTGGCCCGGCGCCGTGTCGAAGATCAGAGCCGGGTCGGCGCGGCTGTCGGAACAGGCGACGACGAGGGTGTGCGGCTTCTGTCCGTCGGAGGCGAGCGCCTCGTATTGGGCACGGGCCTCGGGCCAGTGGTCCTCGCGGAAGCGGCGATAACCGGAGAGCAGGGCGTCGCGCGATTCGTCGGTCATGGGGCGTCTATAGGCCGTTGCCCGTGATTGGGGGAGAGGGTCACCACCGGCTCATGACGAACATGGCAACCGCCGCCGCGCCCATGCAGCCGGTCGCGAACCAGCCCATGACGCGCAACCCAAGCGGGGCGACGAACGCGCCCATTTCGTCGCGACGCGAGGCGACGATCATCATCGCCGCCATCAGCGGGACCGCGATCACACCGTTGACCACGGCGCTCCAGAACAGCGCCCTTATCGGGTCGAGGGGCGAATAGTCGATCGCCACGCCGACCAGCACCGCCAGGCCGATCACCGTGTAAAAACCGACCGCGTCGCGAGGCTTGTGCTCGAGCCCGACCGGCCAGCCGCGCGACTCGCAGACGGCATAGGCCGCCGATCCGGCGAGGACAGGCACCGCGAGCAGCCCCGTGCCGATGACGCCAAGGCTGAACAGCGCATAGGCCAGGTCACCCGCGATCGGACGCAGGGCGCGAGCGGCCTCGGCGGAGGTCTGGATGTCGGTCACGCCGGCTGCGTGCAGTGTGACGGCCGTGGTCAGGATGACGAAGAAGGCGGCGAGGTTTGCGAAGCCCATGCCGACATAGGTGTCCCAACGGATGCGGCTGAGCTGGGCCGGCGCCTGGTCGGGGTGGTCGATCAAGGGGTCGGTGGCGGGATCGGCTTCCTCATCCTCGACTTCCTCGGAGGCCTGCCAGAACAACAGGTAGGGACTGATGGTGGTGCCGAAGAGCGCCACGACCATCGTCACCGCCGCCGCGGTGAAGGCAAGCTGGGGCATGACCGTGCGCCGCGCGACTTCGCCCCAGTCGATCTGCACCGTGAGCGCGACCGCGAAATACGCCAGAAGCGCCAGCGTCAGCCATTTGAGAAACCGCACATAGCGGTGATAGGGCACGAGGATCTGAAGCGTCAGGGACAAGCCCGCGAAGACCAGGGTGAAGACGTGACGTCCCCAGCCCAGGGCCAGCTCGGCCGCCGCGCCCATCGCGGCGAGGTCCGCGCCGATGTTGATCGTGTTGGCGATGAACAACAGCCCGACCAGGCCGGTCACCACCGGCTGCGGAAACACCCTACGCAGATTGGCGGCGAGCCCGTGCCCGGTCACACGACCGATCCGGGCGCTGATCAACTGGATCGAGGACACCAGCGGATACAGGAACAGCATGGACCAAAGCATGTTGAGGCCGAACTGCGCCCCTGCCTGGGAGTAGGTGGCGATGCCGCTCGGATCGTCGTCGGCCGCGCCGGTAATGATGCCGGGCCCCAGCCGCTTGAGCATCGCCGCGCGGCGCAGCCTGCCGGGTGTGGGTTTCATTGCGTGTCGCCCCGACGTCGGGGAACGCATTCCCGATCCAGCCGCGCCCACCTTAGTCGATAATGGAAGCGCAACATAAGCACCCGCTGCTTCAGCGCTGCGTCGAGGGATGGAAGAAGGCGAAGATCCGCTCCGCCATCGGCTGGTTGATCCCCTCCACCTTGACCAGATCGGCCACGGACGCCCGGCCGACGCCCTTGGCTGAGCCGAAGGCGTGGAGCAGGGCCTTCTTGCGGCCCGGGCCGACGCCCTCGATCTCGTCGAGCGGGTTCTTCTTGATGTCCATCGAACGGCGGGTGCGGTGGGCGCCGTTGGCGAAGCGGTGCGCCTCGTCGCGCAGGCGCTGGATGTAATAGAGGGCTGGCGATTTCAGCGGCAGCATGAAGGGCGGCTTGCCCGGCATGAAGAAATGCTCCTTGCCGGCGTCGCGATCCGGGCCCTTGGCCACGCCGACGGCGAGGATGTCGTCCAGACCCAGATCGGCCAGCACGGCCAGAACCTCGGCCAGCTGGCCGGCGCCGCCGTCGATCAGCAGCAGGTCGGGGCGGACCACCTCCTCGCCCGCGTCCTCGTCCTTCACCAGACGGCCGAAGCGGCGGCGCATGACCTCGCGCATCATGCCGTAGTCGTCGCCGGGGGTCAGATCCTCGCCGCGGATGTTGAATTTGCGATACTGCGACTTCTGGAAGCCCTCGGGCCCGGCCACGACCATGCCGCCGACGGCGTTGGTCCCCTGGATGTGGGCGTTGTCGTAGATCTCGATCCGCTCGGGCCGGCTGTCGAGACCGAAGGCCTCGCAGACCTCGTCGAGGATTTTGCCCTGCGCTGACCCTTCCGCCATCTTGCGGCCCAGCGCCTCGCGGGCGTTGGTCAGGGCGTGGTCGACGAGGGCGGCCTTGTCGCCGCGCTTCGGCCATTCGATCGAGACGACCCGGCGACCGTCGCTGGTCTTCGCCTTCATCGAGAAGGCCTCCTCCAGCAGTTCCTTCTCGAACGGCAGGATGTTGGACAGGATCAGCCGCGGCACGGGCTTGTCCTCGTAGAACTGGCCGAGGAAGGCGGCGAGGATTTCGGGGTCGGTGTCGGCCCTGTCGACGCGCGGGAAATAGGCGCGGCCGCCCCAGTTCTGGCCGCCGCGATAGAAGAAGACCTGGACGCAGGCCTGTCCGCCCTCGGAGAACAGGGCGAAGACATCGGCCTCGGCCACGTTGTCGGCGCTGACGGAATTCTCCATCGAAATGGCGGACAGGGCGCGGATGCGGTCGCGGACGCGGGCCGCCTGTTCGTAGTCCATGGCCTCGGCGGCGGCGCTCATCTCGTCGGACAGGCGGGCGATGACGGCGCGGGACTTGCCCTTCAGGAAGGCCGAGGCCTCGTCGACCAGACCGCCGTAGTCCTCGAGCGAGATCAGGCCGGTGCAGGGCGCCGAGCAGCGCTTGATCTGGTGCAGCATGCAGGGCCGGGTGCGCGTCTCATAGACGCTGTCGGAGCATGACCGCAGCAGGAACGCCTTCTGCAGGGTATTGAGCGTCCGGTTCACCGCCCAGGTCGAGGCGAAGGGGCCGAAATAGTCGCCCGGCGTGCTGTGGGCCCCGCGGTGCTTGCGGACCTGGGGCGCGCGGTGATCCTTGCGGATCATCAGCTCGGCGAACGACTTGTCGTCGCGCAGCACCACGTTGAAGCGCGGCTTCAGCTGTTTGATGAAGCTGGATTCGAGCAGCAGGGCCTCGGTCTCGGAGGCGGTGATGACCAGTTCCATCGAGCGGGTCAGGGAGACCATCAGGCCGATGCGCTGGGTGTGGAACCGGCCCTGGGCGTACTGCAGGATGCGCTTCTTGATGGAGCGGGCCTTGCCCACATACAGGCAGGTCCCGTCCTCGCCGTACATCCGGTAGACGCCCGGCTTGTCCGGCGCGCGGCGGGCCTCGTCGCGGATCAGGTCGGCGGCCTTGAGGGCGCCGGCCTCGGTTTCAGTTTCAGGAATCGGCGCCTCGGTCATCGGGACCGATATAGAGGCCGCCGGCCGCTTTCGCGATGCGCGATCAGGCTCCGGCGGAGATGCGGTCGCGCGCGTCCAGCAGCAGGAAGACGCAGATCGCCAGCAGGCCGATGTCCTTGGCCAGGAACTGGCCCGTCGAACCGAGGGCGGGGAAGCCATGGCCGGGCTCGACGATGGGCACGCCGAAGGCGAAGCTGAGCGTCACCACAAAGGTCGCCACCCCCATCAGGGCGCCGACCAGCCCCAGCCGCGGAAAGCGGCCGCCGAGGGCGATCAGGACGCCGGCCGTCAGTTCCAGAACGCCGATGACGGCCGAGGCGCCGCCCACCCCGACGAGCGGATACAGCCAGCCGAACAGCCAGTAGTCGCGGGCGATGGCGGCGACGCCCTCGGCCTCATAGGGCAGGAATTTCATATAGCCGAAGACGAGGAAGATCAGGACGATCCCGAGGCGCAGGACGGCGCGGCCGTCCAGGGCGGTCAGGCGGGCGGCGGCGGGCGGGATCATGGGCGGGCTCCGGGTTCAGACGCCCTTTCGCTCGCCGGGGGCCGGAAGTTACAGCCGCCTAGAAGCGGCGGACCATCAGAACGCCGGCCAGAACCAGGGCGACGCCGGCGACGCGGCCGAGACTGATCGGATGCTGCGGCGCGCCGAAGGCCCCGAAATGGTCGAGGATCAGCCCGACCAGCAGCTGTCCGGCGACCATCAGGGTGATGGTCAGGGCGACGCCGAGGCGCGGCACGCCCCAGGCCGCGGCGACGACGAAGATCGCGCCATAGAGGCCGCCGACCCAGGCATACCAGGGCAGGCCGCGCGCCGCCACGACATCCGGCTTGGCCTGCAGGATCATGGCGATGATCCCCAGCGCTGCGGTGCCGATGGCGAAGGAGACGAAGGCGGCGTTCACCGGCGAGCCGACGGCGCCCATCATCTTGGCGTTGGTCGGGGCCTGCAGGGCGGTCGCGCCCCCCGCGAGGACGACGGCGATCATGGCGAAGAGATTGGGGTTCATGGGCCGTCGATATCACGCGGCGGCGCGGCTTGGCAGGGCCGATCATGGTTGCGGCGTGAAGACGGGCATGGCCTGTTCGGCGAATGACCGTCGTTCCGACCTTGCCCGGCATTCACCTGTTGTTCGATCTCCTGGGCTGGGCGGCGGGCGCCGGCCTCGGACTGGGGCTGTACCGCTGGCGGCTGCGCGGCCTGGCGGAGCGGACGGCGCGGGCGGTGGGTCCGGGCTATGCTGCCAGCCTGGCCGGCGGGGCGGCGTCGGGGGCCTGGCTGTCGGGCTCGCTGAACACCCTGATGTCGACGACTCCGACGTTGTCGCACAGCGTCATCGGCGCGCTTGGCGGGGCGGTGGTGGGGGTCGAAATCTACAAGCTGGTCCGGGGCGTGCGCGGATCGACCGGCGGCCTGTTCACCGGGCCGTTCGCCCTGGGCATCGCGGTGGGGCGGCTGGGCTGCCTGTTCCAGGGCCTGTCGGACCGGACCTATGGAACGCCGACAACCCTGCCGTGGGGGATCGATCTGGGCGATGGCGTCGCGCGCCATCCGGTACAGATCTATGAGTCGCTGGCGATGCTGGCCTTCCTGGCCGTCTATGTCGTCGGATTGGCGCGACGCTCGCCCTGGGCCATGCGGCGCAGCTTCTATGTCCTGTGCATCTGGTACGGGGCGCAGCGGTTCGCCTGGGAATTCCTGAAGCCCTATCCAACCCTGACGGGACCGTTCAATCTGTTCCACCTGATCAGCTTCGGACTGATCGTCTATGGCGTGGTGATGTATGGACGGGACTTCAGGCACGCTGACGCCGGAGGCGGAGATCACGCCGCGCAAGGTCGCGCCGTATCTGTTCCACGGCCAGACCACGAGCCTGTGTGAGGTCTGCTACGGCCTGGTCCCGGCCAAGATCCTGATCGAGGACGACAAGGTCTTCTACCAGAAGCGCTGCCGCGACCACGGGGTGCAGAAGACGCTGATCGCCGACGATGTCGCCTACTGGAAGGCCCAGAAGGACTGGCTCAAGCCCGGCGATCGGCCTTTCGCGCCCCAGACCCGCACTGATCACGGCTGCCCGTGGGACTGCGGCCTCTGTCCCGACCACGAACAGCACTCCTGCCTCGCCATCATCGAGGTCAACGAGGCGTGCAACCTGAGTTGTCCGGTCTGTTTCGCCGACTCCTCGGTGAAGCGCGAGGGGCATCGCCCCCTGGCCGAGATCGAGGCCATGCTCGACCATCTGGTGGCGTCGGAAGGCGAGCCCGATCTGGTGCAGTTGTCGGGCGGCGAGCCGACCATCCATCCGCAGTTCTTCGACATCCTTGATGCGGCGAAGCGCCGGCCGATCCGGCATCTGATGATCAACACCAACGGCCTGCGCATCGCCCGCGAGCCGGGCTTCGCCGAGCGGCTGGCGACCTATGCGCCGGCATTCGAGGTCTATCTGCAGTTCGACAGCCTCAGGCGCGAGGCCCTGATGGACCTGCGCGGGGCCGACCTGCGGGCGATCCGGGTCGAGGCTCTGGAGGCGCTGGAGCGGGTCGGGCTGTCGACCACCCTGGTGGTGACGCTGAAGAAGGGGGTCAATGACGACGAGATCGCCGACATCGTCCGCTTCGCCCTGAAGTGGCGCTGCGTGCGCGGGGTGACCTTCCAGCCGATCCAGGACGCGGGCCGCAACGATGGTTTCGATCCGAAAAAGCACCGGATCGTCCTGACCGAGGTGCGGCGCAGGATCGCCGAGGCGGGGATCTTCGCCCTCGAGGACCTGATCCCCCTGCCCTGCAATCCGGACCAGATCTGCATCGGCTACGGCCTGCGCGACGGGGAGAAGGTCGTGCCGGTGACCTCCCTGATCCCGCGCGAGCTGCTGGTGGCGGCGGCGCCCAATACGGTGACCTTCGAGGCCTATCCCGAGCTGCAGAAGCGGGTGTTCGACCTGTTGTCCCTGTCGACCGCCCAGACTGACACGTCCGAAAAGCTGTCGGCCTTGCTGTGCTGTTTGCCCGAGGCGGCCGTGCCCGACTCGGTGGGTTACGCCGACACCTTCCGGGTGGTGGTGTCGCAGTTCCTCGACCGGTTCAATTTCGACATCGGGACGGTCAAGCGGTCTTGCGTGCATTTCGTCCAGCCGGACGGGCAGATCATCCCGTTCGACACCTACAACACCTTCTACCGGCCCGGCGCCCCGGGCGCGGAGGCCTTGGCGAGGGGGAGGACGATCCGATGAGCCAAACACCCGCCCGGAGCCCCGCTGTGGTCTTCCTGGGCTGGCTGCTCATGGCGGTCGGCGCCTTGATCGCCCTCACGACCGGCGCCTGCACCGCCTGGGTCCTGGCCGGCCTGTTCGCGAATGGATCCGGGGGCTACGGCTCGGCCGGAGGATGGGCCCTGCTGTCGCTGCTTTTCGGCGGCGTCCCATGCCTTGTCGGCCTGGGCCTGTTCTTCGGCGGCCGAAGACTGGCCCGGCCATTGAAGACGCCGGCTCGAGCAATCCCCGTCCCGGAGCACGATGATGAGCCCACGACCGGAGCCTAACCCCGCCGTTGTCCTCCTCGGCTGGCTGCTGATGGGGATCGGCGGCCTGATCGCGGTGACCGCAGGCGCCTGTTCGGTGATCGTCGGGATTCCCGCGATCCTGTCCGCACTGGAGTATCCGGAGGGGCTGCCCAACATGCTGGTGATGGTGGTCATCTTCGGCGGCATCCCCCTGCTCTTCGGGATCGGCGTCTTTGTCGGTGGGCGGGTGATGGCGGACCGGTGGAGTGTCAAACAGCTTCCGCCCCGCCGGATCGAGGATCTCGACGACCAGCCGTGAGATCGCGGCCCTTCACCAGACGGAATTGACCTCCGCGCCGTCGAACACTTCGGCCAGCCGGTCCCGCGTCGCGCGGTGCGTGTCCTCCGGCAGGGCCGCCGGATCGAACCAGCCGATCTCCGCAATCTCGCCGTGGCTGGTGCGGTTGGTCATCGAGAAGCGGTCGATGCGGTAGACCAGCACATGATCGCCGCGGAAGAAGCGTTCGTTGGCGTGGACGCTGATCAGGGCCGGGCGGCCCTCGACGATGACGCCGGCCTCCTCGCGCAGCTCGCGGACCAGGGCGTCCTCGCAGGTCTGGCCGCGCTCGACGCCGCCGCCGGGCAGCCACCAGCCGTGCAGATAGGTGTGTTTCACCAGCAGGACGCGGCCGGCGGAATCGATCGCCACGCCGCGCACGCCCAGGGTCATGCCCCGGCTCATCCGCGACCAGGCGAAGAACAGCGGGCGGGTGAAGGGCTCGATCCGGGTGCGCCACGTCGTCATGGGATGACGATAAGCCGTCGTGCGTGCTTGAACACCCGCCAATGTCTTGAAGTAAGGTCGGCGGGGCTTTATTGCGGGCGCGCTAAAGGAGCGTTTCCATGCTGGCCCTCTACATCATCCTCGGCTTCGTCGCCGTCGTCGCGATCATCAACTTCGTCGAGTTCGGCCGGGTTGACTGAGGCCGCGGCCCCGGACCGGCCGAGGGGCGGCGCCGCCCTGGTCACCGGCGGGGCGAAGCGCATCGGCCGGGCGATCTGTCTTGAGCTGGCCGCCGCCGGTTTCGACCTGGCGATCCACCATCGCGATTCGGGCGACGAGGCCGCGCGGCTGGCCGATGAGATTCGCGCGCTGGGCCGCCGCGCCGTCTGCCTGTCGGCGGACCTCGCCGACGCCGCAGCGACCGGGGCCCTGATCGGCCGCGCCGTCGAGGCGCTCGGTCCCCTGTCGGTGCTGGTCAACAACGCCTCGGTGTTCGCCGACGACCGGCTGGACAGCCTGACCGGCGAGAGCTGGTCCTCGCACATGGACGTCAACCTCCGCGCGCCGGTCATGCTGACCCAGGCCTTCGCGGCCCAGGCGCCGGACGGGTCCGTCGTCGTCAATATTCTGGACCAGCGCGTTCTGAAGCCCGATCCGCGCTTCTTCTCCTACGGCCTGTCCAAATCCGCCCTGTGGGTCGCGACGCGGACCATGGCGCAGGCGCTGGCGCCGCGCATCCGGGTCAATGGCGTCGGTCCCGGCCCCACCCTCCCCTCGGTGCATCAGGCCGCCGGCGAGTTCGAGGCCGAGGCGCGGGCCACGCCGCTGCAACGCGCCGGCAGCCCCGAAGCCATCGCCGACGCCGTGCGCTGGCTGGTGGACGCCGGACAGGTGACGGGCCAGATGATCGCCGTCGACGGGGGCCAGCACCTCGCGTGGCAGGCCCCGGACATTGTGGAGTAGGCCTTGACCGTTTCCCCCCTGCCCTTCCCCGCCGCCCCGGTTTCTGGCGACCATCCCCATCGCGAGGGCCTGACCGTGTTCGTGCGCGGCCTGCGGGTCGAGGCGGGCATCGGCGTGCACGACCACGAACAGGGGCGGCTGCAGCCGCTGATTATCGACGTGACGCTGGCGCTGGCGCCCGCGCCGGTCGAACGGCTGGCGGACACCATCAACTATGAGACCGTGGCCCAGGCGGCCCGCGCCATCGTGGCCGAGGGGCATGTCGGACTGGTCGAGACCTTCGCCGAACGGCTGGCCCTGGCCTGCCTGGAGGACGGACGGGTGCGGCGCTGCACCGTGCGGATCGAAAAGCCGGGCGCGCTGGAGGCCGCCGCGGCCGCCGGCTGCGAGGTGGTGCTGGCGCGCTGACGCATCGCCGTCGGCGGTTGCGCCCGACGCGAGGCGCGGTCATTACTTGGACCGGACTGAAGGATATCCGATGGCCGAACCCGGCGATCTTCCCCCCGCGGACGAACCCCTGGACGACCATGGGGATCACCACGACGACGACCTGATCGGCTTCGCCACCCCGGCGTCGCTGCAAGGCCGCCTGCGCGTGGAGCCGGAGCCCGAACCGGAACCTGAGCCCGAACCCGAGCCCGAGCCTGAACCCGAGCAGGACCTGTTCGAGGACGAGCCGCTGCCGCCGGAGCCGGCGCCAGTCGAGGCCGGTTCGATCTTCGCCCCGTCCCGCGATTTCTCGACCCGCCGACTTCGGCGCGACCAGGGCGCCGCCCTCCCCGGCGGCGGTCTGGGTCTGTACGCCGTCTACGCCCTCATCCTGTTCGCCGTGCCGACCCTCGGCGTTTCGGCGGCCATCGGCCTGTTCGCCGTCACCGGACGGCCCGGGCCGGAGGACGATCTGTCGGCGTCGCACTTCATCTATCAGCGCCGGACCCTGTGGGCTGCGGCGGTGGCGGCGGTGGCCGGGGTGATCCTGCTGGCCGCGCCGTTTGCGCTGGGCGTGCCGATTCTGTTCGGTCTGGCGCTCTGGATGGTGCTTCGCGGGGCCTGGGGCGTTTGGACCCTGAAGTCCGGCCGCGAAATCGAAAATCCGCGCGGCTGGTGGATCTGACGGAGAGACGCCATGGCCGATGCAATGCCCGACCGACCGACGGAACCGCGCTTCGCTCCCGGCCATGAATCCGAAGGCCGGCCGGCGGCGCTGATCGCTTGGGGCCTCTACATCCTGTCCCTGCCCAGCGCGAACCTGCTGGTCATCGTCGGCCTGATCGTCGCCTATGCCGGACGCGGCGGCTCGGACGGCCTGTCGCGGGCCCATATCGACGCCCAGATCGGCCTGTTCTGGTCCGTGTTCTGGTGGACCATCCTGCTGTGGATCGCGATCGCGATCTGCATCGTGTCCTTCTTCGCCGTGCCCGACATGGGCATCATCCTGATACCCCTGGCCCTGCTGCTCGGCCTTGCGCTGCTGTTCCTGACGGTCTGGTTCACGATCAAGAGCATCATCGGCCTGATTAATCTGCTCGGCGACAGGGCGCCCTGACGGGGCCGCGGATTGTGACGAAAGCCGACTTTCAACGGTTTTCGGGGAACAGGTTCGCTGATCGCCGTGTTGGCTGGATGTCCGCCAACCGACACCGCCGAGGGCTTCCATGAGCGATTTTCGAGACGTACGCGCCGACCACCGGTTCGAGCAGGGCTTTTCCGATCCCGAGGGGCAGTTGCGCGCCGTCTTCGCCGACTATGCGGTGCAGGGCGACACGCGGGTGATCCTGCACGTCGAGGCCGACCCGGCCCTGCGCGGCACGGGCGCCGCGGGACGGTTCATGCAGGCGCTGGGCGAGCACGCACGCGCCGAGGGCCTGAAACTGGCGCCCCGCTGCAGCTACGCCGTCGCCTGGCTGAAGCGGCATCCGGAGTTCGACGACGTAAAAGCCTGATCCCGCGCGCGGGACGATGGAGCGGACGGGGCTTCCCGCGCATTGTGTGGGAAACGACCCGGAGCCGCCGCATGCCCGACCTCGATCTGTCCTTCCTCAGCGCGGCCGTGGGGCCGATGCAGACCTGGGTGCTGCCGGCGCTGCTCGGGCTCGGCCTGGCCTCGGCGACCGGGCTGCGCACCTTCCTGCCGCTGCTGATGCTGGCGCTGTCCGCGAAGTTCGAGATGTTCGGCGTGCGGTTGATCGACCAGATGGACTGGCTCGTCTCCTGGCCCGCCATCGCGGCGCTGGCGACGGCGACCGTCGCGGAGTTCGCGGGCGACAAGGTGCCGGCCATCGACCACGGACTGAACGCCATCGGCTATGTCACCCGACCCATCGCGGGCGCGGTGGCGGCGGGCAGCGTCTTCTGGAACGTAGATCCCTCGGCGGCGGCGATCGCCGGCCTGATCGTCGGCGCGCCGGCGGCCCTGGCCTTCAATGCGGCGCAGACCGGGGTTCGGGTCGGATCGACGGCCACCACCGGCGGGCTGGGCAATCCGTTCGTCTCGCTGGTCGAGGACGTGCTGGCCTTCCTGACCGTGATCGTCGCCTTCCTCGCCCCGATCGTCATACCGATCGTGGTCGTCATCCTGATCGTGGTGGTGTTCCGGCTGGCGCGCGGGATCCGCGCCCGGCGCGAGGCGGCAGCGGCCTGAACTCAGGCCGCCTCGCCGCGCATTTCCAGCCTCGCCTCGGCCTCGCGGACGGCTTCAACGGCCCGGTCGACCACGTCCAGACCGGCGCCGGGGCCGATGGACTCGACCGTCAGGATGCGGCGGTAGGCGCGGGCGCCGGGGCGGCCGTGCATCAGGCCCAGCATGTGACGGGTCATGGCCGGGAGCAGCACGCCCTCCTCCAGCCGCGCGGCCAGGTAGGGGCGGTAGCGGTCGATGGCGGCACAGGCGTCCACGTCCGGCGTCGCGGCCCCGTACAGGCGGCGGTCGGCCTGCCCCAGGATGGCCGGTTCATGATAGGCGGCGCGGCCCAGCATGACGCCGTCCAGCTGCACGCCATCGCTGTCATCGAGATGCGCCTCGGCCTCGTCCAGCGAGGTGATGCCGCCGTTGATCGAGATCGACAGATGGGGCCGCTCGCGCTTCAGACGCCGCACGAGCGCATAGTCGAGCGGCGGCACGTCGCGGTTCTCCTTGGGCGACAGGCCCTTCAGCCAGGCCATGCGGGCGTGGATGACGAAGACCTCGATGCCGACGGCGGCGCAGGCGTCGACGGTGGCGAACAGCGAGACCTGCGGGTCCTGGTCGTCGACGCCGATGCGGCATTTGACGGTGGCGGGGACGGAGACCGCTTCCTTGATCGCGGCCATGCAGTCGGCGACCAGTTCCGGCTCGCGCATCAGGCAGGCGCCGAAGCGGCCCGACTGGACCCGGTCGGACGGGCAGCCGACGTTCAGATTGATCTCGTCATAGCCGAAGGCCTCGCCGATCCGCGCGGCATCGGCCAGCTGGGCCGGGTCGGAGCCGCCCAGCTGCAGGGCGACGGGATGTTCGACGGCGTCGAAGCCCAGCAGTCGCTGCTGGTCGCCGTGCAGCACCGCCGGGGCGGTGACCATCTCGGTATAGAGCAGGGCCTCGGCCGTCAGGGCGCGGTGGAACGCCCGGCAGTGCCGGTCGGTCCAGTCCATCATGGGCGCGATCGAGAGACGGCGGTTCATCGGGCGCGGGCTCTACACCAAAGACGGCCTCAAGGCGACCGGGCGACAGTGATCTGGCGTCTCCGCCCGATGTTCCATAGGTTTCCGGCATGATCCGGACGATCGCCATCTATGGGGCCGCCCTGGCGCTCGCCGCCGTGGGTCTGCAATGGATCCAGTACCAGATGTGGGCCCGGTCGCATCCCGGCGACCTGTATCTGACGCTGATCGCGACGGCCTTCCTCGGGCTGGGCGTCTGGGTGGGAGCCCGACTGTTCCGCACTCCGGCCCGGGGTTCTCCATTCGAGCCCAACACCCTGGCCCGCGCTTCGCTGGGCATATCCAACCGGGAGTTCGAGGTGCTGGAACTGCTGGCCGCGGGCCGGTCGAACAAGGAGATCGCCCGATCCCTGTCGGTCTCGCTGAACACCGTGAAGACCCATGTCTCTCGCCTGTTCGACAAGCTGGAGGCGACGCGACGCACCCAAGCCATCCTCAGGGCACGCGAACTGGGGCTGATCCCGTAGGAAATCGGGTGATTTGCGCAAAATCACCCTTATGGGCGATTGCGGCGCGGGCCCGGACGAGGGCTCACTGGGGCATCCGAACCCAGAGGGGAGCTGAACATGCTTCGCACAATTCTCATCTTCGGCGCGGCCGCGGGTCTTATCGTCGCCCTGCCGATGTTCCTGATGCTGGCGATGAACCCCGACCCGGGGTCGATGTCCGGGTCGCATGTCACCGGCTATCTGCTGATGCTGGCGGCGCTGAGCCTGACCTTCGTAGGCGTGAAGCGCTACCGCGACCGGGTCCGGGGCGGGGTGATCAAATTTGTTCCGGCCCTGATGGTCGGTCTGGGCATCAGCGCGGTTGCCTCGGTCATCTATGTCATCGGCTGGGAGATCACCCTGGCGGCCACGGATTTCGCCTTCGCCGAAACCTACACCCGGGGCGCGATCGACGCCGCGCGAGAGAAGGGCGCGTCCGCCGCCGAGATCCAGCAGATCACCACCCGGATGGCGGCGTTCCAGGAACAGTACGCCAATCCGTTCTTCCGCCTGCCGGTCACCTTCATCGAGATCTTTCCGGTCGGGGTGGTGATCTCGCTGATCTCGGCGGCCCTCCTGCGCAACAGCCGGTTCCTGCCGGCCCGCGCGGCCTGAGCCTGCAACAGAAAAACCAGCCGAACTTCAGGGAGCAGACCATGACCACGCCCATCGTATTCTTCGATATCGCCGGGCCCGATGCGGCCGGCCAGAGCGCCTTCTATCGCACCGTCTTCGGCTGGGACGTCGCGCCCGACGGCCGGGTCACGGTCGATGTCGCCGGCGGGTCGAGTCTGTCGGGAACCCTGCGCGCCGATCCTGCAGACAAGATGATCTATCTCGGCGTCGAGGACGTCGATCAGACGCTGGCCCAGGTCGTGGCCAACGGCGGAACCGTCAACGCCCCGCGCTTTGCGGTGCCGGGCGTGGTGGTCCTGGGCCTGTTTCAGGACCCGGCCGGCAACCGGATGGGACTGGTCGAGATGGAGGGCGGCAAGCCGAAGATCCCCTGATCTTCAGCTGACCGGGCGAGCTGCGCGCCGACCTCAGACCGTCGCCTTTTCGCGCTCGTCCTCGTCCTCCAGCACCTCGGCGGCCTCCTCGTTGAGGGCCTGGCCCTCGCGGCGGGGTTTGACGTAGGGCGCGGGCTGGGGCGTGGTCATGTTGCCGCGCATCAGGGAGCGACCGGCCTGGAGGCCGCCGGAGAGCTGCAGGGTGAAACGCTCTTCGTCGCGGCGGCGGACGTCGTCGATGGTCTCGCGCGCCTCCTCGTCCGAGAAGCCGAGATCGATCAGCACCTGATGGCCGAAGACCAGGGCGCTCTCGAAGGTCTCACGCAGCTGGTATTCCACCCCGGCCTCGACCAGCCGGATGGAATGACCACGGTCGAAGGCCCGGACGAACAGCTTGGTCAGGGGGAACTCGGCCTTGACCAGTTCGACGATGCGGTCGGCGACCTCGGGCTTGTCGACGCAGACGAGGACGGTCTCGGCGTTCTCCGCCCCCGAGGCGCGCAGCACATCCAGCCGCGATCCGTCGCCATAGAAGACCTTGAAGCCGAAATTGCCGGCGGCCTGGATCATCTCCACGTCGGTGTCGATGATCGACACGTCGACGTCGCGGGCCAGCAGGGGCTGGGACACGACCTGGGCGAAACGGCCGAAGCCGATGATCAGCACGCGTTCGCGCAGGTTGTCGGCGCGGTCCACGCCGTCGGCGTCGTCGGGCGACAGGGCTTCGTTCGGGCGCAGCCGGTCCGCCAGCATCACCCTGAGCGGAGTCAGGGCCATCGACAGGATGACGACCGCGGACAGGATGGCGGCGGTGCGGGCGTCGAACAGGCCGGCGGCGAAGGCCGTGGAATAGAGGACGAAGGCGAACTCGCCCCCCTCGCCCATCAGGGCGGCGCGCAAAAGGCCCTCGCCGTGCTTCTGGCGGATGCGGGCGACGGCGTAGACCGCGACCATCTTGGCGGTCATGAAGGCGGCCAGCCCGCCCAGCACCCAGACCCAGTCTGCGGCGACCACGCGCAGGTCCAGCGACATGCCGACGCTGAGGAAGAACAGGCCGAGCAGCAGGCCGCGGAAGGGTTCGACGTCGGCCTCGAGCTGGTGGCGGAAGGTCGATTCCGACAGCAGGACGCCGGCCAGGAAGGCGCCCATGGCCATCGACAGCCCGCCGAGGTTCATGGCGTAGGCCGCGCCCAGCACCACGAACAGGGCGCCCATGGTCATCACCTCGCGGCCGCCGTAGCGGGCCAGCAGGCGGAAGAAGGGGTTCACGACCCAGCGGCCCGCGACATAGACCAGGGCCACGGCGGCGATGGCCAGGCCGACGGTCATCCAGATCGGATAGCCGGTCTCGACCGACGAGCCGTAGGCGCCGGCCAGCACCGCCACCAGCGCCAGCAGCGGCACGATGGCGAGGTCCTCGAACAGCAGGATGGAGACGACGCGCTGGCCGCCCGGCTCGACGTTCTCGTTCCGCTCCTGCAGCAGCTGCATGACGATGGCGGTGGACGACAGGGCGAAGCCGAAGCCGGCGATCAGGGCGGCGTACCAGGCGAGGCCCGCGAGCATGGCGATGCCGGTCAGCAGCAGGGCGCAGGCCAGGACCTGAACGGCGCCGAGGCCGAAGATCTCCTTGCGCAGGCTCCACAGCCGGGCCGGCCGCATCTCAAGCCCGATGATGAAGAGGAACATGACGACGCCGAACTCGGCCACGTGCAGCACCGACTGCGGGTCGCGCACCACGCCGAGCGCGGAGGGTCCGATCAGCAGGCCGGCGGCCAGATAGCCGAGCACGGCGCCGAGGCCGAAGCGGCGGAACAGGGTGGCGGCGACGACCATGGCCGCCAGCAGCGCCACCGCGTGGCCCAGTCCCATGCTGGTCGTCTCGTGCATCCGGGGCTCCTGCGGCGTCGCTGGATAGTGGGGGGAGATGCGGGGATGCGCCACCCTCTGCGGCCGCTTTGTCCGTCAGGCTTCGTCAGAACCCCGCGCCACAGTTTCGCCCGAGGCGGGGATGCCTCATGGTGATCACACAACCAAGGGGAGATGCGCGATGTCGAAACGTCCGTTGAAACGAGCCCTCGTCGGCGTGGTCAGCCTGGCCCTGACCGCACCCATGGCGCCCCTGCCGGTGATGGCCCAGGCGCGGCCGCTGGACCCGGACAAGCCGTCTGACGGCGTGGTATCGCGCGCCGCCTGCGCGGTGTTCGGCTTTACGCTGCCGGAAGAACGGGTCCCGGAGGGCTACGCCGCGCGGAGCGTCGGCGCGCCGGCCTATGTGGGAGGCCCGCCGCCTCCCCCTGCACCCCCACCGCCCCCGCCGCCCCCGCCGCCGCCGCCGCCGGTGGGCGCCGCCGCCACGGAGATGAACGATGTCGTCGTGACAGGAACCCGTATCCCGCGCAGCTCCGTCGTGGCCGCCTCGCCGGTCGTGTCCGCCCAGGGCCAGGTCGCACCGCACGCACCGCCGGTTATACGGCCCGCCACGCCCGATACCGAGCGCTACCCCGACGCCACGCCCAACCCCGTTCACCGCGTCGCCGACGACCCGGTCTCGACCTTTTCAATCGACGTCGACACGGCCAGCTATTCCAACGTCCGCCGCTTCATCGACGAGGGCCGCGCCCCGCCGGCGGACTCTGTGCGGGTCGAGGAGCTGATCAACTATTTCGACTACGGCTACGACCGGCCGACCTCGGCGACCCAGCCGTTCGCCATCACCACGGCGGTGACCGAGTCTCCGTGGGCGCCGGGCCGGCAGATCGTCCATGTCGCCCTGCAGGGCTATGAACTGCCCGAGGCCGAGCGCCGGCCGCTGAACCTGACCTTCCTGGTCGATGTCTCCGGTTCGATGGGCAGCCCGGACAAGCTGGCCCTGGCGCAGAAGTCGATGAACCTGATCATCGACCGGCTCCGGCCGCAGGACACGGCGGCGGTGACCTTCTACGCCGAGGGGGCGGGCACGCGTCTGGCGCCGACGCCGGGCGACCAGAAGCTGAAGCTGCGCTGCGCCGTGGCCAGCCTCTACGCCTCGGGCGGCACGGCCGGGGCGACCGGCATGACCAACGCCTATGACCAGGCCCAGGCCAATTTCGCCCGCGACCGGGTCAACCGGATCCTGATGTTCACCGACGGCGACTTCAACGTCGGCGTGACCGACAACCTGCGGCTGGAGGACTATGTCGAAGCGAAGCGGGAAACCGGCATCTATCTGTCGGTCTACGGCTTCGGGCGCGGCAACTACCAGGACGCGCGGATGCAGACGATCGCCCAGGCCGGAAATGGGACTGCTGCGTATGTCGACGACCTGAACGAGGCGCGGCGGCTGTTCGGCCCGGCCTTCGACCGCGGGGCCTTCCCCATCGCCGACGACGTCAAGATCCAGGTCGAGTTCAATCCCGGGCGGGTCAGCGAATACCGGCTGATCGGCTATGAGACCCGGCTGCTCAACGAGGCCGATTTCAACAACGACCGCGTCGACGCCGGCGAGGTCGGGTCGGGCGCCTCGGTGACGGCCCTGTACGAGATCACGCCGGTCGGCGGCCCCAGCCAGATGGGCGAGCGGCGCTACTCCGGGAACCGCAACAGCCTCGGCGTCGGCGGCGGCGATCCGGACGGCGAGGTCGGCTTCGTGCAGGTCCGCTTCAAGCTGCCGGGCGAGCAAGACTCGCGGCTGATACAGCGGGTGCTGGCGAATGCGGGCAGCGACCGGGTCAGCGCCCAGCCGCCGGAGAGCACCCGCTGGGCCATCGCCGTGGCGGCCTTCGGCCAGCGGCTGCGCGGCGATCCGTGGCTGGGCGACGGCTTCGACTGGGACGCGGTGCTGGAACAGGCGCAGGGCGCCCGCGGGGACGATCCCTACGGCGAGCGAGCGGAGTTCGTGCAGATGATCCGGGCGGCGCAGGGGTTGCCGGCGCGGGTGGCGCCGTAGGGGCCTGATCCGGTCCTTGTCATCCCGGACGCCGCGAAGCGGCGATCCGGGACGGCAGGGGTCACATCTCTGACCTCCCGGAAATCGCGAAGCGGTTATCCGGGAGACGGGGTGGCCGTCGCGCTGTGGCCTGACCCGTCTCCCGGATAGCTGCTGACGCAGCTTCCGGGAGGCTGAGATTCTTGCCTGTGACCGTCCCGGCTCTTCGCTTCGCTTCGGCCGGGATGACAAGGCAGCGGAGTTTGCGACAAGCGGTTTTCGGACCCGGTGGAGCAACCCCTCTCCCATCGGGAGAGGGAACGGGGCATGGTCGCCCCGTGACCGAAACCCTCTCCCCGCAAGCCGCCCGCCGTATCGCCCTGGCCGTCCAGGGGTTCGGGCGCGCGCAGCCCGCCGCGCCCGGCCGCGGCCATCTCCGGGACGTCGCCCGGAAGCTGGGCGTAATCCAGATCGACAGCGTCAACGTCGTCACCCGCACCCACTACCTGCCCGGCTTTTCGCGGCTGGGGGACTATCCGCGCGACGGTCTTGAAGCCGAGGCCTGGGGGCCCCGCCGGAGCCTGTTCGAATACTGGGGGCATGAGGCCTCGCTTCTGCCGCTGGAGCTGCAGCCCCTGCTGCGCTGGCGGATGGAGCGGGCGAAGGACGGGGCCATGTGGACCGGCCTGTCGCGGTTCGGGCGCGAGAAGGCCGACTATATCGAGGGGGTGCTGGCCGAGATCGAACGGCGCGGGCCGGTCACCGGCGGCGACTTCGCCACAGGACCGCGCGGCGCGCCCGGCTGGTGGTCCTGGTCGGACGGCAAGCGGGCGCTGGAGTGGCTGTTCTGGGCCGGGATGATCACGACGAAGACTCGCAACGGTTTCGAGCGCGTCTATGATCTGACCGAACGCGCCCTGCCCGCCCGCATCATCGACCTGCCGACGCCGACGGAGGCCGACGCCCAGCGCGAGTTGGTGCGCTTGTCGGCGCAGGCCATGGGCGTGGCGACGGCGGCGGACCTGCGGGACTATTTCCGCCTGCCGCTGGCCGATGCGCGGGACCGGATCGCGGAGCTGGTCGAGGCGGGCGAGCTGACGCCGGTCGCGGTGAAGGGCTGGCGGCATCCGGGGTATCTGGCGGCCGGGGCGAAGACGCCGCGCAAGGTGGCGGGCGCCGCCCTGCTGTCGCCGTTCGACAATCTGATCTGGACCCGTGACCGGACCGAGCGGCTGTTCGGGGTCAAGGTGCGGCTGGAGATCTACACCCCCGCCCACAAGCGGGCGCATGGCTACTACGTCCTGCCCTTCCTCGAGGACGAGGCGATCACGGCGCGGGTCGATCTGAAGTCGGACCGCAAGGCCGGGACCCTGCTGGTGCAGGCAGCCTGGCGCGAGCCGGACGCGACGCCGGAGACGCCCGCGCGGCTGGCGGCGGAGCTGCGGCGGATGGCGGGCTGGCTGGGGCTGGCGGACGTCGAGGTGGTCGGGAAGGGGGACCTGGCGGAGGCATTGGCCGACGTGATCTGATCCTTCTCCCATTGGGAGAAGGTGGCGCGCAGCGCCGGATGTGGGTCGGATGGCTCAGTCGGCGTGAGCCGCCGCTCCGGACAGCGATACGGCTTACGCCGACTGGATCAGACGCCCCTCACCCTTTCGCGCAAGAACGACGGCTACGCCGCCGTGCGCTCAAGCCCTCTCCCAATGGGAGAGGGTCTCACACGTCGAACCTGACCCCCTGCGCCAGCGGCAGTTCGCGGCTGAAGTTCACGGTCTGGGTCTGGCGACGCATATAGGCCTTCCAGGCGTCCGAGCCGGACTCACGCCCGCCGCCGGTGTCCTTCTCGCCGCCGAAGGCCCCGCCGATTTCGGCGCCGGAGGGGCCGATGTTGACGTTGGCGATGCCGCAGTCCGAGCCCCAGGCCGAGAGGAAGGCCTCGGCCTCGCGGACGCTGTCGGTGAAGACGCAGGAGCTCAGGCCCTGGGGCACGGCGTTCTGCATGGCCACCGCCTGATCGAAATCGGACCAGGTCAGGACGTAGAGGATGGGGGCGAAGGTCTCGTGCTCGACCACCGCGGTCTGCGAGGGCATGCGGACGATGGCGGGGCGGACATAGACGCCGTCCCGGGCGACACGGTCGCCGCCGACGATGATCTGCCCGCCCTGTTCGACCGCCTGCGCCAGCGCCGTGTCGAAGCCGTGCGCCGAGGCGTCGTCGATCAGCGGGCCGATCAGGACGCCGGTCTCGCGCGGGTCGCCGACGGGCAGGGTCTCATAGGCGGCGGCGAGGCGGGCGACGAGGGCGTCGGCGATGCTCTCGTGCACCAGCAGCCGGCGCAGGGTGGTGCAGCGCTGGCCGGCTGTGCCGACGGCGGAGAAGGCGATGGCGCGGACGGCCATGTCGAGATCGGCGCTGGGCGTGACGATCATGGCGTTGTTGCCGCCCAGCTCCAGCAGGCTGCGACCGAGACGGGCGGCCACGGTCTGGGCCACGGCGCGGCCCATGCGCGTGGAGCCCGTGGCGGAGACCAGCGGGATGCGCGGGTCGGCGGCCAGCGCCTCGCCGGCTTCGCGACCGCCGATGACCAGCTGGGACAGGCCCGCCGGCGCGTCCGCAAAGCGGGCGATGGCCCGGTCGAGGATGGCGTGGGTGGCCAGCGCCGTCAGGGGGGTCTTTTCCGACGGCTTCCAGATCACCGGATCGCCGCAGACC
>CAYNNT010000018.1:0-35798 GCA_964398675.1 uncultured Brevundimonas sp.
ACCAGACCCAGGCGCACGCGGCGCTCGGCGATCTTGCGGTACTCGTCCTTGAGCTTCTTCTCGGACTTCTTGGCGTCGTCTTCCGGCAGGCGGCCGGCTTCCTTGTCAGCCTGCACCTGACCCCAGATGCCGTCGAACTCGGCCTCGACCATCTTGGGCGGCAGGGCGAAGTCGTGGGCCTTGTCGAGGGCGTCGAGGAGGGCGCGCTTCAGCTTGAAGCGGGCCGCGGCCGTGTACTGCTGATTCAGGTTGGTGCGCAGCAGTTCCTTCAGCTTGTCGAGCGACTCGATGCCGATGCGCTTGGCGAAGTCCTCGTCGATCACGGCGGGGGCCTCGGCCTTGATGGCCTTGACCTTGACGTCGAAGGTCACGGCCTTGCCGGCCAGATGGGCGGCCTGGTAGTCGGCCGGGAAGGTCACGTTCAGGACCGTCTCGTCGCCGACCTTGGCGCCCTTGAGCTGCTCTTCGAAGCCCGGGATGAAGCGGTTGGAGCCGATCACCAGCTGGGTGTCCTCGGCGGCGCCGCCCTCGAAGGGTTCGCCGTCCAGCTTGCCGAGGAAGTCGATGGTGACCTCGTCGCCCTCGGCGGCCTTCACGGTCTTGCCCTTCTTGTCCTCATAGGACTTGGCCTGACCGGCCAGCTCGGTGAGGGCTTCGTCCAGATCGGCGTCCGACGCTTCGTAGGTCGGGCGTTCCAGCTTCAGCTTCTTGATGTCGGTCGGGGTGAAGTCCGGCATGACTTCGAGCGCCATCTCGTAGGCGAGGTCTTCCGTGCCGGCGATGACCTTTTCCATGTCGGAGGTCAGCTTCATCTCGGCGGGCGCGGCCGGACGCACCTTGGCGTCGTCCAGGGCCTTCTGGCTGGAGGTGTTCAGCGCGTCATTGACGATCTCGCCCATCAGGTCGCGGCCGAAGGTCTTCTTGACGTGCGACATCGGGACCTTGCCGGGACGGAAGCCCTTCAGCTTCATCTGCGGCGCGACTTCCTTCAGCTTGGCGTCCAGCTTCTGGTTCAGCTCGGCGACGGGAATGGTCACCGCGATGACGCGGCTGAGACCTTCGTTGGACTTTTCGACAACTTGCATGGCCGGGATTCTGACGCTCTGGGGCGGCGCCTTTTGGGCAGGCGCTGCACTGTGTGGGTAAAACAAAAAGGGCCGCCCCAAATCCGTTTCCGGGGAGGCGGCGCCTTTGAAGCCCGCCCTTATGTCGATGACCGTCCGAAAGGTCAACGTGAGACGCGGACGAAGCATGGTTTCGGCGCGCGCGCCGGCGCGCTATCTGGACGGAATGAGTTCCTCCCCTGCTCCCATCGGCGTCGCCGTCTTTCCGGTCACGCCCCTGCAACAGAACTGCACCCTCGTCTGGTGCCGCAAGACGATGAAGGCCGCGATCATCGATCCCGGGGCTTCGGTCGACGGCCTGCTGGGCGCGGTGGCGAAGCAGGGGCTGACGCTCGACGCCATCTGGATCACCCACGGCCACCTCGATCACGCCGGCGGCGCGGCCGAGATGCAGGAGAAGACCGGGCTCGACATCATCGGCCCGCATCCGGACGACCAGTTCTGGATCGACGGCATTCCGGCCCAGGGCCAGATGTACGGGCTTCCCGAGGCGCGAAGCTTCACCCCGACCCGCTGGCTGGCCGACGGCGAGGTCCTGACGCTGGGCGAAACGACCTGGGAGGTGTTCCACTGCCCCGGTCACACGCCGGGCCATGTGATCTTCTTCAACCGCGAGGCCCGGTTCGCCCAGGTCGGGGACGTCCTGTTCCAGGGCTCGATCGGCAGAACCGACTTCCCGCGCAGCGACCACGCCAGCCTGCTGCACGCCATCACCACCAAGCTGTGGCCGCTGGGCGACGACGTCACCTTCGTGCCGGGCCACGGGCCGACCTCGACCTTCGGAGCCGAGCGGCGCAACAATCCGTTCGTGTCTGACGCCGCCATGCGCGGCACGCCCATGGCCCGGCCGGCGAGCGGGCCGTCCTGATCCGCGGTCCTAGCGGGCGATCAGCAGGCCAATGACCACGCCGAGACCGAGGGCGTAGAGGGTCGCCTTAACCGGTTCGGCCTGGACGGCATGCCGCGCGCCGAGCGCCCGCCGGCGGCCCCAGTCCCGCGCGAGGGCTGCATCCTCGCCAACCGCCCGTCGCAGGGGCCGGACGCCCGGTTCATGCGCGTCCGCATCGCGCAGGATCGCATCGGCCTGGCGGTCCAGCACGGCCGAGGGCGTGTCCGCCTCGTCCATAATGTCCTCGACGGGCGTCGAGCCGGCGTAGGGGTCGGTCATGCGAGTACTCCAGGCGGATGGATGAGCCCCTGAAACCTGGAGACGCCGGTGCGGTTCCGGCGAAATCGCCCTGCCCTCTCAATCGTGATTGAACGGCGCCGTTCGTGGTCGCGTTCTCCCTGTCAGAAGGAGAAAGCCATGACCTTTATCGAGCCCGACAGTCCCGGCGGCGAGCCGGAGATCATGCCGCCCGAGACGCCCGGTCCGGACATCGATCCGTCCTACGTCCCCGAGGAAATGCCGCAACAGGACCCCGGCGGCGGCGGCCCCGGCGACGCCCGTCCGTACGGCGGTCAATGACCGCCGCTTGTCCAAACCCTGTGATTCGCTCGCAATTCCGTGACCTGAAATCCGGAACCGGACGGGAGGCGGGGGGTTCATTGGGCAACCGCTACCGTCGCCACGAAAGGATCCCCTGATGGCTCAAGGCCAGCCCACACGAGCATCCGGCGTGTCCAAGCGGGGCTTCGCCTCGATGGACCCGGAACGTCAACGCGAGATCGCCCGCAAGGGCGGGGCCAGCGTCCCCAGCGAGAAGCGCAGCTTCTCGCAGGACCGCAGTCTGGCCGCGCAAGCCGGCCGCAAGGGCGGCGAGGCCTCCCACGGCGCCCGCCCGGCCAGCAAGCCGCCCGCCGCCGAATAGGCGGTCCGTCCAGCCGATGCTGAAAGGCGGCGACCGCTCCGGTCGCCGCCTTTTTTTGTTCAGGCCTCGAGCAGCGCCAGGGCCACAGCGGGATCCGGGCTGGTTTCGAACCCGGCGACGGTCCAGCCGGCGGCCTCCGCCAGTTCGCGCACAGAGGCCTCGGTGTATTTCCGCGAGCTCTCCGTATGGATGGTCTCGCCCTGTCTGAAAGCGATGCGGCGACCGTCAAGCAGGACGGTCATGTCGCGGGTCGCCTCCAGGTGCATCTCCATGCGCGAGGCCGTCACGTTCCAGGCGGCGCGATGGGCGAAGGAGTCCACATCGAACCCCGCCCCCAGCTCGCGATTGGCCCGCACCAGAAGGTTGCGGTTGAAGGCGGCGGTGACCCCGGCGGAGTCGTCATAGGCGGCGATCAGTATCTCCGGCGCCTTGACCAGGTCGACGCCCAGAATGAACAGGGCGTCCGGGCCCAGCAGGCCGCGCGCGGCGGTCAGGAACGCAATCGCCTCGTCCCGCTCAAGGTTGCCGATGGTCGAGCCGGGGAAGAAGCCGATGCGCCGCCCCTGCCCGATCCCGGCCGGCAGCGCTCCCAGATGCAGGAAGTCGCCGACCAGCGGATTCACCGTCAGCGCCGGATAGGCCTCGGCGATGCGACGCGCGGCGGCGGCGAGGGCGTCGGCGCTGATATCGATGGGCACATAGGCGCCGAGGTCGGGCGCGGCGTCGAGGACGATACGGGTCTTTTCGCTGGCCCCCGAGCCGAACTCGACCAGGGCCGCGTCAGGCCCGAAGCGCGCCGCCCATTCCGGCGCCACCCGCCGCAGCAGGGCCGCCTCCTGCCGGGTCGGATAGTATTCCGGCAGGCGGGTGATGGCCTCAAACAGGTGCGAGCCCTCGGCGTCATAGAACCATTTCGGCGAGGCGACCTTGGGAGAGCGCGACAGACCCGCGACCAGGTCGCGGCGGAAGCGGGCCGTCTCGCCCTGATCCGCCGCGCGGACCAGGGGCGCCGGCGCGGCCTCGGCCAGCCGCAGGCCGGAGAAGGCCCAGCGCTGATGGGGGTAGAAGAAGTTGCGGTAGCTGACCCGCGCATGACCTTCGGGCGTGGCGAAGCTGGAGCCGCGCAGCACCATCTGGTTGGCCATGAATTTCCCGTTGTACTCGGACGCGGCGCCCTCGGTCGGCTGGAAGCCCGGATAGGGCGAATAGGCGCTGGCGGTCCATTGCCAGACCTCGCCGAAGCCGTTGGAGAAGGCCTCCGGGCGGCAGCGCACCGCATGTTCCCATTCGGCCTCGGTCGGCAGCCGCTTTCCTGACCAGCGGGCATAGGCGTCGGCCTCGTAGAAGCTGAGGTGGCGGACCGCGGCCGCCGGATCGACCGGCGCGCGGCCCGTCAGGCCCATGGTCGTCCAGCCGTCGCCCTCGCGGCGCCAGTACAGGGGCGCCTGCCAGCCATCGGCCTGAACCGCCGCCCAGCCGTCAGAGAGCCACAGCTCGGGTCGGGCGTAGCCGTCGTCGTCGATGAAGGCGATCCAGTCGGCGTTGGTCACCAGATCGTTGGACAGGGCGTAGGGCTCGAGCCAGACGCGATGCGCCGGCCCCTCATTGTCGAAGGCGAAGCCCGCACCGTCGTGGCCGATCTCGACCAGACCGCCGTCAAAGCGGGTGATCCCGCCCCTCGCCTGTTGTGCCGGACGCGCGCGCGGCTCTGCCTTGCAGGCCGCCGGATCCAGCGGTGAGCGGGCCATCAGGTTCAGGATATCCATCAGGAACAGCTCCTGATGCTGCTGGTCGTGATGCAGGCCGAGGGTGAACAGATAAAGCCGGCGCGGATCGGTCGGGCCCCCGCCCAGCCACTTCGCCATGCGCCGGTCGATCTCGCGCCGGTAGTCCAGCACCTCGTTGAGCGAGGGCCGGGTCATCAGGCCGCGCTCGGGGCGTTCGACCCGGGGGCCAAGCGCCTCATAGTAGCTGTTGAACAGGGTCTGGAAGCGCGGATCGACCGGTTGGTAACCGGGCTCCTCGCCCAGGATCAGGGCCTCGAAGAACCAGCTTGTATGCGCCAGGTGCCATTTGCCGGGGCTGCAGTCGGCCATGGACTGCGCGGCGAGATCCTCGGCGCTCAGCCCCTCCGCCAGAACGGGCATGGCGGCCCGGACGACCCGGAAGGCCATCAGGTCGTCGGCCGTGCGATCGGCGATGCGCGATGGTGCGTTCATGACAGTCCCTCCGGCCCCGGACCGATCGCCGTCAGACGAGAATGGTCACGCTTTGTTCTATCTAGGTGGGGCATAGCGACTGTTCAATGACGTCGCGCTCAAACCGTTGCGATGGCCTGCAAAAGTTCGTCCACGGCTTCTTCCCGGGTCGCCCATGAACAGACGAACCGCACCGAGCCGTCGTCGAAGCGGTAGCAGGCCCAGCCCGCTGCATTCAGCCTCTGGTGGGCCTCGGGCGGCATCCGCACGAAGACCGCATTGGCCTCGACCGGATGGGCGAGAACGAAGGGCGAGGCAGCGACGATGCCCGCCGCGAGACGCTGCGCCATCAGATTGGCGTGGGCGGCGCCCGCCTCCCAGTCGCCGCTTTCCAGCAGGCCCAGGATCGGGGCGGCGAGGAAGCGGGTCTTGGACGCCGTCTGCCCGGCCTGTTTCAGCCGGTTGTCGATGCGACGGGCCAGCGACTTGTCGAACATGACGATGGCTTCGGCGCAATTGGCGCCGGCCTTGGCCCCGCCGAACACCAGCACATCGACGCCCAGCCGCGCGATCTGCGTCAGGTCGAAGCCCGCCGCCGCCGCATTGGCCAGCCGCGCCCCGTCCATGTGCACGCCATGGCCCTTGAGCTTCACCGGCTCGATCAGGTGGCGCAGTTCCTCCTCGGTATAGACGGAGCCGTATTCGGTGGACTGGGTCAGGCTGAGGGCGGCCGGGGGCTGGCGGTGGCCGACCTCCGGCTCCTCCAGCAGGGCCTGCAGCCCGAGCGGCTCGATCTTGCCCGACAGGCCCGGCAGGCCGATCAGCCCGACGCCGGAGCCGAAGAAGCCGGGCGCGCCCGTCTCGTCGGTGCAGACGTGAGCCGCGTGATGCGCCAGAACCGCCTCGTGCGGCCAGGCCAGCATGGACAGGGCGATGGCGTTGGCCGCCGTGCCGGAGAACACGAACCGGATGTCGGCGTCGGCGTCGAGCCGGGCGCGGATCTGGTCTGCGGCGCGGGCGGTGACATCGTCGGCGCCATAGGCCCGGGCATAGCCCTCATTGGCCGCAATCAGGGCGTCCAGCGCGGCGGGCGCCATGCCGGCGGTGTTGTCGGAGCCGAAATCGTAACGCATGCAATCAGGCTTTCCGGCCCAGCCGGCGGCGACGCGGGGCCGGCGCGGGTGTCTGGGGCTCAGGTTCGGGTTTTGGCTTCTCGACCGGATCGGGACCCGGCGCGGGCGGTTCATAGGCCACGGCGACCTGATGCGGGAAGGGGATTTCCACCCCTGCCGCGTCGAGGGCCTCCTTGCCCCCTTGGAAGAGGTCGGCCTTGACCTGCCACCAGTCATCGACCTCGACCCAGGCCTGCAGGGTGACCTCGACGGCGCTGTCCAGCAGGTTGGTCACCCCGGCCCAGGGCGCCGGGTCCGGAAGCACCTTCTCATGCGCCTCGGCGACACCCGCCAGCACCGCGCGCGCCTGCTTCAGATTGGCGCTGTAGCCGACGTTGAACAGGATCTCGATCCGCCGCGTCTTCTGGCCGGTCAGATTGACGATGACGTCGCCCAGCACCTTGGAATTGGGCACCACGATCTTGTGATTGTTGGCGTTCGACATCTGCGTCACGAACAGGTCGAGCCGCTGAACCGTCCCCGAAGCGCCGCCGACCTCGATGACGTCGCCGACCTTGTAGGGGCGCAGCACGAGCAGGAGCACGCCGGCCGCCACGTTCGACAGCGTGCCCTGCAGGGCCAGGCCGACCGCCAGCGAGGCTGCGCCGAGGACCGCAATGATCGAGGTGGTCTGGACGCCCAGCCGCTGCAGCACGGCGATGAAGCCGACGATATAGACGACGACCCGCACCACCTGGACGACGAAGCTGACCACCGTCCGGTCGTGGCGGAACCCCCGGACCCGCGACAGCATCCGGCGCGTCATCCCGGAAATCCAGCGCGAGGCCAGCACGGTGGCGACGAGGATGATCACGGCGATCGACAGGTTCACGGCGAAGTCGCCGGCCATGTCGGTCATCTTGCTGATCATGGCCGTGTCGACGGCCGCGGCCTTTTCACCGGCGGAAATCGCCTCGTTCAGTGTGGGAATGCGGGAAACCATGCGCCGGGTCTAACGCCTCTGCCCGGATTTGGAACCCCGGCGCACCGCAAACGCTGCTCGACGGCAGCGGCGCGACCGCGCAGGATTGGCCGCAGGAGCATCCATGAAGCCATCGTCCCTGAAGGTCGGCATAGACGTGCCATGGGTCACCAGCTGGACCGGTGAACCGTCGCTGGGCGTGGGCCCCTGCCCGTCCGTGAACGGCGCCCTGGCCATCCTTCAGGCTGATCACGCCGGGCACGGCAAACCGCTGTACTCGCAGAACCATGCCGTGCGGCAGCGCCTGTCCGTCCGCGACATGCGCTGCCCGATGTGCGGCGAGCCCACGGCCTCGGACGACCGCTGGACCCAGGTGGCCCACCCCGTGGCGGCGGGCCGTCTGCGAGCGGACGGGCGGGGCGACCGGCTGCCGGCGGACCTGACCGACGACAGCGTCCTGATCGACGCGGGCGCCATCGCGCCGCTGCACAAGGCCTGCGTCGACCGATCGCTGCGCTACTGTCCGCACCTGAAGGCCGACCCGAACATCGATGTGCGTCGCTTCCCCGACCGTTGGGTCGTTCTGCCCCTCACCGCCCGCGCCGAAGCCCCCGCACAGCTGTTCCTCGCCCGTCCCGCCCCTGCGCGGACAGCGACCGTGATCGGATTTCTCCAGTTGTGCGGCCTGACCAGCGAGCGCGACCCGGGATGGCGAGGCGCGGGCGGCTGACATGAAAACGCCCCGCAGGTTTCCCTGCGGGGCGCGCTTCAGGCGGTCGGCTTGCCCTAGTTGAACAGGCCGGCGATCACGGCGGTGATCAGGCCGCCCGCGATGGCGGCGAGGACCACGTCATCGCCGCTGCGGACGTAGTGGTATCCACGGGGCGGCGCGCGCAGGCCGTACTGGCCGTAGTTGCTCACGACGTACTGGTTCGAGCGGTAGTAGGACGGCATGCGCTGACCGTACGACCAGTCCCGCTGCTGATAGCCGCGCGGCGCATGGTAGCGGCCCGCGTTGTAACGGCGCTGCGACTGCTGCCAGCGGCCGTAGGCGCGTTGGTCCTGACGGAATTCGCGACGGTCGTCGCGATTGTCCTGGCGCCATTCGCGGCGGTCGCTGCGGTCGTCGCGACGATCATCCCGGCGGTCTTCGCGGCGATCACCGCGATCGTCACGACGGTCATCGCGGCGATCCTGGCGCTGTTCGTAGTTGCCACGCGTCTGGGCTTCGGCGGCGGAAGCCACGCCCAGCGAGCTCATGGCGAGCGTCGCGGCGATGGCGGCGGTGAGAATCTTCTTCATGAGACGTCTCCAGGTGCGGCCGAATGATTTCGACTTGTCCGCACTCTGGTCCCCGGCGGTTGAGCCGGGTCTGAACGACACTCGTCACCTGAGGTTCAGAAGGCCGTCGCCTTTTGAACGCTATTGCCGCCGGATCAGGCGGCGGCCGCGGTCTCGCCGGTGTCGACCAGCGCCCGGATGGCCGCGCGTCCGCCGCCGACACGGTTCATGACCTTGGCGAGTGCGGCGAAATCGATCGGCTTGTTCAGATAGGCGTCCGCTCCCGCGTCGAGCCCCGCGGCGTGATCCTCGCTGCGGGCCGAGGCCGACAGGACGACGATGGGGGTGTCGGCGTTGGCGCCTCCTCCCGCCCGGATCGCCCGGGTGGCGGTCAGGCCGTCCATCACGGGCATGTTCACATCCATGATGATCAGGTCGAAGCGCTGCTCGCCCGCGGCTTCAATGGCGATCTGGCCGTTTTCGGCGGTGGCGCAGCCATGACCGGCGGAGCCCATCCAGGCCTCCAGGATCATGCGGTTGACCGGGTGGTCCTCGACGACCAGGACGCTCAGCGCCTGCCCGTCCTTGACCTCGGCGTGGATCGGCTCGGCGGCGGCCTGGCGCGTCCATTCGACCACATCGGCCTCGACGGTGAAGGTGAAGGTCGAGCCTTCGCCCAGGGTCGACACCACGCTGATGTCGCCCTCCATTATATTGGCCATACGGCGCGAAATCGTCAGGCCCAGCCCCGTGCCGCCGAAACGGCGCGTCGAGGAGGCGTCGACCTGGGTGAAGGGCTGGAACAGCCGCGCCAGGTCGTCCGGCGCGATGCCGGCGCCGGAATCGGTGACGGCGAAGTCGAAGCGGACACGGCCGTTTTCCAGTCGCTCGCCGCGGACCAGATAGGAGACCTCGCCCTTGTCGGTGAACTTCACCGCATTGGAGAGCAGGTTGTGAATGACCTGGCAGACGCGCAGCGGGTCGCCGCGCACCACGGCCGGGATGTCGCCTTCGAAACAGGCGTTGAAGGTCAGGCCCTTGGCCTCGGCCTGGGCCTGGAACGGACCCGTCACCCGCTTGTGCAGGTCCTCGATCGACACATCGACGATCTCGAAGGTCATCTTGCCGGCCTCGATCTTGGTCATGTCGAGGATGTCGTTGAGCAGGCTCAGCAGATTGTCGCCCGAGTTGCGGATAATCGACAGATAGTCCCGCTGGGTCTGCTCCAGCCGCGTCGCGGCCAGCAGCTGGGCGGCGCCGAGCACGCCGTTCATCGGGGTGCGGAGTTCATGCGAAATGACACCGAGGAAGTTGGACTTGGCGTCGCTGGCGGCATTGGCCTTGTCGCGCGCGGCCTCCAGTTCCTCGATCAGGTGCGACTGGTGCTCCTGGAAGGCGCGGATCCGCTCTTCCCGCAGCATGGTCATCATGACCAGAACCACCAGACCCGACCCCGCCAGCGGCAGGATCGAGAGGAAGGGCCAGAACAGCGGGCCGCCCCACATGCCGATCAGGATGACCGAAGCGGCCACGCCGTACGGCGAGGAGATGACCAGCGCCTGACGCGGCGACGAGCGCAGTTGCGAGAACACCAGCACATAGCCGCAGACCAGAAGGGTCGCGGCGAGCGCGGGCCCGAAGGGATGGCCGGAATACCAGGCGATCAGGGGCGCGGTGGCCCAGGCGGCCGTCGTCGCGGTCGCGACAGTCGGGAATACGAGACCCCAGCCGGCGCCGACGCGGTCGCTGATCCGCTTCTCGACGGCGCCGCGGATGGCGCCGGCGGCGACGGTGCCGACGAACCACAGCGCTGCGCTGGTGAAGCCGACCGTCGCCAGCAGGCCGAGCGCCCAGGTGCCGATGATCATGTAGCGGAGGTATTGGGTCTGGAGAATCGCGCGCAAGGCCTGCGCGGCCTCGCCGGCGCCGGGCTCGCCGCTGGTCGACTTGCCGATGCCGTCGGATTCAACCATTACGTCCAGACCCCTCGTTAACCCCACCGGGACGCTAGGGCGAACCTTCTAAGACGAGGTGAACGTGACGCTTCTGTCACGAATGTCGTTCGTCGAACCTCAGCCGGCCGGGGTTCCGGCCTCGTCCGGGGTCAGCGCCTTGATCGACAGCGCGTGGACCGGACCGGCCAATTCGTCCCGCAGCAGTGCGTTGATCGCCCGCTGGCGCTGCACCCGCCCCTGCCCCTCGAAGGCCGCGGAAACAATGGTGACATTGAAGTGGCTCTCGCCGCCGGGCTTGGCGTCCATGCCGCCCTCGTGGTGGTGACCGGCGTGCCGCGCGCTGTCGTCCTCGATCTCCAGCCGGTCCGGCGAGAGGCCGGCCGACAGTTTTTCCCGGATAATCGTCGCAATCGGGCCTTCCGGCATGGGTGTGTCCTTGTTGGTGACCAATTCGACCTTACACTTGCACCGATGTCATCCGAGTTTGAATACAAGCCCCGCTTCAAGGACATGCGGATCAAGCCGCCGCGCCCCGAAGAGGCGGCGGCGGAGGCCGACGTCCTGCACCTCAAGCCCGGCGAAATCCGCTGCCAGTGGCCCGACTGCAGCAAGCCGGCGACGGCGCGCGCGCCCAAGTCGCGCGAGCGGCTGAACGACTTCTATGAGTTCTGCCAGGGCCATGCGGGCGAGTACAACAAGGGCTGGAATTTCTACGCCGGCATGAGCGACGGCGAGGTCCGCGCGGCCAAGGAGAACGAGGCCATGACGGGCGGGCGCCCGACCTGGGAAATGAAGGCCGGCAAATTCAGCCGAGAGGCCGCCGCCTTCGCCTCGAAGATGGGCACGGCCAACACCAAGGGCGCCGGCAGCTGGCAGGACAGTTTCGGCCTTTTCGGCCGTCGCACCAAGGAACAGGCGGGCCCGGCCGGCGAGGACACGCTGCGCCTCGGCAAGCTGGAGCGCGCGGCCCTGTCGGTGCTCGACCTCGACGCCCGCACCAGCAAGGCCGGCGTCAAGGCGCGCTATCACGAGATGCTGAAACGCTTCCACCCCGACCTGAACCAGGGCGACCGCGGCGCAGAGGCCAAGCTGCAGAGCGTCATCAAGGCGTACAAGACGCTGAAGAAGGCGGGTCTGGCCTAGCGCCGCGCGCGAGGGCGCCTAGCTATGGGGCTCCCCCCCCCCCCCACGCAGGTGTCCCCCATGGAAGTTCTCTACAAAGCCCACGCTGTCGCGTCCGGCGGAGGCCGCGACGAAGGCCGCTCGGCCACCGATGACGGCAAGATCGACGTCCTTCTGTCGGTTCCGACCGAAATGGGCGGCACTGGCGGCGCCGGGACCAATCCCGAACAGCTGTTCGCCACCGGCTACGCCGCCTGCTACCTCGGCGCGCTGCGGCTGGTCAGCGGCAAGGCCGGCACGCCGGTCGGACCGGACACCCGGGTCCATTCCACGGTCGGCTTCGGCAAGAACACCCGCGGCGAGGGCTTCAACCTGGACATCGGCCTGAAGGTCACCGATCACGGGCTGGAACAGGCGGTCATCGACGACCTGATCCAGAAGGCCCACCAGGTGTGCCCCTACTCCAACGCCACGCGCGGCAATGTGGATGTGGCCCTGAGCGCGGCCTGACCCCGGCGGGTCATGCAACCAATGCGTCTGCGGATCGGTTTCACCGGTCTGCAGCGCTTGGAGGCGCTACCCCGAATGTTCCGTGATTTTCAGAGACGCAACAACCGCAAGGCCCGTCTGTCCAGCTGGTTCGCCAGCGAGCGGGACGGCGACATGCAGGCCTTTGACCTGCAGGGCGTCGCCTCCGGCGTCGTCGTCTGGGTCAGCGCCGTGCTGCGCGACGGCGGGCTTCGCCGTTCTGCCAGCCCCGTCGCCTGAACAGCCGCCGGCGATTGAGCCATCCCGGTCCCCGGTCTAGGCTGGGGTCATGGCGGCGCAGCCCCAGGTCCTGATCGTCGGCGCCGGTCCCGCGGGACTGGCGGCGGCGCTGTTTCTGAGCCGGCTCGGCGTCGCTGTCCGCCTCATCGACGCGGGCGCGGAGCCGACCCGGACCTCCAGGGCCCTCGGCGTCAACCCGCGCACGCTTTCCCTGCTTGAGGACACGGGCGTCACCGCCCGCATCCTCGCCGAGGGTCAGGCGATGCGGACCCTGTTCCTGCATCACAACGGCCGGCCGCTGACGACCTTCAAGCCCGACTGGAAGGCGCTGGGCGCGACCCATCCGATGGTCATCCTGCCCCAGGCCCGCACCGAGGCCCTGCTGACCGCGGCGCTCGCTCCGTTCGGCGTGGCCCCGGAACGCGGCAAGGCGCTGGCCGGGGTGTCGCAAGACGCCGACGCGGTCACCGCGACCCTCGCCGACGGCGAGACGATCCGCACCCCCCTGCTGTTCGCCGCCGACGGCGCCCACTCCACCGTCCGCAAGGCGCTCGACCTCGACTTCGCCGGCGACGGCTGGGACGAGCCCTGGCAGCTGGCCGACGTGGACATCGACGGACCGCAGCCCGATCAGGGCTGGGCCGACCTGCACGACGAGGGCGTCCTGATCGTCCTGCCCTTTTCGGGCAAGACCTTCCGCCTGATCGGCTTCGGACGGCCGCTGCTCGCAGGCCTGCCGCCCGAATGGACGGTCGGGACCGTGCACTGGCAGAGCGACTTCCGAATCTCCCACCGCATGGTCGAGCGGATGGCCGTCGGTCGCATCTGCCTGGCGGGCGACGCCGCCCACATCCATTCGCCCATGGGCGCGCGGGGCATGAACCTCGGCATCGAGGACGCCTTCGTCTACGCCGCCTGCGCCGCCGACTTCCTCAACGGTGAGGCCGGCCGGCTGGAGGACTACCACCGCATTCGCCACGCGGTGGACGCCGCCGTCGTCGATCGGGTGCGAAGCCTGACCGGCATGGTGCGAAACACCTCGCCGCTGGCCGACTGGCTCAAGGGCGTGGTCCCGCCCCTGATCTCGCATCTGCCCTTTGCGATGAATGCGGGCCTCCGTGTCGGCATGGGTCTCGACCACCCGGTGACGGTGCGGTAATCGCACCCCCATGACCTCCCCGCTCGACGCCTCCCCCGATCCCCTGCTGACGCTCGAACCGCACCGCCGCGCCACCGTGCGCGAGATCTTCGGCGTCGACTCGGACATGACCGTGCCGGTCTTCACCGAGCGCGACAGCCATGTGCCCGAGATCGACGAGGCCTATCGCTTCGACCCCCAGACGACCCTGGCCATCTGCGCGGGCTTCAGCTTCGACCGCCGCGTCATGGTCCAGGGCTATCACGGCACCGGGAAGTCGACCCATATCGAACAGGTCGCCGCCCGGCTGAACTGGCCGACCGTGCGCGTGAACCTCGACAGCCACGTCAGCCGCATCGACCTGGTCGGCAAGGACGCCATCGTCCTCAAGGACGGGAAACAGATCACCGAATTCCGCGAGGGCATGCTGCCCTGGGCCATCCAGCGCCCGATCGCCCTGGTGTTCGACGAATATGACGCCGGCCGTCCCGATGTGATGTTCGTGATCCAGCGCGTGCTGGAGGCCCAGGGCCGCCTGACCCTGCTGGACCAGAACCGTGTCATCCGCCCGAACAAGTGGTTCCGCCTGTTCAGCACCACCAACACCATCGGCCTGGGCGACACCTCCGGCCTGTACCACGGCACCCAGCAGATCAATCAGGGTCAGATGGACCGCTGGAACATCGTCACCACGCTCAACTACCTCGACCACGACGTCGAGGCGGACATCGTCGCCGCCAAGGTGCCCGAGTGGCAGGACGCCGACGGCCGCCGCCGCATCGCCGCCATGGTCCGCGTCGCCGACATGACCCGCAACGCCTTCATGAACGGCGACATCTCCACGGTCATGAGTCCGCGCACGGTCATCACCTGGGCCCAGAACGCGATCATCTTCGCGGGCGACGTGGGCCTGGCCTTCCGGCTGACGTTCCTGAACAAATGCGATGAGCTGGAACGGCCGACGATCGCGGAGTTCTACCAGCGGGCGTTCGGCGAGGACCTGCCCGAGGCGGCGACGCGGGTGAAGGTGGGCTAAGCGCCCACCCCATTCCGCCAGGCCCCCGCCGCCATCCCGCGCACCGTCTCCCGCACCCCCTCCGGCCACCCCTCCACCGCCGCGTCGAACGCCCCCCCGTCCCCGGCGAACAACATCCGCGTCGCCTCCTCATAGTTCGGCAAATCCCCCGCGATCGCGGTCATGAACCGGTATGCCGCCTCCTTCGCCCGGCGCGCCCGGTCCGGCCCCTCGGCCTCGCGCAGCGCGCCCTCGACCAGCTTCCTCAACGCCACCGACGCCCCGCCGGGCTGGCCGGACAGCCAGTCCCAGTGCCGCGGCAGAAGGGTCACCTCGCGCGCGGTGACGCCCAGTTTCGGACGGCCGGGCCCGCGCTTCTCCGGCTCGGACGCCGGGGTCAGGCGAGCCAGGGCGGCGGCCAGGTCGCCGCGCAGGTCGAGGTCGACGACCCGGCCCGTGGCGGCGTCGAAGACGAGCACGGACTCGCCCGCATCCGTGGCCGTCCTGACCGCCGCCACGACCTCGGCGGCCGGCCCGCGGGACAGCAGGCGATGGCCGGCGAAGGCGAACAGGGGTTGGTCGGCAGGCACGGTCATGGGCAGATCCTCGGTTCAGGCCGCAGGATTTACCCGGATATAATCAGGCCGTCAATACAATCCGGGTAATATTGAAACGCCGCGTGCTGCGACACGGCGCCTTCCCCCCCCTTTTCGCGGGAACCGGCCGCCCCCACATGCGCTCCATCGGCAGTCTCCCCCTCCCCGATCAAAGGATTTCATCATGACCGACCAACGCATCGAAGGCGCCGCCACCGAACTCGAGGGCAAGGTCCAGAACGGCCTCGGCCGCCTGACCGGCGACGCCAAACTGCAGCTGGATGGCCGCCTCAATGAGGTGAAGGGCAAGGCGCTGGACGCCTATGGCCGCGTCATAGACGGGCTGGACGGCCTGGTCGAGAAGGCCCCGCTGGAATACCAGGACCGCGCGCGCCAGGGCCTCGACTTCGCCCGCCGCAAGCCCCTGCTGACCACCGGCATCGTCGCCGGTCTGGCCGTGCTGCTGGGCAGCCTCGGCCGCCGCCGCTAACCGTTCTCCGCCGCCGCCGCGAACAGGCGGGCGATCTCGTCGTTCACCGCGCCGGGGCCGTCCAGTTCGATCACGGCGATCAGCCGCTCGGACCAGCTTTCCTTGCGCACGGCCTCCGACAGGCGCGGTGACGCCGACGGGTGCAGCTTCAGCCCCAGCAGCGCCCGGCCGCCCTTCAGCGGCCGGGTCGCGGCGAACTGCACGGCGCGGCTGAACGCGGTGTAGCCCTTGCGCTGACCGGAGATGACGCCGTCGACGTCCGCGGCCGCGCGCTCGATCGCCTCGAGAATGGCCAGAGACCGCGGCTCGGCCCACAGGGCGGCGCGCAAGGCTTCGGCGTCGTCCCAGCCCATGGCGTCCGCGGGCCGCGCCGCGTTCAGGATGTGGGCCGCGTGGTTGGCGCCGATGCCGTGGGTCGCCTTCAGCCAGGCCGCCTGGGCCTTGGGCCGGGTCTCGGGACAGCCCTTGAGGATGTCGACCCAGACCGCCACCGGCCGCCCGGTGGCCTTCTCGAAATTGGCCTCGACCGTGGCGAACCATTTCTGCTGCCGTTCGGTCAGCACCGCGCCGCTCTTCATGGTTTCCGCCTCCACTTCGGCGCGACCTTGCCCCCGCGCGCCTCAAAGAAAAAGGCCCCGGCGTCTCCACCGGGGCCTTCTTCGTTCCGTAGGACGGTGATCGTCAGTCCGCCGCTTCAGCCTCGACCGCCTTGGTCTGGGCGGCGTTGGGGCCCTCGACGTCGAAGGCGATCTTGCCGTCGGTCAGGGTCACCTTCACATGGCCGCCGCGGGTCAGACGTCCGAACAGGATGTCGTCGGCCAGCGGCTTCTTGATGTGCTCCTGGATGACCCGGGCCAGGGGCCGCGCGCCATACAGTTCGTCGAAGCCGTTCTTGGCCAGCCAGTCGGCCGCCTCGTCGGTCAGTTCGATGGTGATGTTCCGATCCGCCAGCTGGGCCTCCAGCTGGATGATGAACTTCGTGACCACCGACTTGATGGTCTCGGCGTCCAGCGCCTTGAACGCCACGATGGCGTCGAGGCGGTTGCGGAACTCCGGCGCGAACAGCCGCTGGATGGCCTTGTCGTCCTCGCCCTCGACCTTGCCCCGGCCGAAACCGATGGAGGCGCGGGCGTTGTCGGCGGCCCCGGCGTTGGTGGTCATGATCAGGATGGTGTTCCTGAAATCGACCTTCTTGCCGACCGCGTCGGTCAGCATGCCGTTGTCCATCACCTGCAGCAGGATGTTGTAGACGTCGGGGTGAGCCTTCTCGATCTCGTCGAGCAGGACCACGGCGTGCGGATGCTGGTCGACGGCGTCGGTCAGCAGGCCGCCCTGGTCATGGCCGACATAGCCCGGAGGCGCGCCGATCAGACGGCTGACGGTGTGCCGCTCCATGTACTCGGACATGTCGAAGCGCAGCATCTCGATGCCGAGGGTGGAGGCCAGCTGTTTGGCGACCTCGGTCTTGCCGACGCCCGTGGGGCCGCTGAACAGGAAGGCGCCGATCGGCTTGGACGGGTCGCGCAGGCCGGCGCGGGCCAGTTTCATGGCCGCGGAGACCTGTTCGATGGCCGACGACTGGCCGAAGACCACCCGGTTCAGGTCGGTCTCGAGCTGGCGCAGGCCCTCGGTGTCGGACTTGGAGACCGACTTGGCGGGGATGCGGGCCATGCGGGCGATGACGACCTCGACCTCCTTCTGGCCGATGACCTTCTTCCGCTTGGCTTCGGACAGCAGCATCTGGCTGGCGCCCGCCTCATCGATGACGTCGATCGCCTTGTCCGGCAGTTTGCGGTCGGTCATGTAGCGGGCCGACAGCTCGACCGCCGTGCGCAGGGCCGCGTCGGTGTAGCGGACCTTGTGGTGGCCTTCGTAGGAGGTCTTCAGCCCCTTCAGGATCTTGATCGTGTCCTCGACCGTGGGTTCGTTGACGTCGATCTTCTGGAAGCGGCGGGCCAGGGCCCGGTCCTTCTCGAAATGCTGGCGGTATTCCTTGTAGGTGGTCGAGCCCATGCAGCGCAGGCTGCCCGAGGCCAGGGCCGGCTTCAGCAGGTTCGACGCGTCCATGGCTCCGCCCGAGGTGGCGCCGGCGCCGATGACCGTATGGATCTCGTCGATGAACAGGATGGCGTTGTCGTGCGTCTCCAGCTCCTTGACGACCTGTTTCAGCCGCTCCTCGAAGTCGCCGCGATAGCGGGTGCCGGCCAGCAGGGCCCCCATGTCGAGGCTGTAGATGGTGGCGCCTTCCAGCACCTCCGGGACCTCGTGGTTGACGATCTTGCGCGCCAGGCCCTCGGCGATGGCGGTCTTGCCGACGCCGGGGTCGCCGACCAGCAGGGGGTTGTTCTTGGTCCGGCGGCACAGGATCTGGATGGCGCGCTCGACCTCGGCGTGACGGCCGATCAGGGGGTCGATCTTGCCGTTGCGCGACTTCTCATTGAGGTCGACGCAATAGGCCTCCAGCGCCTCTCCGCCGGTCTTTGCGGCGGCGGCGTCCTCGGCGTCCTCCGGCGAACCGCCGGTCTTGGCCGGACGGGTCTCGCCCGAACCGCCCGCCTTCTTGGCGATGCCATGGGCGATGTAGTTGACCGCGTCGTAGCGGGTCATGTCCTGCTCCTGCAGGAAATAGGCGGCGTGGCTCTCGCGCTCGCTGAAGATGGCGACGAGCACATTGGCGCCCGAGACCTCTTCGCGGCCCGAGCTCTGGACGTGGATGACCGCGCGCTGGATCACGCGCTGGAAGCCCGCCGTGGGCTTGGCGTCCTCGCCGTCGCTGGTGGCCAGGGCCGCCAGATCGGTGTCGACATACAGGGTCAGCGCCGTCTTCAGCGCGACCAGATCGACGTTGCAGGCCGTCATCACATTGCCGGCGTCCGGGTCGTCGACCAGGGCGAGCAGCAGGTGTTCAAGCGTGGCGTACTCGTGCCGGCGCTCGTTGGCGTAATGCACCGCGCGGTGCAGGGTCTCTTCGAGAGGACGCGAAAATGAGGGCATGGGGAGGTTCCTCTCAGTCCTTTTCCATCGTGCATTGCAGCGGGTGCTGGTGGCGTCGCGCCGTCTCGATCACCTGGGCGACCTTGGTTTCGGCCACTTCGTAGGTGAAGACGCCGCACACTCCGACGCCATGCTGGTGCACATGCAGCATGATGCGGGTGGCCGCCTCGCGGTCCTTCTGGAAGAACCGCTCCAGCACATAGATGACGAACTCCATCGGCGTGTAGTCGTCGTTCAGGATCAGCACCCGGTAGAGCGAGGGCTTCTGAAGTTTCGGCCTGGTCTCGGTGACCGTGGCGGCGCCGAGGCCTCCACCTTGTTGTTCACCTGGCCTGCGGGACGGCGGCATTCGTAATCCGTATGGGGAGAGTCGATGGCTCAGATAGGGAATGATGGCCTGAATTGAAGGCGCGTCCAGTCACAGCTTGCGTGACAGGCGCGCCATGACCAAAGATTCACGGGACATGGGTCTTTCATGCCCGCAGGCTTGGCCTCGCTGTCAGCCCTGACGGCGGAGGGCTCCCCATGACTCCCATCGCGATTCTGGCTGTGCTGGCTGCTCTCCAGACCCCGCCCGTCGCCTTGCCTGTGGGCGCGGCCCTGACCGAGGCCGTGTCCGCCAGCGACGCCGCGTTCTTCGAACTGTTCTTCGAAGGCTGTGATCCGGACAGGCTCGCCACAATGGTCACCGATGACTTCGAGTTCTTCGACGACCGCGGTGGACGGGTGGTCACCGACGGCGCGTCCTTCGTGGCCATGTACCGGACCCAGTGCGAGGCCCGTCTGGCGCCGGACTCCTGGCGGTCGCGCCGGGAGGTGGCGGCAGGGACGCTCGGCATCTATCCGATCAACAACTACGGCGCCGTCGAGACGGGCGAGCATTTCTTCTACGAGCGTCGCGGCGACGGGCCGGAGGCGCGGGTCGGCCGCGCCCGGTTCAGTCAGATGTGGAAGCTGGAGGGCGGCCGCTGGAAGCTCGCGCGCGTGTTCAGCTACGACCACGCTCCCGCGGAATAGCAGACAGCGAAAGGGCCCCGGCGTTTCCGCCGGGGCCCCTCGTACGCTTACCGATTACGCCTACTGAAGCGTGGGTCGCCTTAGCGGGCGGCCTGGAACTTTTCGACCGAGGCGGTGACGCGCTCGTTGATCGGCTGGAAGGTGTTCTTGACCGAGTTGGTCACGACGTCCGTCGCGCGGGTGACTTCAGCCAGATAGGCTTCGGTCGCCGACTTCGCCCAGGTCGTCTGCAGCTCGAGGAGCTCCTGGATCGAACGGGCCTGCGACATGGACTTGGCGGCGGCGACGCCGTCTTCCCAGGACTTCTTGGTGAAGGCGACCGACTGGGCCGACAGGGCCTCGGCGCCCTTCTGGGCGGCGGCGGCGGAAGCGACGATGGCTTCGAGGTTCTGCTTGCCCTGGACGTTCAGCTCGGTCAGGCCGGCGGCCGACTTGTCGGCGACTTCGCGCAGCGCCTTGGCGCCGGCGGCCTGGGCCTGCTCGGCATTGGCCTGGAACGTGGCCTGGGCCTTCTCGGCCGAAGCCTTGACGGTGGCGGTCGCGGTTTCAACGGTCTTCTTCACGGTGTCCGTGGCGGTTTCGACGGTCTTCTTGACGGTGTCGGCGGTGGCGTCAGCCATGATGATCTCCAGTGTCGTTAGGCGGCGGGGGCACCGCCTGTGATGTGTTCCGCGACGAGCCATGCCATCGCGACAGACGGTCATATGGTGCAAGTGCGAAGGCGCGTCAAGAGGAAATGGTGCGATGCACAAAAGTTCACAAAATCGTTGACGGGTTGTTTACCCTCACGAAACCGGAATGACGCATGTTAGCCTTTCGTCAGCGTCGCGTGGTGGGGCCGCCGTCGCGCTAAATGTCCTGTGAGGCCTGTCTTTGCCGCTTCCCGCCCTGATCCGTCGCGGACTTCTGTCGCTGCTTCTGGCCGTCGCGGTGACGATGACGCCGTCGACCCCGCCGCTCGCCCAGTCTGCGGACAATGCGCGCTACGCAGCCATCGTGGTGGACGCCGAGTCGGGCGAGGTTCTGTTCGCCCGCCATGCCGACAGCCGCCGCTATCCGGCGTCGATCACCAAGGTGATGACCCTCTACCTCGCCTTCGAAGCCCTGGCCGAAGGCAAGATCAAGCTGGACGACGTGATCACCGTCTCGCCCCGCGCCGCCAGCCAGCCGCCGTCCAAACTGGGCCTCGCCGCCGGCCAGACCATCACCGTGGACGACGCCATGCGCGCCACGGCGGTCCGCAGCGCCAATGACATGGCCATGGCGCTGGCCGAGCATATCGGCGGCTCCCAGGACCGTTTCGCCGCCCAGATGACCCTGAAGGCCCGCGAACTGGGCATGACCCAGACCCGCTACGTCAATCCGAACGGCCTGCCCGACGCCCGTCAGCTGACCTCGGCGCGGGATCTGGCGATCCTGGCCCGGGCCGTCATGCGCGACTACCCGCAGTACTACCGGTATTTCGGCCTGCACGACTGGGCCTACAACGGCCGCGAGTACCGCAACACCAATGGCCTGCTGCGCGGCGGCAACGGCTATGACGGCATGAAGACCGGCTACACCAATGCCTCGGGCTACAATCTGGCGGCCTCGGCGGTGCGAGACGGCCGCCGCATCATCACCATCGTCCTCGGCGGACGCTCGACGGCCAGCCGCAACGCCCATGTCGCCGCCCTGATGGATACCGGCTTCGAGGTCGAGCGCGCCCGCGCCCGCGGCGAGACGATCCAGGTCGCCCAGGCCTTCTTCGAGGCGCGCGGCTTCGGCATCGGCCCCGACGCCACCGGCCCCATCGAATACGCCGCCGTCGCAGATGACGAGGACGGCGAGACAGCCGGGGGGGCCAGCGCGCCGCCGCCCGGCTATGTCACCTACGCCGCCCTGCCCGCAGCTCCGGCCCAGCCGGCCCGCGTGACCCCTCCCCCCGTCGAGCGGGCGGCGGTCGAGCGTCCGGCCGATGTGACCGCCATCCTCAATGGCGGTTCCTCCGTCGCGACGCCGCCCCGCCCCCGCCCTCCCGCACGTCCGCCGGCGCGCGAACCCGCCCGCGAACCGGCCCGCGAACCGGCCGGGCGCTGGTCGGTCCAGGTCGGCGCCTTCCGCGACGAGACCATCGCCCGCGACTGGCTGACCGAGGTCAACCGGCGCTTCCGCAGCCAGTTCGCCTCGGCCGAGCGCACGGTCCAGAACGCCAGCGGCTGGTATCGCTCCCGCTTCACCGGCATGTCCGAACAGGGCGCCCAGGCCGCTTGCGCCACCCTGTCCGAGCGCCGGGTGACCTGTATGGTGGTGCGGCCGGAGTAGATGCGGCCGCCACGCGCCTGACGATATTTTCGACAGTTTGCGGTCGCGTATCCGACATAATTCGCGCCAAGGTTCGGTTCCGACACGGGTGGGGAATCAAGACACATGGCCGGAACACGCGGGCGCTGGCGACTGCTTGGCGCGACGATACTCGCACTCTCGGCGATATCTGCGGCCGCGGCGCCGGCCCAGACGCCCTCGCCGGCCGATCCCAACATCACCCCCTACCCGCCGTCGTATTTCACCGAATACCGCCCGGTCACGGCGCTGGACATGATCGGCCGTATTCCAGGCTTCCAGTTCGACGGCGGCAGCTCGGCGCGCGGCTTCGCCGGTACGGCGGGAAACGTCCTGATCGATGGCGAACGGCCGCCCACCCGCAGCGACGCCCTGTCCACGGTCCTGTCGCGCATCCCCGCCTCGCAGGTGCTCAGGATCGACATCGTCCGCGCCGGCGCCGGCGGGGTCGACATGCAGGGCAAGGCCGTGGTGGCCAATGTCATCCGGAGGCCTGACGCCGGCGTCACCGGGGCGGTAAGCTCGAGTGTGACCCTGACCGATCAGGGCCGGTTCCAGCCCAGCGTCAGCATCCAGGCCCAGCGCCAGCGCGACGGCCGGTCCATGGACGGATCGTTCCGCTACAACGCCGGCAGTCAGGAGATCGACAATGTCCGTGAGCGCCGGAACCCGGCCGGCGACGTAACCCTGATCGGTCTCGATGACGGCGCGTTCGAATATTCGACGGCCGAGGCGACCGGCGTTTATGAAGGGCCGCTTGCGGGAGGCCGTATCCGCGCCAACGCCCTGATCAACTACAACGGCAATGTGTTCGAGGGGACGGAGACGCTGATTCGCCCCGGCGGCCAGGAAAGCAGTCTGTCAGACGCCGTGCGCTGGCGGGGCGAGGCCGGGCTCCGCTGGACCCGCAGCCTGCCGCGCGGGATGAACCTGGAGCTGGTCGGCTTCCAGTCGATCACCGACAATGACAATGTCAGCATCTACGATACGCCGTCCTTCACGTCCGAAGTCCTGAGCGACCAGCTCTCGGGGGAGAGCATCCTCGGCGCCACCCTGAAGTTCGCGGACCTCGCAACCGGCATCGGAGACGTCAGTCTCGAAGCCGGTACGGAGGCGGCGCTGAACTGGGTCGACACCGCCAGCGCCTATACATTCGACGACAGCCCCCTGCTCCTGCCGGGAGATGACACCCGGGTCGAGGAGCTGCGCAGCGAGTCCTTCGTCACCGCCCGCTGGTCCGCGGGGACCGATGTGAGCGTCGAGGCCAATCTGCGATACGAACTGTCGCGCATCACCGCGACAGGCTCAGCGGGCGAGGGCGAGACGACGCTGGGCTATCTGAAGCCGCGGCTGAACCTCACCTGGACGCCGGCGCCCCGCAACACCGTCACCTTCAAGCTGGAGAAGAACGTCGACCAGCTGTCGTTCGGCGCCTTCACCGCCTCGGCGGCCTTCTCGACCGGCATCTTCGGGCGGGGCAACCCCGACATCCGGCCGGCGCAGGTCTGGCTGGCCAACGCCCGCTACGAGCGACTGTTCGACCGGCAGGGCTCGTTCGTCGCCGAGTTCACCCATGAGGATTTCTCGGACGTCCTGGGCGTCGTGGTGATCGAGGAGATTCCGCCGGGCGGGACGACCCCGCGCAGCTTCAACATCACCCGAAACGTCGGGACCGCGCGGCGCGACAAGCTGACCCTGTCCGGCCGACTGCCGCTGGACGCCTTCGGCCTCGAGGGCGGCATCCTGTCGAGCCAGGTCTTCTATCGCTGGTCGAACACCCGGGACCCGGTCACGCTCGAGGATCGCCGTCTGTCGGGCGAGCAGGTCGCGGGCTGGTCCGTCTCCCTCAGTCAGAACCTCGTCGCCGAGCGCATCAGCTGGAGCATCGGCGCCAACAGCGGTTCGGAGGGGCGCAGCTACTCGCCGAGCACCCTGTCGACCTTCCGCTCCGACCCGACCTTCAACCTCAGCCTGACCTACCGTCCCGATGCGCAGTGGAGCGTCTCCGGCGGCCTCTACATCGCCTCGGACAGCGAAAGCGACTTCACCCTGTTCGACGCCCCGCGGAATGTCGGGACACCCGTCTACTCCGAGACCAGCCGCAGTTTCGGCAGCAGCCAGGCCTATGTCAGCCTCCGGCGGTCCTTCTAGACGTCACGCGCCTTGCCCCCCGGGGCCTTTTCCCCTATACGCGCCGCCTTTCCAGGACTTCGGTCCTGACGCGGAGTTCCAAAGGGTTCGGGAAGTCATCCCGGCCGCCGCTTCAGGATCCATCGTGGGAGAGGACTTACCCGGTCCCCTCGCGCCGACGTCCTACAAGGGAGAATACCGCATGGCTCTTTATGAGCACACGGTCATGTCGCGCCAGGATATCAGCGCGCAACAGGCCGAAGCGCTGAACGACACCATCAAGGGTTTGATCGAAGCCGGCGGCGGCACCGTCGCCAAGATCGAATACTGGGGTCTGCGCAACCTGACCTATCGGGTCAAAAAGAACCGCAAGGCGCACTATTCGCTGCTCGCCGTCGACTGCCCGCCCGCCGCCATGGCCGAGGTCGAGCGTCAGCTGTCGATCAACGAAGACGTCCTTCGCTGGCTGACCGTCCGCGTCGAGGAACTCGACCTGGAACTGTCGCCCCTGCTGGCCCGCCGCGAACGCGAGCGTGAACGTGAGCGTGAACGCACGCCGCGTGACGACGCCGCCGCCGAAGCCACCTTTTAAGGAACCCGGAACATGACCGACACCACCGCTCCGTCGCCGGGCGCGCCGGCCGGCTCCGGCGCCGCCGGACGTCGTCCCTTCTATCGTCGCCGCAAGGTTTGCCCGTTCACGGGTGAAGGCGCGCCGAAGATCGACTACAAGGACGTCAAACTGCTGCAACGCTACATCAGCGAGCGCGGCAAGATCGTCCCGTCGCGCATCACCGCTGTTTCCCAGATCAAGCAACGCGAACTGGCCAAGGCCATCAAGCGCGCCCGTTATCTGGCCCTCCTGCCTTACGTGGTGAAATAAGATGAAGGTCGTTCTGCTTGAGCGCGTCGATAATCTCGGCGCCATCGGCGACGTCGTGTCCGTCAAGGACGGCTTCGCCCGTAACTTCCTTCTGCCGCGCGACAAGGCCCGTCGGGCCACGTCGGCGAACCTGAAGGCGTTCGAACTCGACCGCGCCGCCATCGAGGCCCGCAACGAGAAGAACAAGGCCGACGCCGGCACGATCGGCTCCAAGATCGACGGCCAGACCTATGTCATGATCCGGCAAGCCGGTGAGACGGGTCAGCTGTACGGTTCGGTCGCCGCGCGCGACATCGTCGAGGCCGTCACGGCCGAAGGCGGCAAGGTCGAGCGCAGCCAGATCGTTCTCAACACCCCGATCAAGACGCTGGGCGTCCACGAAGTGCTGGTTCGCCTGCACGCCGAGGTCTCGGCCACCGTCAAGATCAACATCGCCCGTTCGGCCGACGAAGCCGAGCGTCAGGCGAAGGGCGAGGACGTGATCAAGGCCGCCTACGACGAGGACCGTGAACTGGCCCTCGAACAGGCCAAGGACATGGTCGCCGGCGGCGCCGGCCAGCAGGACGGCCTCGGTTCGGAAGCCTGAACCGAAGCTTTCTGATAACAAGTCAGTGATCGGGCGCGTCCAGCCGGGCGCGCCCTTTCTCTTGGCCGCTATACCGCCGCAAAGTCACGGCCAAGCTGGGCTGTCCGGGGAGATTGACCATGAAGAAGATTGCACTCGCCATCGGTATGGCCGCCTGTCTGGCTGCCGGCTCCGCGACGGCGCAATCCGCCATGACGCTGAATGACTTCGTCACCCGCGCCAATCGTATCCCGTTGAACCCGACGGCCATGCTCCGCCCCGACGCCCATCGGCTGAAGGGCGAGGTCGAGCGCGCCTTCCGGACCGTGGGGAACGAGATCGAGACCGCCCGGACCGCCGGACGGACGCCGCCCGCCTGTCCGCCGGACCGGATCAATCTGGATGTCCGCCAGATGCTGGCGTTCCTGAACGGCATTCCAGAGACGCGGCGGCAACGCATGACCGTCACGGACGGCATACGGTCATGGATGGGTTCGCGCTATCCCTGCGCCGCCCGTTAACTGATCCGTCTGCGGAATTCCGGACTGCCCACAGCGCTCCGGAATCGCTCCCCATGAAGCCTGCGACCGGGACTGACGCAGGCCGCGTGCATGGGTAAGACATGCACCCGATGAACGCCTTCGCCCCCGTCCAATTCCCGTCGCCGATGGACTCCGGCTCCATCCCGTCGATGCCGCACAACCTCGAGGCCGAACAGGCGCTTCTGGGGTCGCTGATGTTCGACAATGCGGTGTTCGAACGCCTGTCGGACCGACTCCGCGGGTCGCATTTCTATGAGCCCTTCCACCAGCGGCTCTACGAGGCGATCGAGGACCATATCCGCCAGGGCATGCTGGCCGAGCCGACCATCCTGATGGAGCGGTTCAAGCTGGATCCGGCCTTCCAGGAGTTCGGCGGCCTGCGCTACCTCGCCGATCTGGTCGACCGCGCCCCGCCGGCCGCCAACGCCCCCGACTATGCGCGCGTGGTGTACGACCTCGCCCTGCGCCGCGACCTGATCCGCATCGGCGGCGAGATCGTCCGCGAGGCGCCCCAGCCCGAAACCGCCGCCATCGACCAGATCGAACAGGCCGAGCAGCAGCTCTACACCCTGGCCGAAACGGGCAAGCCGTCCTCCGGCTTCGTCAGCTTCTCCAGCGCGCTCAGCGGCGCCGTCCAGATGGCGGCCGAAGCCTATCAGCGCGACGGAAAGCTGGCCGGGCTGGCCACCCATCTGGACGACCTCGACGCCAAGCTCGGCGGCCTGCACCCCTCCGACCTGCTGGTCCTCGCGGGCCGTCCGTCGATGGGCAAGACCGCGCTGGCCACGAACATCGCGTTCAATGTGGCCCGGAACTACCGCTGGGAGCCGACGCCGGAGGGCCGCAAGACGGTCAACGGCGGGGTGGTCGCCTTCTACTCGCTGGAAATGAGCGCCGAACAGCTGGCGATGCGTATTCTGGCCGACGCCTCGGGCGTGTCCTCGGACAAGCTGCGCAAGGGCGAGATCGACGCCGCGGACTTCGGCAAGATCCGCGAGGCCGCGGTCGAGATCGGCGAGAGCCCTCTGTTCATCGACGCCACCGGCGGCCTGTCGATCTCCAAGCTCGCCGCCCGCGCCCGACGGTTGAAGCGGCAGGAGCACGGCCTCGACCTGATCATCGTCGACTACCTTCAGCTCATCACCGTCGGCGAGGGCAACAACCAGAAGAACCGGGTGCAGGAGGTGTCGGAGATCACCGGCGCGCTCAAGGCCCTGGCCAAGGAGCTCAGCGTGCCGATCATCGCCCTGTCGCAGCTGTCGCGTCAGGTCGAACAGCGCGAGGACAAGCGGCCGCAACTGTCCGACCTGCGCGAATCCGGCTCGATCGAGCAGGACGCCGACTGCGTCATGTTCGTGTACCGCGAGAGCTACTACCTGGGCCGCGCCGAACCCCGCGAAGGCTCGCCCGAACACCTGCAATGGCAGGAGGACATGGACCGGCTGGAACACCAGGCCGAGGTCGTCATCGGCAAGCAGCGCCACGGCCCGATCGGCATCATCAAGCTGAGCTTCGACGCCAATACGACCAAGTTCGGCAACCTGGCGCAGGGTCAGCGGTACGATGACTACGGGGACTGAGGCCTAGCGCATCTCGACCCTTCGCGCGCCCGCCGGGATCGCCAGCTCCGACCCTGACCATTCGGCGGCGCGTCCGTCGATCCGCACCCGCCCCGGCGGCGTCTCGCCGGCCGGCCACCGGATCACGAAGCCGCCCGGCGGCGTGACCTCGCCGTCCAGCGTCAGCAGATAGCCGCCCCGCGTCTGGCGCAGGTTGTAGGTCAACGGTCCGTACGCCGTTCGAACGCGCGCGACCCCGACGCCCTCCCCTGCCAGCCAGTCCGTCGGAACGCCCGCCGCCAGCACGAGGGCGTGGTCGCGGTCGCGCTCATAGACGAGCAGATCCAGGGTCGAGCGGATGTAGTCCGAACTGATCCAGGCGTGGGGCATGTCGCCGATGAAGCGCGGCTCGCGTTCGTCGCGGTCGACGACCTCCGCCCAGCCGTTCCAGGTCTGCGGACGCAGGTCGGCAAAATAGAAATCGAGCGCGCGCAGGGCGTCCCCACGGCGCCCCAGACGAACCAGGGCTCCGACATTGCGCAGTTCGTAGGGGGTGTAGTCCCGCCACGCCTGGCGGTTCTCCTGCCGCGAGGTGAAATTCTCCCACCATTTGTCGAAGGTCCGGGTCAGCAGGTCCTGCGGCAGGTCATCGACCAGGCCCGCGGGCGACAGGCCGATGGTGGTCGAGGTCGCGTCGAAATCGCCCCGGTCGGCGGCGCCGGCGATCCAGTCGATGCCGTGCACCCGCGCCGTGGCCGCGATGGAAGCCATGACGTCGGCCTTGAACGCGGTCTCACTGGCGCGGATGCGGGCGGCGGCGGCGGTATCACCCAGCGTGTCGGCGATGAAGGCGGCGTCGCGATAGCCCAGCAGACCCCAGAAATTGTCCCAGTTGGAATAGGCCGGTCGATCCGAATAGCCCTCGTGGCTGATCGACGGCGGCAGCAGGCCGAACAGGTGGCGCTGGTCCGCCGCCTCGAACGCCGCAGTGCGCGTCGAGGCGCGCAGGCTGTCCATATAGCCGATCGCGGCCTGCACCTGCGGCCAGACCGCACGCAGCAGGGCCGCGTCGCCGGTGTAGCGATACGTCTCGGCCGCGAGGAAGATGAACTCCCCGTGGCTGTCGTTCTCTGGCACCGGATCGGCGCCCCGGAAATCGACGCAGCAAGGCACCTTGCCGTTGTCGAACACGAACGGAGCGTACCAGCGCAGATAGTCGGCCGAGAGATCGGCGTGGCCCAGCCGGTTCAGTCCCTCGGCCATCATGGCCCCGTCACGGATCCAGCTGCGGTTATAGCTTCGCGTGCCCGGCTGCAGGATCGGCCCCTGCCGCGACATCAGCATGTGGGCGAGCGAGCTGCGCATGACGTCCTCGATCTGCTGCTGGCTGTCCGGCAGGGTCAGGTCAAAGCGGTCCAGCTTCTCGCGCCAGCGCACGGCGACCCGGCCGCGCGCGGCGGCGAGCGTTCCCGCCACATCGGCGACGGGCGCGAGATCGGGCGTCGGTCCGGCGAGACGGGTGACGAGGCCGAACGTGCGGGCCTCGCCCGGCTGAAGGACGACGTCATACAGAAGCGCGCCCGCCATCAGGGCGCTGCTGTCGGAATCGACCCAGGCCTCCGCCGCATCGCGCGGGCGGTCCGCATTGGCGAGCAGGCTTTGCGGGTCGGCGCCGGCGGCGAACCGGCCGGCGACCAGGCCGTCGGGCGTCGCGAGGCTGCTGATGCGGATGGCGTCGTTCAGAACCAGGGTCGAGCCGTTCCAGTCGATCTGCTCGATGGGGCCGACGCCGCCCGGAATGGCCAGAAACTGCGACGGTCCGTTGACCTGGAACGGCCGGGCCATCAGCGCCAGCGTCAGGGTTCGGGGACGGTTCGACGTATTGGTCAGGACATACTGGCCGTACAGTTGCGCCTGCTCCGGCGTCCCCTCGGCGAAGGCGGTGATCGCCAGCGTCCAGGCGTCGCTGGTCCAGGTCACGGTCGGGATGGGCAGGTCGCCGTCCTGGAGGCTCTGGCTGACGTTCACATCGGCCCAGGTGGTCAGCCGTCCATTGTCGAGGACGAACGGCTCGATCGACGGCCCGCCGCGACGCAGTTCGATGGCGCCGTCCTCCCCGATCAGGCCGCTCTCGCCGCCACCGTCGACCCCGACCAGGGTCCAGTAGGGCTGTTCGCCGACGAAGCCGCGCGGATAGAGTCCGCGCCGGCTTTCCTTCGCCACCGCACGGATGAAGGCCGTCGGGCTCTCGCCGAACGACAGGGGCTCGATCTCGACATTGTTCAGGGCATAGGCGCCGACAGGCCGGTCCCCGCCGGAGGCCGGGACCGGCGCGCGCAGTTCAAGCCGCAGCCAGCGCGCGGAGGCCTCGGGCGTGCGCAGCCAGTCGACGCCGCCGTCGCCGTCGTCCACCGCCGCAAGGTCGCGCCAGGCCTCGCCGTCTGACGAGGCCTGCAGCCGATAGGCCGTGGCCGCCGCCTTCTCGGCCCAGCGCAGGGTGACTCCGCCGAACTCCCGCTCATAGCCGAGGTCCAGCGTCAGGCCCTGCTCACCCACCCCGGCCGAACGCCAGGCCGTCGCCGGATCGTCATCCACCGCCCGGGCGGCGACATTCAGCCCGTCTGTGCTGGTCGCACTGGCCAGCGGCCGGGGCGGCACGGACGGTTCGGGCGGCAGCGGGCGCAGCTCCAGCTGGTCGACCTCGATCCAGCCCGCTCCGCCCTCGCCGGCGGTGACCACGAACTCCATCCGTTCGGCGCCGCGGAAGGTATGGTCCGGGTTCGGGCCCCAGGCGCGGGTGATCTGGCGCTTCTTGATCGTGTAGCGGGTCCAGCCCGGCGTCGCCTGGAAGCCGCGGATCTGCCGCCAGTGAACGTTGTCGCCCGAGGCGTCGACGAACTTTATCTCCAGCGTATTGGGCGCCATCTCGCCGCGCAGCCAGAAGCTGATCTCATAGTTGTCGGGGACATCCAGATCGATGGCGCGGGCCGCGAAGGCGTAGCCCGACCGGCCGTTGAAATCATAGGTCAGGCGCATGGCCCGGCCGTCGTGGCCGTCGACCGCGGAGATGGCCGAGGACACATCGGTCGAGGCGTCTGCGGCCCAGGGCGTCAGGCTCTCGAACGGATCGAGGACGCGCGTGGACTGGGCCTGGGCTGCGGTGGCCAGCAGTGCGAGCCCGACCGCCAGTGCGGCGGACACCCTCATCCCTTGACGCTCCCCGCCAGCATGCCGCGGATGTAGTAGCGTTGCAGGGCGAGGAAGAGGATCAGGACCGGGGCCACGGTAATGACGGCGCCGGCCATCATCATCTCGATGTCCTGCACATGCTCGCGGGACAGGGCCGCCAGCGCCACGGGCAGGGTGTAGTTGGACTGGTCCGTCAGGATGATCAGCGGCCACAGGAAGTCGTTCCAGCTGCCGAGGAAGACGAACAGGGCCAGGGTCACGATGATCGGCTGCAGCGTCGGCAGGACCACGCGACGGAAGATCTGGCCTTCCGAGGCGCCGTCGATGCGGGCGGCCTCCAGCATTTCGTCGGGGATGCTCAGGGCGTACTGGCGCACCAGGAACAGGCCGAAGATCGAGGCCAGCCAGGGCACGAGCGCCCCGGCATAGGTGTTCACCAGCCCCATCTGTTTGAGCATCAGGAACAGCGGCAGGGTGCCGATCTGCGCGGGCACCACCAGCGCCGCGACCAGCAGCTGGAACACCCGGTCGCGTCCCCTGAAGGTCAGTTTGGCGAAGGCGTAGCCGGCCGGGACGGTGAAGGCGAGCGCCAGCCCGGTGGCCATGGTGGCGAGGGCGAAGCTGTTCCACAGATAGCGGCCCATGCCCTGCGTCAGGAACAGGTCGCGGTAGTGGTCCAGCGTCCAGGTCTTCGGCAGCAGGGGCGGCGGGAAGACCGCGGCCTCCCCCGTCGACATGAAGCTGACCGACACCATCCAGGCCAGCGGGAACAGCACCAGCAGGGCGATGAAGGCCACGGCCAGATTGAGCAGGATGGCTTTGACGGTCCGGGCCCTCATTCGTAGGCCCCCATCCGTTTGGCGACCGCCAGCTGCGCCAGGGTCACCGCCAGGATGCACAGGAACAGGACGAAGGCGACGGCGCTGGCGGAGCCCAGGTTCCACCATTTGAAGCCCTCTTCGTACATGAAGTAGAGGACCGTCACGGTCGACTGGGCCGGTCCGCCCTGCGTCATCACATAGGGCTCGGCGAACAGCTGGAAGAAGCCGGCGACGGAGATGATCGAGACCAGCAGCAGGGTGGGCGCGATGGCCGGCAGGGTGACGTGTTGGAACTGCTTCCACGGCCCGGCGCCGTCGATGCGCGCGGCCTCATAGAGGTCGTCCGGCACCGTCTGCAGGACCGCCAGGAAGATCAGCATATTGTAGCCGAAGATCTTCCAGACCACGAACATCAGGATGGCCGGGATCGAGGTCGAGGGCTGGCCCAGCCAGTCGACGGCGGGCAGGCCGAGGCTCTGGATCGCCCAGTTGATGATGCCGTAGCGGGTGTGCAGCAGATAGTTCCACAGCACGGCGGTGGCCACGAGCGTGGTGACATAGGGGGCGAAGAACATGACCCGCCACAGCGGCCGCCACTTCACCACCCGCGCATTCAGGATCACGGCGGCTCCGAGGGAGGTGATGATCGACAGCGGCACGCCGATGACGGCGAACAGGCCGGTGTTCTTCATCGCCGTCCAGAACAGCGGATTGCCCAGCAGCCGCTCATAGTTCTGCAGGCCGACGAAGCGGACATTGCTGATGTCCGCCAGGGCGTAGATGTCGAAATCGGTCAGGCTCAGCAGCAGGGCCGAGAAGACCGGAATGGCGAAGAAGACGCCGATGGCGAGCAGGGACGGGGCGACAAAGCCCCAGGCCGCCCGCTCGCGCGAACGACGCGTTCCGGCGCGGCGCACCGGCCTGGCGGTGACAGGAACAGCGGTCATACAGCCCTCCCCTGTTCGATCATCCAGCGGCGCTTCTCCAGCAGCCGGTCGGCGCGGCGGTCGATCTCGGCGGCGGCGTTGCGGGGCGTGTATTCACCGCGGACCATCCGTTCGGCGACGATCTGCATCTCGGTGACGATCCGCTCCCATTCCGGGACCTTGGGCACGGCCCTGGCCCGCGACAGCTGGCCCTTGAAGGCGGCTATATAGGGGTCGCCGGCCACGGCGGGCGTCGCCCAGGCGCTCTCCCGCGCCGGCAGGTTGCCGGTGATCCCGTTGAACCGCGCCTGCACCGCCGGATCGGACAGGAAACGCACCAGCTTCCAGGCCGCCTCCTGATGCGGCGAATGGCGATAGACGACCAGCGACGACCCGCCCGGCGCCGAGGCCCCCGGCCCGGTCGGGCCTGGCACGCCGGACGTCATCCAGCGCGTGGTCGGCTTCAGCCGGCTCTTGAAGTCGCCAATGGTCCATGGACCCGAGAAATAGAAGCTGAACCAGCCGCGTTCGAACTCGGTCCAGACGTTGGAGATCTGCGTCGAGGAGGCGACCGGCGCCAGGCCCTCGTCGAACAGGCTCTTGTAGAACTCCAGGGCGGCGATGAAGGAGGCGCTGGAGAAATTCCCGCGCGTGTCCCGGTCGCGCAGCAGGGGCTCGGCGCCCTGCAGGCCGAAGGTCAGCAGCTGTTCGAACTCATTGACCGGCAGCAGCACGGCGTAGCCGCCCGCCGGGGCCACGCGCTTGACCGCATGCATGGCGGTCTTCCAGTCGTCCCAGGTCTGGGGCACGGCCTCGAACCCGGCCCGCTCCAGCAGGTCCGAGCGGTAGTAGATCAGTCGCGTGTCGACATACCAGGGCGTGCCGACCACCTGCCCGCCAATGCGGTTGGTTTCCAGCACCGCCGGAAACTGGTCGGTCAGCAGGTCCGCGGCGAAGGCCGGCGTCGGGCTGATCGCGCCGATGGCGGCCATTTCAGACACCCAGGTGTTGCCCACCTGGCTGAGGTCCGGCAGCGAATTGCCGGCGTAGGCTGTCAGCAGCTTGGAATGGGCCGCCGTCCACGGCAGGGCCTGGACATTGACGGTGATCCCGGGATTCAGCCGTTCGAACTCGGGCAGGATCTGCGGGACATTGGTCGCCTCATTGCCCATGGCCCAGAAGGACAGGCGCGTCGAACCGTCGTTGCGGCGGCCGCAGCCGGCCAGACCGGACGCCGCGGCCCCGGCCAGCAGGCCGAGCGTCGTCCGCCGGTCCGGCCGGACATCGATCACGCCCCTGAATCCCCAAGGTTGGCCAGCCAGCCGCCGGTGAACCCGGCCCGCTTGAGCCCGCGCACCAGATTGGGGTCGCCCTGCATCCGCTCCCAGACCATGGCCGAGCGGTGGTTCTCGATCTGAATGACGATCGGGCCCTGGTCGATACCCAGATAGTCGCCGTCCACCCAGCCCACGTTCGGCACGATCCGGCCGTGCTGAAGCCGCCCCTGCCGCTCGGTCAGGGTCGGGTTGAAGGAGTCGAGGAAGCCGAACTCGGTATAGATCCCGGCGCCGTAGCGGTCCTTCATCGCGACCACGCCGCGTTCGACCAGGTCCGGCGAGAACGGCATGGAGGCGGCCATGGCGGTCGGGGCGATGGTGCCGTCGTCGCGATCCCCGGGGCCCCGCGCGGAATAGCTGAAGAACTCCCGCTCGCGTCCGTCGATCACCTGTTTGAAATCGCCCGGCCCGTCACAGGCCGTGAGCCCCCAGACATCCGCGGAATAGCCGGCCCAGCCCATCGGATTGTCGATGGCGTATTTCTGCTGCGCCTGCACCGCGAGGATGCTGTTGTGGTGATAGGTCCACAAATAGCGGCTGCCGACCTCCGCGCTCTTCCTCCGCATCCAGGCGTCCTGGATGGTGCGGAAGTCGATGAACATATGGCTGTACTGGTGCCCGAACATCGGCGGGAAATGCAGGTGCGCCGGGCCCCAGCGGTCGGTCCAGCTGCGGTCATAGACGCTGCACCACTCATCCCAGACCGTGGCGGGCACGGGATGGGTCGCACTGCCGATGGCGAGCAGCAGGACCAGCATGCCTTCATTGTAGACGTGCCAGTCGGCCTCGATGAAGCCGGTCTCGGGGTGCCAGCCCATCGAGATGCGGTTGGGCCGCACCATGACCCAGTCCCATTCGATCCGGTCATAGACGGCCTGGGCCAGACGCCGGATCTCGACCTCCTCCGCATGGTCGCCGTCGAACCAGCGCGCGCAGAACAGCATGCCGGCGACCAGCAGGGCCGTGTCGACGGTCGACAGCTCCGTGCGGTCGAAGCGGTGACCGGTCCGCATGTCGAGGAAATGATAGAAGAAGCCCTTGTGGCCGCTGACGCCCGTGGCCTGCGGCCCCTGCGGCGCATCGTGGAAGAAGCGGATCGTGGTCAGGGTGCGCTCGCGCGCCTCCTCGCGGCTGATCCAGCCGCGCTCGACCCCGATCGGCCAGCAGGTCAGGGCGAAGCCCACGGCCGCGACCGACGAGAAGGACTCGGTCGGCCATCGGTCGGGCGTAAGGCCGTTGGCCCGGTTGGTGACGTGGGTGAACCAGTGGAACGTTCGTTCCTGCAGCTCGTCCGTGGCGGGATAGACCCGCGGGGGCATCGGCCGGAAATAGTCGAGGCCCGCGGTCCCGCAGCCCGACAATCCGAGAGCCGTGGCGCCGGCGACCGTTGAACCCATCAAAAACCGGCGACGATCCATGGGCTCCATCCTCATACTCTAACGCAACTCAGTCAAAAAAGTCGGCCGCCCCCCGGTCAGGATCCGGGAGGCGGCCGTCAGGCACGGGGGAAGACTACCAGCGGTAACGCAGGCCCACCTGGAAGCTCCGGGTCGGCAGGTACTGACCGCGCGGATCGCCGTATTGCGCCGAGCAGAGGCACTGTTCGAAGTTCGAATAGTTCTCGAAGTTGAACACGTTGATCGCGTCGAAGATCATTTCGACGGTCTGGCCGTTGAACACGTCGAACGACTTGGTCAGGCGAAGATCGACCTGGCGGTAGGCGAAGGCGTTCGGGATGATGAAGTCGTGCTTCGCGGGCCGGCCGCCGTTCCAGCAGATGTCCGGATTGGTGGCCGTCGGGCAGACGAACTGGGTGAAGGGCAGGCCCGAACCCAGGGTCACGATGCCCGACAGACGGAAGTCGTAAGGCAGGGCGACGATGCCCGTGGCCACGATCCGGTGCCGCTCGTCCTGGTTGGTC